>JBGGME010000440.1:0-10222 GCA_041288195.1 Hyphomicrobiaceae bacterium
TCGGAGGCGCGCTCGCGAGCCGCCTCGTCACCTGGGACCAGGAAGGCTTCGGGCGCTGGCGCAACCTAGGCTTGGGGCTGGTCGGCGCCCTTGTCGGCGGCTTCCTGTTCCGCATGCTCGGCCTGTTTCCCGAGCTCGACAAATACTCCGTGTCGCTGCGGGACGTGGTGGCGGCTGTCATCGGATCGCTGATCGTGCTGGGGGCGCTGTGGTTCTGGGGACATTCCGGCAGCGCCCTGTCGAGCCGACCACGGTAGCCGTCATTCCGACGAAGGTCGGAACCCAGACACCGTGCCTATGGGCGATGATTGAGGTGCATGGGTGCCGGCATTTCCCGCGAGCGCCCTGGCGGGCACTCGCGGCGCCGGCATGACGTCAATGGTCGTTGTCGTCCGTAGCCCCAGACGTCATTCCGGCGACGGCCGGAACCCAGGACACCGTACGGCCGGCATTCGCGATGCCGGCATGACGAGCGGGTAGGGTGGCGCTTCGCTTGGCGGCAATGACGGCGTAACATGCCGCGACAACCAGGGAGGAGCGCATGGAGTTCGCAGAGCTGGTCAAGAAATTCGCGGCCGCGGCGGCGTCGGGCAACGGCGATGCGCTGGCCGATCTCTTCACGGCGGACGGCACCTACGACGACTATTTCTTCGGCCCATCCAAGGGGCGCGAGGCGATCAAGAAGATGCTCGCCCATTTCAGCGAGGGCGGCAGCAACTTCCGCTGGGACTTCTTCGATCCTGTCCAGGCCGGCAATGTCGGCTATGCCAGCTACCGCTTCTCCTTCGACTCCAAGCGACCCGAGGCCAAGGGCGCGCGCGTGGCCTTCGACGGCATCGGCCGCTTCGACCTCGAGGGCGGACGCATCAAGCGCTACTCGGAGGTGTTCGACCGCGGCATGGCGTTGGCGCAGCAGGAGTTCGAGGGCGAGCGCCTGCGCAAGATCGGCCTCAAGTACGCGACGTCGCTCAAGGCGCGGCCGGAGTGGGCAAAGCACGCAAAGTCGGGGGCCTGAGCGGCCCCCGTCGCGGTCCCTGTGGTCTCAGCCCGGCGCGGGAATGGCGCGCTGGTTGTAGAGCATCTTGCGGATGCGGGCCTGCTCCTCGGGCGGCAGCTTGGTGACGTCGGTCGAGAGGTCCGCGCCCACGGCCATGCCCTTCTGAACGGCGGGCCGCTTGGCGATCGCCTCGGCCCAGCGCTTGACGTGCTTGAACTCCTCGAGGTCCTGGCCCTGCACCTTGTGATTGATGGTCCAGGGATAGCAGATCATGTCGGCGATCGTGTACTCGTTGCCGGCGAGCCAGGGGCGGTCGTGGAGCCGGTTGTTGAGCACGCCGTAGAGGCGGTTGGCCTCGTCGGTGAAGCGGTTGATGGCGTACTTCTGGTCGCCCTCGCGGTCGCCGAGGCGGCGGAAGTGGCCGCATTCGCCGAGCTTGGGGCCCTGGTTGGCCATCTGCCACATGACCCACTGCGTGACCTCGTACTTGCCGCGCAGGTCCTGCGGCCAGAACTTCCCCGTCTTCTCGGCGATGTACATCATGATAGCGCCGGACTCGAACACGCTGATCGGCGCGCCCCCATCCTTGGGCTTGTGATCGACGATCGCGGGCATGCGGTGATTGGGGTTCATGCGCAGGAAGTCTTTGTTGAACTGGTCGCCCTTCTGGATATTGACGGGCGTGATTTTGTATTCGAGGCCGCACTCCTCGAGCAGGACGGTGACCTTCTTGCCGTTAGGCGTGGGCCAGTAGAAGACCTCGATCATGAAATGCTCTCCTTAACGGGGAGCCTCAGGCTATCCGATTGCGGCGGCGCCGCAAGCTCGGGAGCATTCAACTCGCGGTGTAGAGGTGCGAACTTTGCCATTGAACCCAAGGGGCACAAGCCGCAGTGTTGTCATTCCCGCCAAGCGAAGCGCAGAGCGGGAATCCAGCCACGGTCACCAAGGGCAGAGTTTGGCGCTGGATTCCCGCTGGCGCGCTTCGCGCTTGCGGGAATGACGTCCGTCAACCTGTTGCGAGCGCGTTCATGTCGACAACCACCGAGCCCCCGGCCGACGGCCGCATCACCACCGAGCGGCTGGACCGCATCTTTGCCATCGGCATCGACCGTCCCAGGAAGCTCAACGGCTTCTCGCCGAAGATGCTGGTGGAGCTGGCGCAGGCCTACACCGCGCTGGAGCGGGACGAGGAGGCCTGGGTCGGCCTGCTCTACGCCCACGGCGACAACTTCACGGCCGGGCTCGAGCTCGACAAGGTGGCGCCCGTCATGCGCGAGCGTGGCACGGTATTCCCTGTCGGCGCGGTCGATCCGCTGGCGCTGCGGCCGCCGGTCCGCACCAAGCCGCTGGTCGCCGCCGTGCAGGGCATCTGCTTCACCCTCGGCATCGAGCTGATGCTGGCGGCCGACATCGTGGTCGCTGCCGACAACACGCGGTTCGCGCAGATCGAGGTCAAGCGCGGCATCATGCCGGCGGGCGGCGCCACCGTCCGCATGGTGGAGCGGGCGGGATGGGGCAACGCCCAGCGCTACCTGCTGACCGGCGACGAGTTCGGCGCCGCCGAGGCGCTGCGGCTGGGCTTCGTGCAGGAGGTGGTGCCGGCGGGCCAGCAGAAGGAGCGGGCGTTTGCCATTGCCAGGCGGATCGCCGAGCAGGCACCGCTCGCCGTGCGCGCCTCGCTCGCCTCATCGCGCCTTTCCGCCGATCACGGCCCCAACGAGGCCATCCGCCAGTTCAACGCCCAGCAGGCGCGGCTGATGGTGACTGAGGATGCGGCCGAGGGCGTGCGCTCGTTCGTGGAGCGACGCGCCGGGCGGTGGGTCGGGCGCTGAGCGGCATGCGCATCCACTACATGAGCGACCTGCACCTGGAGTTCGGGGCCCTCGACAAGCCGCTGCCCGAGGGTGACGTGCTGGTGCTCGCCGGCGACATCACGCTCGCCGCGACCCTCGACCCGGCCAGGACGGACAAGACCGCAAGCGCCGTCCGCGAAGCCACGCAGCGGCTCATCGGGGAGGCGCAGCACAACTTCGACCGCGTCGTCTACCTGATGGGCAACCACGAGCACTACGGCTTCTGCATCGACGACTCTGCCGATGCCATCCGCCGCCATTTCCCGGACGTGACGTTGCTGGAGGACGGCCACGTCGAGCTCGGCGACGCGATCCTGTGCGGGGCGACGCTGTGGACCGACATGGGCGGCGGCGACCCCATGGTCGAGCTCGCCGTACAGCGGGCCATGAGCGACTTCTATATCATCCAGACGCGCGACGGCGACCGCCTGCGGGGCCTGCGGCCCGCCGACGTGCGCCCGCGCTTCGCCGCCTCACGCGCCCACATCGCCGGGCTGGCGGAGGAGAACCCATCCAAAAAGCTGGTGGTGGCGACGCACCATGCCCCGAGCAAGCTCGGGGTCGCGCCCTCGCAGCGCGAGAGTCGGATCAATGCCGCCTACTACACCGACCTGCATGCCTTCATCGAGGAGCGGCCCAACATCGTCGCCTGGATCCACGGCCACACCCACGTGCAGACCGAGTACGACGTCGGCCAGTGCCGGGTCCGGTCGAATGCGCGGGGCTATGCGGGGCGCGAACGCGCGGCAACCGTCTTCGAGCCGGACAAATGGTTTGAGGTCTGATCCGAGCCTGTCGCGCCGCCCGATCCTCACTCGGGGCAGGGGAACGAGAGTGTGACGCCGCCGAACTCGATCTTGCAGTCCTTGCCCGGCTTGGCTGCGGTGGGGGCGTCGCGTTCAGCGGCCTTGGGCTGGTCGCGGCTTGCGGATGGAGCCGGCGTGGAAGGCGGCGGCGGATAGACGGTCGGCGGCTCGTCGCTCCTCGTCGGCGCGGGTTTCGGGCCGGACGGGGCATTGGCGCTTGCATCGCATCTCGGCAGGCTGGCCGGCGCCCGCGTCCAGATCATGGTCTGACTCAGGAACTTCGTGCCGGAGTAGCCCATCACCTTGAGCTTGTCGCCTTGCGGCGTGATCTCGACGTCGTACCTGGTCTTGAGGTCTTTCTCCGGATCGATGATCCAGCCGCCGTCCCATTTGCCGCCGGCGACCGGCTTGACGTCGCCGAAGATCTGCAGGCCGCAGCCTTCCTTGTGGTCGGCCTGCTTGATCCAGACCAGGCGGCCGCAGAGGTTGCCATTGCATTGCGTGATCTCGATCGCACCGCGGCCGGTCTCGTCGTACCAGAGGCCGAGCGGAGAAGCGTTGGCGAGGGCTGAGCCGCACGTGGCCGCGAGCGCGAGGACGGCCGGGGCGATTGCACGCTTGAGGATCGCGATCATCGAACTACCTCTGCTTCTGATCCGGCTGGGTGTCGGGCCAATGCGACAGGACTAGACGCCGGCCACCCGCGCCGCTGTTCCTGAAGGTACACCGCGAGCATTTGTGTCCGCGGTCCGCCTCGGCCTTTTCTCAAAACGACCGCCGTAGTGCGCCTCTTGAACGAAATGTTTCAGCGCCGTGGGCTGAGGCCATTCGCCACGCCACGCGGACTCTACCACGTTCCCGTGTGATCGCCGCTCAACCATTACCTGGGCCGATTTGAAGGTTCGGCAGTGATCGCTTACATAGGCCCCAACACCATGCGCCTCCTGCTCAGGACGGCGCTGCCGGCTGCCGGGGCATGCGCAGCCCAGACCCCTCAACGGGACGAGACATGAAAAGGCGCTTCTTCATCACCAGCGTCGTCATCCTGCTGCTACTCGGCGGGCTTGGCTACTTCCAGTTCGTGTTCAAGCCGCAGATGATCCGCACCTTCCTGTCGCAGATGAAGTCGCCACCGGTGACGGTGACGGCGGAGCCGACGCGCGTCGAGAGGTGGATCGAGCGGCTGGCCTCCATCGGCACGCTGATCGCCTCGCAGGGCGTCGAGGTCACCAGCCAGGTGGCCGGCATCGTGACCGAGGTGCTGATCGACAGCGGCAAGGAGGTGCCCCAGGGCACCAAGCTCGTCCAGCTCGACACCGCCGTGGAGCTCGCCGACCTCGATAACGCCGTCGCCGTGCAGCGGGAGGCAGAGCTCGCCTACGAGCGACAGGCCGACCTGATGCAGAAGCGGGTCACCTCGGAGGCCAATCTCGATACCGCCCGGGCCAAGCGAGAGGTCGCGGGAGCGGCCGTGAAGCGCATCCAGGCCGTCATCGCCCAGAAGGCCATCGCCAGCCCGTTTGCCGGCCGCCTCGGCATCCGCAAGGTGGAGAAAGGGCAGTACGTCTCGGCCGGCATGGCGCTGGTCTCCCTGCAGGCGCTCGATCCGATCCGGGCGGACTTCCCGATGCCCGAGCAGTACGTCGGCAAGCTTGCCGTGGGCCAGCCGATCGAGCTCACCGTCGACGCCTATCCGGGCCAGGTCTTCAAGGGCGAGATCCAGTCGCTCGATGCGCGCGTGGCCCAGGACACCCGCACGCTGCTGGTGCGCGGCCTGCTGCCCAATCCGGAGCGCAAGCTGCTGCCGGGCATGTTCGCCAACGTCACGGTGCTGGTGGGCGATCCCAGGGACGTCGTGACCGTGCCGCGCACGGCCGTCACCTACAGTCTCTACGGCGACAGCGTCTACGTGGTGAAGCCGGCGCCGGCGGGGGATGCCGCGCCGCCTGCCGCGGGCTCGGCTGCTGCCGCGGCACCTAGCCAGCCGGCCGCGCCGGCGCTCGTCGTCGAGCGCCGCTTCGTGCGCACGGGCCAGGTACGCGACGACCGCGTCGCCGTCACGTTCGGCCTCGAGGCCGGCGAGAACGTGGTGACCACGGGGCAGCTCAAGCTCAATCCGGGCGCGTCGGTGCTGATCGACAACAGTCAGACGCCCAAGCCGGCCGAAGACCGGCCCAAGCAGTAGAAACCGACCCAATGTCCTTCACCGACATCTTCATCCGCCGCCCGGTGCTCGCCACCGTCGTGAGCCTCTTGATCCTGCTGATCGGGCTCGCCTCGGCTTTCAACCTGCCGGTGCGGCAGTATCCGCGTATCACCAACACGACGATCACGATCACGACCGCCTATCCCGGCGCCAACGCCGACCTCATCAAGGGCTTCATCACCACCCCGATCCAGCAGGCGGTGGCCAGCGCCGAGGGCATCGATACGCTGCTCTCCTCCTCGCTGCAGAACTACAGCGTCGTCACCCTCAACCTGCGGCTCGATGCCAACCCGGACCGCGCCGTGGCCGACGTGCTGTCCAAGATCCAGCAGGTCAAGAGCCAGCTGCCGCGCGAATCGCAGGACCCCGTGGTCATCAAGCAGACCGGCGAGACCACGGCGCTCATGTACATGTCGTTCAACAGCAAGGTGATGTCGGGCTCGCAGATCACCGACTACCTGACGCGCGTGGTGCAGCCGCGGCTGCAGACCATCAACGGCGTCGCCAACGCGCAGATCCTGGGCGGCCAGACCTTCGCCATGCGCGTCTGGCTCAACCCGGACAAGATGGCGGCGCTGGGGGTTACCCCGCTCGATGTGCGCAATGCGCTCTCCGCCAACAACTTCACGACGGCGGCCGGCCAGGTGAAGGGCGATTTCGTCCAGACCACCATCAATGCCGAGACGGCCCTCGACAACCCGGCGGCCTTCGGCAAGCTGGTGGTGGTGACGCGCGGGGACGCGCTGATACGGCTCGCCGACTTCTCCACCATCGAGCTGGGCCCCGAGAGCGCCGATTCCTCCTCCGTGTTCGACGGCCTGAAGGCGGTGTTCATCGGCATCTTCGCGACCCCGACCTCCAATCCGCTCACCGTCATCGGCGACGTGCGCAAGGCGTTTCCCGACATCCAGCGCCAGTTGCCGGCCGGGCTGGAGGCGGCAATCGCCTACGACGCCACCAAGTTCATCAATGCGTCGATCGAGGAGGTGCAGAAGACGCTGCTTGAGGCGGCGCTGATCGTGATCGTCGTGATCTTCCTGTTCCTCGGCAACCTGCGCTCGACGCTGATCCCGATCGTCACCATCCCGCTGTCGCTGATCGGCGTGATGTTCGCGCTGCTGGCGCTCGGCTACTCCATCAACCTGCTCACCCTGCTGGCCCTGGTGCTGGCCATCGGCCTCGTGGTCGACGACGCCATCGTCGTGGTGGAGAACATCCACCGCCACATCGAGGAGGGCATGGCACCCTTCGATGCGGCGCTGACGGGGGCGCGCGAGATCGCCGTGCCGGTGATCTCCATGACCATCACGCTGGCCGCCGTCTATGCCCCCATCGGCTTCGTCTCGGGGCTCACCGGAGCGCTGTTCCGCGAGTTCGCGTTCACGCTGGCGGGCGCCGTGGTGGTTTCGGGCGTCGTTGCCCTGACGCTGTCGCCGATGATGGCCTCCAAGCTGCTCAGAAGCCAGCACTCGACGGGACGGTTCAACCAGTTCCTCGACCGCACCTTCGACCGCCTGCGCCGGCGCTACGAGCGCCGTCTCCACCGCACGCTCAACGGCCGTCCGGTGACGCTCCTGATCCTCGCGGCCGTCGTGGTCGCGACCGGCATCATGTACATGACGACGCAGAAGGAGCTGGCCCCCGAGGAGGACCAGGGCATCCTGTTCAATATCGTCAAGAGCCCGCAAACCGCCAACCTCGACCTGCTCGAGCAGGCGACCAGCGAGCTCAACAAGGTGTTCGAGACCGTCCCCGAGCGCGAGCACGTCTTCATCATCAACGGCCTGGGCAACAACGTGCACCAGGCCATCGCCGGCATCCTGTTCAAACCCTGGGAGGAGCGCACGCGCTCGCAGAAGGAGATTCTGCAGAGCCTGCAGCCGAAGGTGGCCGGCGTCGCCGGCGCGCAAGCCATCTCCTTTGCCCTGCCGTCGCTGCCGGGCTCGACCGGAGGCCCGCCGGTCCAGTTCGTGCTGACGACCACGGCCGACTATACCCAGCTGGCGCAGGTACTGGCCGAGGTGCAGGCGGAGGCAGCCAAGAGCGGCCTCTTCATATTCACCGACGGCGACCTCAAGTTCGAGACGCCGCAAGTTGAGTTGAAGCTCGACCACGACAAGGCCAATCGCCTCGGCATCACCATGCAGGATATTGGCGGCTCGCTCGCCACCCTGCTCGGCGGCAACTACGTCAACCGCTTCAACCTGTACGGCCGCAGCTACCAGGTCATCCCCCAGGTACCGCGCGACTTCCGCCTCACCCCGGACTGGCTCGAGCGCTACCAGGTGCGTACGGCGGCCGGCGCGCTGGTGCCGCTGTCGAGCATCGGCACGGTGGGCAGGACCGTCCAGCCCAATGCGCTGACGAGCTTCCAGCAGCTCAACTCCGCCACCCTGTCGGGCGTGCCGTTCCCCGGGCGTACCATCGGCGAGGCCATCGATTTCCTGAAGGCGACGGCGGCGAGCAAGCTGCCCGAGGGCTTCTCCTACGACTTCCAGGGCGAGAGCCGGCAATACGTGCAGGAGGGCAGCACCCTGGTCGTCACCTTCGTGTTCGCGCTCATCATCATCTACCTGGTGCTGGCGGCGCAGTACGAGAGCTTCCGCGACCCGCTGATCATCCTGATCGCGCTGCCGACAGCGATGTTCGGCGCGCTGATCCCCCTCAACCTGGGCCTTGCCACCATCAACATCTACACGCAGGTGGGGCTCGTGACGCTGATCGGCCTGATCTCCAAGCACGGCATCCTGATGGTCGACTACGCCAACCACCTGCAGGAGAAGGAGGGGCTCGACCGCCGGGCCGCCATCGAGAAGGCTGCCGCCATCCGGCTGCGGCCGATCCTGATGACGACCGCAGCGATGGTGGTCGGCATGGTGCCGCTGCTGACCGCCAGCGGTGCCGGCGCCGCAAGCCGCTACTCGATCGGACTCGTCATCGCGGCGGGAATGACGATCGGTACGCTCTTCACGCTGTTCGTGACGCCCGCCGTCTATACCTATGTCGCTCGCGAGCACCGCGCGCACGCAGCCGCGGCGCCGACGACAACGACGGCCGGGGCCGGCGCCGGCGCGGATCACTGACATCGGCATGCTCGCCGCCGGGAGATCCGTTCCGCGCGAAATCGCGCCGTCGACAAAGCCGGCGCAAGGCTCGCGCGAGGCGTCTCCTTCATTCGACGCGGTCGCGGACGCTGCTTGACGACGCGCGCGAAAGCTGCTCGCGATCGCTGCCGCCGATGCGATCGAGAAAGTTCGCGCGATACTGAAACAATCTGAAACTTTGCGTGCAGCGAGCTGGAAATCCAGTAGAAATGTGGGTTCGGTGCAACACCACGATTTGAAAGCTCAATTTTCGGCGCATCGAAATACTATTTACTATCAACAAATCACGCGAATTTGCTCAGTGTTCTCTAGTTCGAACTGATTCGAACCGAGAGAGAATAGAGAGAGAAGGAAAACACAAATGGCTAAGGCTGCAGTGAAGGCGAAGGCGAAGAAGAAGGCCGCGAAGAAGCCGGCCGCCAAGAAGCGCGCTGCCAAGCGCCGTTGAGCAGGTGGGGTTGGTTCGGCGCCGGCCAGGGCTGGGCACCAGGGCAGAGCAGCGGACCTCAACCCCCTCTCAACTCTTCTTCAGTTTCGAGGTCGGAGATCGCGACAGCGTCTCCGACCTCAAGCGTTTTGGGCCTCGAGCGTTTTGGGATTGTGCGCTGCGAATTCATTCCGGCAGATGGCATATGGCCTCGATATTGTGGCCGTCGGGGTCCAGAACGAAGGCCCCGTAATAATTCGCGTGGTAGTGAGGCCGCAGGCCCGGCGGTCCGTTGTCCGTAGCTCCGGCTTTCAGGGCCGCGTCGTAGAAGGCGCGCACGGCGGCCCGGTCCTTGGCCACGAATGCCACGTGCACCTGATCCCTGGCAGGCTTGCCCATGCCGATCCAGAAATGCGGGCGACCCGTGGGGCCGAAGCCGGCGTGGCTGCTGCCGCCGGTTTCCCTCGCCGTGACCTCCTTGACGAGGCCGTAGCCTAACGGGGCGAGCGCCCGCTCGTAGAAGGCCTTGGAACGAGCGAAATCAGCGACTGGAAATCCAATGTGGTCGAGCACGGCTGGCACCTCCAGGTTGGCGCCTGCCCCATCCCTGCCGCCTCTCAGTCCGGCACCGCCTCAGACCCGGCGCTCGAGCATGAGCTTCTTGAGCTCGGCGATGGCCTTGGCGGGGTTCAGGCCCTTGGGGCAGGCCTTGGTGCAGTTCAAGATCGTGTGGCAGCGGTAGAGCCGGAACGGGTCCTCGAGATTGTCCAGGCGCTCGCCCGTGGCCTCGTCGCGGCTGTCCACCACCCAGCGGTAGGCCTGCAGC
>JBGGME010000441.1:0-20597 GCA_041288195.1 Hyphomicrobiaceae bacterium
TTGCGCTCGTACAGCTCGACGAAGTCGACGAACGAGCGGGCGCTCTCGGGGAGCATGCCGCCGTCGATCAACTGGGCGGCCGTTGCGATGCTGTCGGGCTACAGCGCCTCGACGAATTGCGTGTGCGAGACGTCGGCCAACTGGGACGGCACGTTCGCGATGGCGGCCTTGAGAGCGGCCAGGTCGTGCACGCGGGCGGGATCCTTGCCATCGCCGTAGAGCTTGTGCTCACGGTAGAGGTGCATGAGGACGGCCGCAGGGAGGCGGTCACGGAGGACGCTCGCTTGGCTCGCGGCCTCGCCGCGTCGGGCGTGTCGGACGCCTCGGCGACGACGTACATCGTGACGTACGGTCCGCCGTGGTACCCCTCGCGCAGGTAGCCGACGTGGCCGTGCACCGCGCTGAAGCCGGTCGTTTGCGCATCGCTCTCGGCCGCGGGGTCTGTTCGCGCCAGGTGGCGTAGATGTCTATTCCCATAGGGTATACTGGTGAGGTTGGTAAGGCGGCGGGCTCTAGCGGGCTCGCCGTTCCGCGTTTGTCGGCACGACGCTCGTTGAAGCGCTGTGCCGCGCTCGCCATGTGGATCGCCTCGAGCGCGACCACTTCGG
The DNA here is from genome assembly GCA_041288195.1 of Hyphomicrobiaceae bacterium. GTDB lineage: Bacteria > Pseudomonadota > Alphaproteobacteria > Rhizobiales > Hyphomicrobiaceae > AWTP1-13. The sequence goes on from JBGGME010000441.1 coordinate 609, forward strand.
CGATCGCCTTGAGGTCGTGCGCCGCGTCCTGCATGGCGCGGCATCGCTCGGCGAAGCTCGGTTGCTTGTTGGGCATAAGATAGGGAAGTGAGGGCTGCTAATTTCGACCAGCCGGCGCTGCGCATCCGGCTCTAGCTGTGCCAGCGCCCCAGGCGGATCGAGCGCCGGCCACCACGCCTCAACATGACGGTCTATCCTTACCTGCCAAAGGTCACGGTCGCGACGACATCGGCGCGCGCCTATATGGACCTTCTGGTGGGAGCGGTGTCATGACTGACACCCCGCAGGTCCTGCTGGCCCATCACCTCAAAGCGCTGAAGTTGCCGACGATCCTGCGCGAGTACGACAAGATCGCTCGCCAGTGTGCAGCCGAGGGCGTCGACTATCCGCGTTATCTGCTGCGGCTCGTCGAGGCCGAGATCATCGAACGTGAGCGACGCATGGTCGACCGCCGCATCAAGGCGGCCAAGTTCCCAACCGTGAAGAGCCTCGACAGCTTCGACTTCGCCGCGTTCCCGGATTTGAACAAGGCGCTCGTCATGGAGCTGGCGCGCTCGGAGTACGTCGAGCGCCGCGAGAACGTAATCGCAGTCGGCAACTCCGGCACCGGCAAGAGCCATATCGGACTGGGGCTTGGTCTTGCCGCTTGCCAAAAGGGCTTGTCGGTCGGCTTCGCCAATGCCGCCGCCATGGTGCACGAGCTGATCGAGGCCCGCGACGAGAAGCGGCTCCTGCGCCTGCAGCGGCAGCTCGCCGCCTACAAGCTTCTAATCATCGACGAACTCGGCTTCGTGCCTCTGTCGCAGACTGGCGCCGAACCGCTGTTTGAGGTGTTCTCTCAGCGATACGAGCGTGGCAGCACGCTCGTGACGACCAATCTGCCGTTCGACGAATGGACCAGCGTGTTCGGTTCCGAACGTCTGACCGGAGCGCTGCTCGACCGCCTGACGCACCATGTCCACATCCTCGAGATGAACGGCGAGAGCTACCGGCTCGCCCACTCCAAGCGTCGGGCGCAGCGCTCCAAGTCCGATATCCCGCCTGACGACCTCTCCCGAAAGTGACGCCCAAACGCATGAAGGCCCCTGCTCGCAGGGGCCTTCATGCGTTCAAGACTGATGCAATATCGCTCCGACCCGCTGCTGCAAAATCACTCCGGCGTTGACAGTAGCGAGTGGGTAGCAAAAACCCAGTGCCTTGAACTCTTGGCCAGCCGTTGAGGGAGAGTTGCGCAGAAACAACAGCGCCGGCGCGAGAATACCACAGCGCCGGCTCCTCTAGCCTGAAGGTTGTATTGCTCGGCTTGGGAGCCGGCTCCGCACGGGCGGCAGACCTTGGTGGTAACTGCTGTGCAGACCTAGAAGAGCGGATTGCCGAGCTCGAAGCCACCACGGCCCGCAAGGGCAACCGTAAGATGTCTCTGACCATCACCGGTCAGGTCAATCGATCGGTTCTGTGGTGGGATGACACTCACATGTCCAGGGCCTACTACGGCCTCGACAACTCGAATTCCTCGACTCGCTTCGGCATGCACCACCTTCGTCGCCAACCAGCTGGACGAGGACGGCAAGCGCGGCACTGGCGCGGCGATGGGCAACTCGGTGTCCTTCAACAACGCCAACTCCGGCAGCGACACGCTATTCTTCACGCGTCGTGCGGCTGCCTGGGTCGAGCATAAGGATGTGGGCCGCCTCACCGTAGGCAGGTTCGAATCCGCAGGTGTAGTTGCCACCATCGACCTCGGTGGCATCCTTCAAGTCGCTTCTTCGAGCGTCAGCCTCATCAACGGCAACTTCTTCGTGCGCGGTCCGCAGGGTCAGTTCTACAGCGTGACCTGGGGCACGGGTGGCCTCGGCGATCCGGCCGCAAACCAAGGCCGTGTCGAGCTCGTGCGCTACACGAGCCCGACGTGGCAGGGTTTCGTGTTCGACTCCTCGATCGGCGAGCGCGGCGACTACTGGGGCTCGATGCTGCGTTACGCCAATGAGTTCAACGGCGTGCGTGTTGCGGCCGGCTTCGGCTACGAGAGGATCCGGGACGCCAACACGGGTGTGACCCTCGATCCCGCGTCGCCACTGTTTGTCGGCCCGCAGCCTGATATCGATGCCTGGGGCGGCGCCCTGTCGGTCATGCATGTGCCGACCGGTCTGTTTGTCCAGGGCCACTACATGGGGGCCGAGTACAGCATCAACGCTGCCAACGCGGCCACCTACTGGGGTGCTCAGAACGCGCATCGGGACTTCACGTTCTGGCTGCTCCAGGCCGGTATCGCGAAGAACTGGTTCGGCATCGGCAACACGGCGCTGTACGCCGAGGTCGCGAAGGTTGACAACGCTGCGGCCAACGACTTCCCTGGCCGCAACTTCGCTGGGTCAAGCACGTTCGCGGCACCTTTCACTGGTACGGCGACGCAGAACTTCACGACGGTCAACGGTGTCACAGACACCGAGCTGTCCGTCTGGGGTCTGGGTATGGCTCAGAACGTGGATGCCGCGGCCAGCACATTGTACCTTGGCTACCGGAACTATAGTGCGGACATCACTTGCACGGGTGCTTCCACGGCAGCAGGTCAGTGCGCAGGCGCTTCGGGCGGAACCGCCAAGAAGCTCAATACCGACGACCTGCACGTGGTCCTGGGCGGCATGATAGTGCGCTTCTGAGCGAGCGCCCAAGGCTAATGAAGATCTAAGGAAAGCCGCCTTCGGGCGGCTTTCTGTTAGCAGGGTTCCGGCAACGCTTTGGTGTGCTCGCAGTGCAACATGGCTTGCGTGGCACAGAGTCACAACAATTCGATGTCTGTTTGTTAACTGCGCTGGAAAGACACTGATTTTCCGCTATATGGAGTTCATGTTCATGGGTGTCATCGGCAGCAGTCGGACTCGCGGGGTTGCAATGAAGACGCCGATACTCCTGGTGGCGCTTGCAGCGCTGGGCGTAGCCGCTCAAGCGGCGCTGGCTTTCCAGGAGGGTACACCGGGCGGGTCCTCGGACAAGCCCGCTGCGGAGGTTCAGGCCGTCGAGGCTCCCAAGGGTGGCGATCCCGGCAAGGGGCTGTCTCTGAAAACGCCAGAGCTCAGCCTGGGCCAGGGAACCGGCACGGAGGTGCGCATTCCCGGGTTCGGGAAGGTGGGAGTGCTTCCGAAGCTCGATTTCGGTCTCGAGCTCCTCTACGGGGCCACCGAGCAGAAGGGTGTGCCGGACAAGCCGGAGCCTAGCGATGTGCAAATTCGCGGCACGATCAAGCATCGCTTCTAGCGTTGCTCTGTCGGATTGAAGAGCCTGTTGGGAGCGCTTTGGCGCTCCTTTATGTTTTGCTGCCCCGAGTCGGAATCTGTAGGGCAGGGGGACGGGGATGACCTGGCCGGCAGCTCTTGTCCATGTGTTCACCGCGCTGGGTGCCTTGTGTGGTCTTGCGGCAACTCGGGCCGTTTTGGCGGGCGCCTGGGTGGAAGTTTTCGTTTGGCTTGGGATTGCACTCGTTATTGACGGCATTGACGGCACCTTTGCGCGCATGGCGCGCGTGACCGAGCGACTTCCGCGGTTCTCGGGCGAGCGCCTCGACCTGGTCGTCGACTATGTAACCTACGTATTCGTGCCCGCACTGGCCTTGCTGCAGGCGGGCTATTTGCCGGGATGGTTCGGAGTGGTGCTGGCGAGCCTCATCCTGTTGTCGTCACTGTTTCATTTTTCTGACACCGAGAGCAAGACCGAGGATCATTGCTTCGTCGGCTTTCCGGCGATCTGGAATATCGTCGCCTTCTACGTTTTCGCCTTCCACATGCCGCCATGGCTGGCCAGTGCCGTCGTTCTCATTTGTGTGGTCTTCACGTTCGTGCCGATGGCGTGGGCGCACCCCATGCGCACGCCGATGCTCTGGCCTGCCACGTTGGGATTGTCGGCAGTGTGGAGTTTGGCCGCGGTCGTTACGCTCTGGTCAGGGTTCCCGGCGGGCTGGGTGGCGCAATTGGCCCTCGCCGTGGTTGCTGCCTATGGCATCGGTCTGGCCCTCGCGCGCAGCCTGCGGGGGTAGGTTGTCGGGGAGCCAGGGCCGGGTATAGCGCTATTGCCGCTGGAACCGCGATACCCCACGTTGCATTGCAAGGGTGGGCAACCATCTCAGGGCAGCGGCCACAAGCGGGGCACTCATGCACACCAGGCGGCGCGTCGGCGACCCGGCAACGCCTACGGAGGGCGGACTCGACCTCGCGGTGATCGGGAATTGCCGGATCGCGGCCATGCTGAACCGGTCGTCCCGCATCGTGTGGTGGTGCTTTCCGAGGTTCGACGCCGACCCCGTATTCTCCAGGCTCGTCGCCGGCGATGTCGAAAAGGGCTTCTGCGATGTCGTGATGGAGGGAATGGTGTCGTGCGAAGCCGCCTACGTGCGCAACACGGCCATCGTCACGACCACCATGCGCGATGCCCAGGGCAATGCCCTCTGCATCACCGATTTCACGCCGCGGTTCAAACGCTTCGAGCGCGTCTTCAATCCCCCGCAGATCTTCCGCCGTATCGAGCCGGTCGCCGGCCTGCCGCGCGTCGCCATCAGGGTGCGGCCGACCTTCAACTACGGCGGTCCCTGCTCCTCGCGCGCGGTCGGTTCCAACCACATCCGCTATGGGGGAGGCTCCGATACGCTGCGGCTCACCACCGATGCCGCGCTCTCCTACATCGCGCATGAGACCCCATTCGCCCTGATCAAGCCGGTGACCCTGATCCTTGGGCCCGATGAGCCGTTCGAGGCCGCCGTCGATACCGCCTCGCGCGAGTTCCTCGAGCGCACGCGCGACTACTGGCTTGACTGGGTGCGCTCGCTGGCGATCCCCCTGGAGTTCCAGACCGAGGTGATCCGCGCGGCCATCACGCTCAAGCTGTGCAACTTCGAGGAGACGGGCGCCATCATTGCGGCCCACACCACCTCGATACCCGAGGGCCCAGGCACCACGCGCACATGGGACTATCGCTACTGCTGGCTCCGGGACGCATTCTTCGTGATCAAGGCGCTCAATCGCCTGGGCGTGACGCAGACCATGGAAGAATACATCCACTACATCACCAACATCGGCGTCGATGCCGAGCGGCCGCTCCGCCCCGTCTACAGCATCGTCCCCAGCGAGCCGCTGGAGGAGCGTATCGCCCCCGACCTTGCGGGCTACGGAGGATTTGGCCCCGTCCGGGTGGGCAACCAGGCGGCCGAGCAGCTGCAGCACGACGCCTACGGCAGCGTGATCCTCGGCGCGTCGCAGATGTTCATCGACGAGCGGCTGCCGCGCATGGGCGATGTCGGCCTGTTCCGGCGCCTCGAGCCGCTGGGGGCGCAAGCCAAGCGCTTTGCGCTCGAGCCCGACGCGGGGCCCTGGGAGTACCGCGGTCGCCAGCGCATCCACACCCATTCCGCCACCATGTGCTGGGTCGCATGCGACCGGCTCGCGCGCATCGCGGCGCGGCTGGGGCTCGCCGACCGGGCCCGGCACTGGAGCGGCGAGGCACAGGCGCTGCGCGATCAGATCCTGAAGCGGTCCTGGAACGAACGCCAGGGTGCGCTCGCCGGTGCGCTCGATCATGACGATCTCGACGCCAGCGTGCTGCTGCTGCCCGAGCTCGGCCTGCTTCCGGCCACGGACGAACGGTTCGTGCGCACCTGCAAGGTGATCGGCAAGGAGCTCGCCCGCAACGGCTTCATCATGCGCTACACGGCAGAGGACGATTTCGGCCTGCCGGAGACGGCGTTCCTGGTCTGCCAGTTCTGGTACATCGACGCGCTCGAGTCGCTCGGCCGCATCGACGAGGCCAGGGAGCTCTTCCGCGATCTCCTCACGCGCCGCAACAGCTTCGGTCTGCTGTCGGAGGACATCCACCCGGCGACCGGCGAGCTGTGGGGTAACCTGCCGCAGACCTATTCGATGGCGGGGATCGTCAACACCGGCCGCATCCTCTCGCGCAGCTGGCAACAGGCCTGGGCCCAGACCTGATCGCCTCGAGGTGTGCGATCACGGCGTCGTGATGCCGACATGCGCTGGCGATGGGCCACACTTGGCCGTCCGGATGCTCGGGAGACCGATGATGGCGATCAGGTGCAGACTGGCAGTTGCAGCGGTGATGCTGGCGGTGTCGACCTCGGGTGTGTGGGCCTGCGACGACGCCCACGAGGAGATGGCGCTTGCCGCGGCGCGGGAGGCGGTCAAGGCCGCCCGGATAGCGGCCCAGCAGCAGCCGGCCGAACGCGCTGGCCAGGCCGAGGCGACGAGCGTGGCTTCTGCGCAGTTGCAGTCCGCGCATCCACAAGTGGTAGCGGAGCCGGCGAGCCCCTTGGCCCGATAGGCGAAGGGTCGTGAGGCGCCGCCTCGCCATCGCGCTTGCATCTCTCCTCGCAGGGGCGGCGACCGGCGGGGATGTGCGCGCCCACGTCAACGATCGCGGCATGGACTATCGCACCTTCAAGGACACGGCGGGCATCCCCTGCTGCAGCAAGGAGGACTGCCAGCCCGCCGAGCAATTCGTCGAGACGGTGGAGGAGGGCAAGGAGGTCGTGCGCCTCCTGATCGATGGCGTCTGGATCACCGTATCGCGCATGTTCGTCGTGCACGCGCCGGCCACCGACGGCCGCGCGCACTGGTGCGGCCTCAAGCTGAAGACCGGCAATCCGCGGGTGTGGCGGCCCGGCACCCGCTGCATCATCCTGCCTCCGCGCGTGCTGTAACTTCGCTGAATTGCGAACGGATGGCAGCAGCGCAGGTCTGCTTTGCCCAATTGGCAGGCAGACCGGCTTGCACCCGCGCAACTCCCATGCATGGTGTCGGTCGATCGCCACCCTGGATCCCGTCACATGCGCGCGCCTTCAACCGCGACCGAGGATGCACCGCGCCTGCTGCCGCTGCTCGGCTGGTTCACGGCGGCGCTGTTCTTCTTCTACGCATGGGTCATGCGCGTGGCTCCGAGCGTGATGGTCGAGGAGCTGATGCGCGACTTCGCGGTCGGCGCTGCCGTGCTCGGCAACCTATCGGCCGCGTATTTCTATGGATATGCGGGCATGCAGATCCCGGTCGGCCTGCTGCTCGACCGTTTCGGCCCGCGGCGGCTGATCGCCATTGCTGCGCTCGCCTGCGCGGGAGGATGCGCGCTCTTTGCGCTCGGCACTACGCTCGCGGCCGTTATCGCAGGCCGCTTCCTGATCGGGGCGTCCGCCGCCTTCAGCCTGGTGGGGGCCATGGCGGTGGCAGGACAGTGGTTCCCGGCCAACCGCTTCGCCATCCTCTCGGGTGGGGCCATGGCCATGGGCATGGCCGGCGGCGTGTTCGGCCAGGCGCCCCTGCGGCTCGCCGTGGAGGCAACGGACTGGCGCACCGCCAATCTGCTGCTGGCCCTGGGCGGAGTGGGGCTCGCGGTCGCCGCCATCGCCACCATTCGCGACCGTTGGCGCGGCAGCGGCGGTATGAAGGACGTGCTCTCCGGCCTCGGGATCGTCGCCCGCAGCCGGCAGTGCTGCCTGATCGCGCTCGCGGGCCTTGGCACCTCCGCGCCGCTGCTCGGCTTTGCGGGCCTGTGGGGTGTGCCTTTCCTCGTCACGGCGCATGGGCTGCCGCGCACCATGGCCGCGAGCGTGACGTCAGCGCTGTTCGTAGGCTGGGGCGTCGGCGCGCCTCTGTTCGGCTGGCTGTCGGATCGCATCGGCCGCCGCAAGACGCCGCTGTTGGCCGGCCTCGCCCTCCAGTGCATCGCCATGGCGCCGCTGATCTACATGCCGGGCCTGTCCGTCGCAGCGCTCGCCGGGCTGTGCTTCCTGGTTGGCTTCCTGGGCTCGGCGCAGATCGTGTGCTTTGCGCTGGCGCGGGAGAACCATCCCCCACAGCTGAGCGGGACGGCGATCGGCTTCGTCAACATGATGGTGACGGGGGCGGGCGCCTTGTTTCAGCCGCTCGTCGGCTTCCTGCTCGACCTCGCCTGGTCGGGGGAGATCGCCCAAGGGGCGCGCGTGTACGACACCGGGGCGTATCGTCTGGCGCTGACCTCGCTGCTCGTCTCCTCGTTTGCGGGCCTGCTGTGCCTTGCTTTTGTTCGCGAGACATATTGCCGGCCACAAGCCTGACCGGATCGATTTTGGAACTTTTACAGCGTTCAACCGTTGCGCTCAGGTCATGCTGAAGTGCAGGGGCATCCCATGAGCCGTGTCGTCCTGGTCTCCAATCGTGTGATGGACCTCCGCAAGGCTCCCCAGGCGGGCGGCGTCGCCGTCGCTCTGGCCGACGTTGTGCGTTCGCGCAGCGCGCTGTGGTTTGGCTGGAACGGGGAGATCAGGGCGAACGGCCAGCCCGACCTGGTCGAGCGCGAAGGGCGCCTCGCTACCGTCACCATGTCGGAAGCCGACCACCGCGGCTACTACCTCGGCTACGCCAACTCGGTGCTCTGGCCCGTGTTTCACAACCGGCTCGACGTTGCCGAGTTCGAGGCGGGCTTCTTCGAGACCTATGTCGACTTCAACCGGCGGCTTGCGGCCTCGCTGGCGCCGATGCTGCGCGCCGACGACATCATCTGGGTGCACGACTATCACCTGATCCCGCTCGCCGCCGAGCTCAGGAGCCGGGGTGTCGCCAACCCGATCGGCTTCTACCTGCACATTCCGTTTCCCTCCTGGCAGACCTTCATGGCCATCCCGGAGCACCAGGAGCTCGCTCGCGCGCTCGCCGCCTACGACCTGATCGGGCTCCAAACCAGGGCTGACGTCGCCAACCTCATCGACTACATGGCCAAGGGGGTCAGCGGCCGCATCGTGCCGGATGGGCGCATCAGGCTGTTCGGCCGGCTGGTGTCGATCGCGAGCTTCCCGGTCGGCATCGACCTCGCGGACTTTGCCAACCCCAAGCGCGATGCGGGTCTCGTGCAGGCGCGCACGGCGGTGAGCCGCATCATCGGCGTCGACCGGCTGGACTACACCAAAGGCCTGCCGCAGAAGCTCAAGGCGTTCGGGCGCTTCCTCGAGAAATATGCGCAGTACCAGCGCCAGGTCGTACTGACGCAGATCGCCCCGCCGACCCGGGAGAGCGTGGAGGCCTACTCCGGCATCCGCCAGCAGCTCGAGACGCTGGCCGGCTCCGTCAACGGCCGGTTCGGCGAGCTCGACTGGGTGCCCATCCACTACATCCATCGCTCCACCCCGCGGCGCCGGCTTGCCGGCATCTACCGCTCCTCGCGCATCGGCATGGTCACGCCCCTGCGCGACGGCATGAACCTCGTCGCCAAGGAGTACGTGGCGGCGCAGGACCCCGAGGATCCGGGCGTGCTGATCCTGTCCCAGTTCGCCGGCGCGGCGGAGGAGATGGGGGAGGCGTTGATCGTCAACCCCTACAACATAGAGCAGTGCGCGGACGGGATCAGGATCGCGCTGGAGATGAGCCTGGAGGAACGCCGCACGCGTTACGAGGCGCTGATGGCCGCGGTGCGCAAATACGACGTGACGAGCTGGTGTCAGTCGTTCCTGGCGCGTCTCGAGCGCGTGCGCGCCGGGGAGGATATCGACCGCCCCTATCCGGTGGGGCCGCTGCGCGCGGCGCTCGAGAAGCTTGGCGAGACGCTCGAACCCACAGGGCCTGCCGACAAGTCGACGCGCAAAGGTATGCAGCCGACGCCCAGCGAGGTAGGAGGTGTCGGCTCGGCGTAAGCATGGGGGGAACTTGAGTCTTGCCAACGGCGCGACGGCGCGAAACAACAGTCCAAAGCGCGCGGCATCTGCGCCCGGGCCTGCCCGAGGCGCGGCCGCGACCTGTCACCCGACCAGGGATCGCATGTGATGTCCATTGCCGTAGTCCCCATTCCCGAGCCGCAACCCGCTGCCGCCGCGGCCGCGCCCTTCACGCTCGCCGTCGACATCGGCGGGTCCAGCATCAAGGCATCGGTCCTCGATGGCGCGGGTAAGCTGGTGGCCCCGCAACTCCGCACGCCCACGCCCAAGGCGGCGACGCCGCAGGCCATCATCGCCAAGATTGCCGACCTGGCGTCACAGCTGCCGGCTGCGCAGCGCTTGTCCGTGGGCTTTCCCGGAGTGGTGGCCGGCGGAAAGGTGGTCACCGCTCCCAACCTCGGCACCGAGCACTGGGCGGGTTTCGATCTGATGTCGGACCTGTCCGCTCGCTTCGGCATTCCCGCGCGCGTCCTCAACGACGCTGCCGTCCAGGGCCTCGGCGTCGTGCAGGGCCAAGGGCTCGAATGCGTGCTGACGCTGGGCACCGGGGTCGGCTGCTCGCTCTTCCGCAACCGCCGCCTGCTGCTGCCGCTCGAGCTCGGCCAGCACCGCGCACGCCGGGGCAAGACCTACGACCAATACATCGGCCAGGCGGCGCTTGCCGCCAGGGGCGAGCGGCGCTGGAACCGGAGGCTGCGTCGGGTGATCGAAACCGTCACCACGCTCACCACCTGCGACGTGCTCTATATCGGTGGCGGCAACGCGCGCAAGATTGCCTTCGAGCCGCCGGCGCACGTCCGCATCGTCAGCAACACGGCCGGGATTACCGGCGGCATCCGCCTGTGGGAGCCCGAGCTCGATGAGCTGTTCCCCGCCGCCCCTGGCGGCCAAACCTGGGCGCCAGCGCACCAGGGCCCGGGACAACCATGAAGGCGCTCACTCTCGGCGGCGCGATGATCGACACCATCGCCATCATTGCCAGCGACAAGATCGAGCGCATGAGCATGATGAACGCCGACAACTCCTTCCTGCTGTTGGAGGAGGGGCGCAAAACCGAGGCGCTGGAAATTTCCACCCACGTCGGCGGCGGCGCCGTAAACGCGGCGATCGCCATGGCTCGGCTCGGGCTCGACGTTGCGGCGCTGGTCAAGCTCGGCAAGGATGCGCGCGCCGAGACCGTGCTTGCCCGCCTGCTCGCGGAGGGCGTGTCGACGCGATGGGCCATGCGCGATGGGCGGGCGCCGACGGGCGCCTCCGTTCTCGTCTCCTCGCACGACCGCAACGCCGCCATCTTCACCTTCCGCGGCGCCAACACGCTGTTGGAGGAGGCGGACCTGCGCAAGGAGGCGTTTGCCACAGATCTGGTCTACGTCTCCTCGCTCAGCAACGCCTCGGCGGACGCCTTTCCGGCCGTTGTCGCCGGTGCCAAGGCGCAAGGCGCGCTGGTGGCCGCCAACCCGGGCGTGCGGCAGCTGACCTCGCGCACCCAGGCATTCCACGACACGCTGGCGCATATCGACATTCTCGCCATCAATCGCGGCGAGGCCGACGCGCTCGTGCCGGGGCTCGTTGGACGTTTCGGCGAGCTCGGAGCCAAGTTGCCCGCCGAGGCCGGCGAGCAGCTGCCGCGGCTTGCCGTGCGGGGGTTTTCCGGCGGCGGCCACGATATGAGCCTTGCCGGCTTCTTCCTGGCGATGCGGCGACTCGGGCCCCGCTACGTCGTAGTCACGGATGGGCGGCACGGGGCGTTCCTCGGCACCCATGAGGCGATCCTGCATTGCCCCGTGCAAGAGACCAGGGTCGCTGGGACCGCGGGCGCCGGCGATGCCTTCAACGCAACATTCACCGCGTGCGTGGCGCTCGGCCGGCCCGCGCAAGAGGGGCTGCAGGCAGCCGCCGTCAACGCGGCATCCGTCGTCAGTCATATCGATACGCAGACGGGCCTCTTGGGCCTCGCCGAGATCGACAAGCGCCTTGCCGCGAAAAGCGCGGAGCTGAAGGTGCGCATATGGTCGCAACCCGGGTAGCCGCCAAAAGGAGCGCCAGATCTTTCGCCATGACACGTGGGATGCAGGACATCGCAACCGGGTTGAGACAGCGGGTGGGACCGGCGATGGACGAGGGAAGGCCGAGAGTGGGGCAGCGGGCGCAGGCGGTCCTGGCCAGGGCTGGGAGTTGCGCGTTGTTCATCGACATCGACGGGACGCTGCTCGGCGTCGCCCCGACGCCCAACTCGGTTTACGTGCCCTCGGGGCTTGTCCCCCTGCTCGACGCCGTGCGGCGGGGGCTCGGCGGTGCCATGGCCGTGCTCACGGGCCGGCGCATTGCCGACGTCGACCGACTGTTCTCGCCGTTGCGCTTCGTGGCCTCGGGCGTGCACGGCACCGAGCTGCGCGCGGAGCCCGGCGCCCCGATCGCCACACTGGCCCCCGATATCCCCTCCAGCATTGTCGAGGCGGTGTCCAGGATCGGCGGGATGGCGCCCGGTGTCCTCGTCGAGCCCAAGGGCTGCGGCGTCGCCGTTCACTACCGAAACGCTCCGCTCGCACAGCGGGCACTGGAGTCCGACGTCGCGGCCATCCTCGCCGCCTCCTCCTACGACCTCGTGCTGCGCAAGGGGCGCAAGGTTCTCGAGGCGGTGCCGCGCGGCTATTCCAAGGGCACGGCGCTCAACTCCATTATCGGCAGCATGCCGTTCATGGGCCGCCGCCCCATCATGATCGGCGATGACGTCGGCGATGAATCGGCTCTCGAAGCGGCCGAACGGCTCGGCGGCGTGGGGTTGCGCGTGGCGGGCGAGCATTTCAGCGCCGAGGAGGCGGATTTCGGGGGCGTGGAGAGCGTGCGCGCCTGGCTCAGGGTATTGTCGGACCAGCTGGCGGCGAGGGGCGCAACGGTGGCGACCGCCTGAGCCGCGGGCGGGAGGCGCTCCAGGGGCTCGGCAATGGTGCACCCGCATTGGATTTGGCTCGGCCTGTTCATGGCCGGTGTGCTGGCCGCCGCGCTTTATGGGCTCACCGCGAGCGGCCACTTCCCCGCAGACGCGCGCAGCAACAAATTCAGAGCCGGGGCGGGAGCCCTGGTGCTGTGGGCGACGCTCGTGGCGACGGCGCTCGCCGCGGCCAGCATGCTCATCCAATCCTGGTGGATCCTGCCCTGGTATTTCTCGCTGCTCGGCGGCGGAGCCATGCTGCTGTTCGCCCCGCTGCTGCTGCAGGCGTTCCCCGACAGCTTCGTCGACGGCCGCCGCGGTCTGCTCGCCTTCAGCGTATGCGCCGTTGTGCTGGCAGCCCTGATGCGGGTCACGGCTTGACGCCGGCGTGGCGAGCCGCGAGGAATGCGGCTCAAATCAGCGATCTGCCGGGCGCACGGCCAGGACGCAGGGCGTAGGGAAGGAGCAGGGCTATGGAACTCGATCTCAAGGCCAAGACCGCGTTGGTGACGGGAGCCAGCATCGGCATTGGCCGCGGCATCGCCCTGGGCCTGGCGAAGGAGGGGGTGCGGCTCGCGGTCGTCGCCCGGCGTGCCAATCTGCTGGAGGAGGTCGCCGGCGAGATCGTCGCGGCAGGCGGCACCAAGCCCGTCTTGATCGTTGAGGACTTCATGAAGGAGGGCACACCGGCCCGCATCGCCAAGGCGGCGCTCGATGGCCTCGGCTCCGTCGACATCCTCATCAACAACGCCGGCGGCAGCCGTCCCTTCAAGATGGACGCCACCGAGGAGCTGTGGAACGAGGCGATCACGCTCAACTTCACGCGCCAGCGCCAGCTCACGCATGCGCTGCTCGACCAGATGATCGCGCGCAAGTGGGGCCGCATCATCAACATCACCGGCAAGTCCGAGCCCGAGGGCATCAATGGCGCCTTCTGCGCCAAGGCCGCCATGCACGCCTGGGCGAAAGGGCTCTCGCGCGAGGTCGGCAAGCACGGCATCACCGTCAACTCGATTCCGCCGGGACGCATCCACTCCGAGCAGATCCGCCGCAACTACACGCCGGAATACCGCAAGTGGCAGGCCGACAACGAGATCCCCGTCGGCCGCTACGGCGAGCCGGAGGATGTGGCGGGGCTTGTGTGCTACCTCGCCTCGCCGCTGGCAGGCTACATCACCGGCACCGTCATACCCGTCGACGGCGGGCTGCGGCGCTATCAGTTCTGAGGAGTGCAGCCCGGAGGCGGTTGCCGCAGGGCTAGTTGGGAGAATGGGGTCGTTCGCATGCAAGAGGATCTGCAGTACGCGGTTCTGCACGAGTTCGTGGCGCCCGCCCGCCGCAATATCTCGCGCGGGACCTGGGACTACCTGATGGGCGGCGCCGAGACCGAGACGACCTACATCAGGAACCGCCTGGCGATCGACTCGCTGGCCTTCCGTCCGCGCGTGCTGCGCAACGTCGAGAAGATCGATGCGACAGGCAAGGTGATGGGCCAGAAGCTGCGGCTGCCGGTGATCCTGGCGCCGATCGGCTCGCTGCAGGACATGGTGGCGGCGGGCGGGGTGGCGCCATCGCGGGCGGCGGCCGCCTTCGGCGCCATCCACATGCTGAGCTCGCAGAGCGCGCCGGGCCTCGAGGCCGTGGCCGCCTCCAACGAGCATCCCAAGATCTTCCAGCTCTACGTGCGCGGCGATGCGGCGTGGGTGGAGAACTACATCGAGCGGGCCGTCGCCAACCGCTACATCGCACTCTGCCTGACCGTCGATCTCGACTACTACGGCCGGCGCGAGCGCGACCTCGCCAAGCGCTACGTCACGACCTCGCGGCGGTCGGCGCCCGGCGATGATCACCAGGCCCGGTTCTCCTGGAGCGACGTTGCCCGCCTCAAGAAGAAGTTCAAGATCCCCTTCATCCTCAAAGGCATCGCTACGGCCGAGGATACGCGCATGGCGGTCGAGCACGGCATCGAGGGCATCTACGTGTCGAACCACGGCGGGCGCCAGCTCGACCACGGCAAGGGCTCGATCGATGTCCTCCCAGAGGTGGTCGACGCGGCGGGTGGGCGCGCCGAGATCATCGTCGACGGCGGCTTCATGCGAGGTACCGACATCGTCAAGGCGATGGCGCTGGGCGCCAACGCCGTCGGCATCGGCCGCCTGCAGGGCCTGGCGCTGGCAGCGGGCGGCGAGGCCGCAGTGGTGCGCGCGCTCGAGCTGCTGGAGGATGAGGTGCGCCGCTGTCTCGGCCTGCTCGGCGTCACATCCTACGCAGAGCTGGACAAGAGCTATCTCGCTCCGGCAGCCCCCGTGCGCGAGGACGGTTGGGAGGCGGCTTTCCCGCTTCTCAAACAGGGGTACTGAGGGACCCCAACCGCGCGAAGGCGAGAGCTCGAGCCTCAGCTCAGGCGGAGGCTTGCGATGAGCGGTACCCAAACCGCCAGCGTGACCGCACCTGCAAACAGGCCGATGACGATCCACGCCCACACGTCGTCGGTGTCGGGCGCGTGGTCGTGTCGAGGCTCGCTCGACGATCGCCGAATGCTATGCGTGCTCATGTTACACCACGTTCTCGCGAGGCAGCGGCGGTAGAGTGCGCGCGCCTATTGTTGCGTCGTGGCGGACAAACTCGCAGGCAAGATCGCGGGTTCCCGGCGGGATCCGACGGAGTCGGTTTGACTCATCGCCAAGAGAAGCACAAGACCTTGAGAATCCTTAACAAAGGAGCGCAGCATTTATCCTATTCGATAAATGTCGGGTCGTCGGGAACTCCATCCGCTGCCCGTGCATTCACCACAAACCACGCCCCAAATGCGAGGACATGCACCCACGCCAGGAAGCGAAGATATAGCAGTGTACAAGCGCCAGCATGGCCAATGGATGCGCGAGCATCCCCATCTCTCCATCATTGCAGCAAGGCTGCGCAGCGCGGTGGTCGAGGGACCGCTCTATGCGCCGCCGGAGGAGATCAAGGCGCTGCTAGAGAAGCTCGAAGAGCGGGAAACGCGTTGCACGACCCGCGACGAGGTTGTCAGCGAAAGCCCGCCTCCGCCAGGGCGAGCCGACCCAACAACTCGGTCGTGAGCAGGCGCAGGCTCTCCCCGGTCTGCCCGGGGTACTTTGCCCAATAGGACCGAGCCGGAGCGGCAAAGCGCGTTGCTGATTGCAGCGCGGCCACCCGATGGATGGCTTGGCCGAAGCAGCGGTGCTCGTCCTCCTTGCGTAGCCACGCCTCGTATTCCGCATCCTCGCGCGCGTGCCCGTCCTTCATGTTGATGACGACGCCGAGGCACTCGGCAAAGCCCATATGAGGGTCGCGCTGGCGGAACTCGGCGAGGAATTTCAGGCCGCGGGTCGATATGTAGTCGGGACGCGTTGGCGAGAGGTAGAAATCGGCCTCCCGCAGCCAGCTCTCGGTCAACACCGACAGCCCCGGCGCACTATCGATCAGAACCAGGTCGTAGAGGGTGCGCGCCTCCGTGAGCAGCGCGCCGATCGCCCGTCGCAGCCACACCTCGCGGTCGGACTTGGAGACCTCGCGCTCGAACAGCGTCAGATGCGTGTCGCTCGGCAGCAGGTCGATCGAGCGTGCATCATCGATGTCGGAGACCCCGCTGACGACGAAGCTGCGCCAGCCCGTGGGAGTTTGCTTCAGCACAGCCTCGATCAGGAAATCGACGAAGGTGCGGCCGCGGGCCTGGGCGGACTCCAGATCCTGCTGGCGCATCAGCATGTGGCTGACGCTCGCCTGCGCGTCGGAGTCGATCACGAGGACTTTCTTGCCGTGGTCGTTGGCCAGCGTCTCCGCCAGCGCCAGGACGAGAGTCGACTTGCCGACGCCGCCCTTGGCGTTCATGACGGTGATGGTATTGCGCATCGTGCAGGAGCCCCCAATGCCGGCCGCCCGCACGACCGCCCAGGTGCCAAGACAAGGCGCTAAGCAAGGAGATTTTGTGACGAGGCCGCGGCGATCGCAGGCAATCGCCGGGCGGGCGTCGAACGGGCCTTGACAGGGCGTGGCGCGCTGCTCCAGTTGCAGCCCGGCGAGGTGCCGCTGGCTGCGCCACGGCGCCGACATGATGCAGGGGCAAGAGAGACAGCTTCAAGGTTTTCTGCGGCAGGGAGCAGGACCAGAGTCATGTCCAGGTCACGGGGGCAGATGCCCAGGACTCCGCCCGCTGCCAGCGGGCATGCCGCGCAGCTCGGTGTGGTGCTCATCGTCGCCCTGGCGATCCTTGCCCTCACCGCGTTGGTGCGACCGCTGGTGCCCGATGCCCGGGCCCAGGGCGCAGACCGCTGGGTGAGGCTCGCCAGCCGGGACCTCGACGCCAGGAGCGGGCGCGCCAGCATCGACCTGTCGCGAGCCAAGGGCGCGTTCAAGGCCGTGCGCATTCGCGTGCAGTCGGGCGCATTGGGGCTGACCCAGCTCGAGCTGCGCTATCATGGCGGTGGCGTGCGCACCGAGCGTCGCGCCCTGGTGCTGCGCGCCGCGCAGGGCCCGCGCATCATCGACAGTCGCGGCGACGATGCGTTTCTTGACAGCCTGCTGCTGTCTTTCCGCGGCGTTGCCGGCGAGCCCGAGCGGGCCACGCTGGTGGTGGAGGGCCTGCAGAGCGCGAGCGGCGCGGTTGCCGTGCGCGGCGAGCGCAGCATCGGCGCCGGAAAGAAGGATGGTGTCGCGGCTGCACCCGAGCCCGAGACGCGGCGCCCGAAGAAGGGTGCGGCTCGGCCGACGGATGAGAAGGAGGCTCCCAAGGCCTTCAAGACCGAGGCGCCACCGCCGCCCGCAGCTTCCGCCTCGCCGCCTCCCGTCGCTTCGCCGCCGCCGCCGCCGGCAGCGTCTCCGCCTGCCCCCGTTGGCTCATCGCCGCCGCCCCCCGTCGCACGGTCGGCGCCGCCCGCGGCAACCGCCCCTGAAGCTGCGCGGTCTCCCAGCGCTGCACCCCCCGCACCCGGCGCGGCGCCCCCGCCGGCCGCACGCAACGGTGGCGGCACCCGGAGCATCTCGGAGCCATGGGACGTGGTGCCGGTCTTCTACGGCACCGACCGCAACCGCGTCGAGCAGGCCACCAAGATAAACTACGGCAGCGACCGGGCCAGGCGGCTCGAGCTGGGCCGCGCGCTCGTCACGGTTCCCAAGTCGCACGAGGTGCCCAACATAGAGCGGCCCTGGGTCTACCGGTTGCCCTTCACGCAGATCGTGCTCTACAGCGAGACCGAGGACCCCAAGAAGCACTTCACGCTCAAGGAGGTGCGGGCGCTGACCCGCGAGGAGTTCCAGCGTCTCGTGCGCGAGCGGCTCAGCGCGTCCAAGGGCTACAAGGACCACGCGCTGGTCTTCATCCACGGCTTCAATACCAGCTTCGAGCATGCGCTCTTCCGGACCGCGCAGATCGCCTACGACATCAAGTTCGACGGTGCGCCGTTCCTCTACAGCTGGCCCTCGAAGGGCGCGCTGAGCAGCCAGGACTACTCCTACGACCGTGAGAGCGCGGGGGCGGCGGAGCCTTATCTGCGCCAGTTCCTCGAGACCGTTGCGCGGGAGACCGGAGCCACCTCGGTGAGCGTCATCGCCCACAGCATGGGCAACCAGCTCCTCCTGCCGGTGCTGCGCGACCTCAAGTATGCGGCACCCTCCAACGTCAAGGTCTCGCAGGTGATCCTGGCCGCGCCCGACGTCGACCGCGACGCTTTCGAGAACATCGCCAAGGAGGTGATCGGGGTGAGCCGCGGCGTCACGGTGCTGGCCGCCAGCAACGACCGTGCGCTCGATATCTCGCGCCGCTTCTGGGGCGGCGTGCCTCGTGCGGGCGACGTCCCCGCCACGGGACCGGTGGTGATCGACGGCGTCGACACCATCGACATCACGGCGGTCTCGACCCTGATCTTCGCGCTCAACCACTCGGGCTACGCGGAGACGAATGCGCTGCTGAGCGACATCCAGCGCCTGATCCAGACCGGCGAGCGGCCGCCCGACAAGCGCGTGCCGATGCTGGAGCGCGTTAAGACCGACGCGGGCACCTACTGGCGCTATCCCAAGCTCGGCCGATAGGCGGGACGCGGCGGCGGGCATCGCGTGCGGGCCGACAGCTCAGAGCAGGTCGGCCACCGCCGCGCGATACTGCTGCATGGCGGCCATATGATCCGCCACCGTGCGGCCCGCGATGCGCTTGTGAGGTCCGCGATTGTAGGTGCTGTTGACCGTGACATGGGTCACGCCGGCATCCTTCCAGGCCAGGAACTGGCGGCGCCAATCCTCGGGCCCGCCCTCGCCGGTCGATACCCACACCTCGAGCCCGACCGAGCCCGGGTCCCGGCCTGCCTCCTTGACGTAGCCGCGCAGCTTCGCGAACTCGGCGTTGGCCACCGGCCCCGCCGGGTGCGCCAGCATGATCCAGCCGTCGCCCGATCTGGCGATGCGCCGGAGCGTCACGTCCTCATGGCCACCGAACCACAAGGGGATGCGCCGCCGGACGGGGAGGGGATTGATGCCGGCATCCGCGATGGTGTGCCACTTGCCCTTGAAGGTCACGTGCGGCTCGGCCCACAGCGCCTTCATGACCTCGACCTGCTCTTCCTGGCGCTTGCCGCGGTCCTTGAAGCTCTCGTTGAGGCCGACGTACTCGACCGGGTTCCAGCCGACCCCGATGCCGAAGCGGAAGCGCCCGCCGGAAAGCACGTCGAGGGAGGCCGCCTGCTTGGCGACCAGCGCCGTCTGCCGTTGCGGCAGGATCATCACCTGCGTAGAGAACTCGATGCTCTTGGTGCAGGCGCTGAGGAACCCGAACAGCACGAACGGGTCGTGAAAAAGGTCCTTGGAAGTGTTGCGCGCACCCCAGTCGGGCCGGCTCGCGACATTGACGCCGAGCACATGATCAGGCGCGCCCAGATGGTCGTAGCCCAAGCCCTCCGCGGCCTGCGCGAAATCCCGCACGGTCGCAGGGTCCCCCTGGATGTCCACCAGCGGCAACGTGATGCCGAGCTTCATGGGTGTCCTCCTGCCCGAAGACGGACGCGGGCGAGCACGAAACTTGCGCCGGGCCCTCTACAACTCTACCCGTAATCCGGACCGGACACTTTGGGATTGGCGATCCCGGCTGGATTCGAACCAGCGACCCTCTGCTTAGAAGTTTGTGGTTCCAGCTATCCTGGCTTTGCTCCGAGTTTCCCGAAGATGGCCAAAACGCTTGTCGTAGCGGGTTTTGCACATCTCTGAGTTTCCCACGGCTTCCTCCGCTGGCTCCCGGCGTGCTTACTATATTGCGGCCAGTAAGCACGCAGCAATCACCAAGGCTAGGGGAGCCGCACGTGGCTACAGGGAAGATCACGAAGGAAGCGATTGACGCGCTGAAGGCGGGTGATCGCGATACGTATCTCTGGGACCG
>JBGGME010000442.1:0-21119 GCA_041288195.1 Hyphomicrobiaceae bacterium
GTCTCGCGCTCCACCGCCTCCTTGTAGGCGTCGATCACCTCGAGCCAGTCGTCGCCGCCGAGGTCGGTGTCGAGCGTGAAGCCGTTGAGGTTCTTGTGGTTGTCGAGGATGTCCTCGAACACGCCATGATCCACGCCGAGCACGACGTTGGCGTACATCTGGATGAAGCGGCGATAGCTGTCGTAGGCGAAACGCTCGCTGCCGGACTTGACCGCGAGCCCATTCACCGTCTCGTCGTTCAGTCCGAGGTTGAGGATGGTGTCCATCATGCCGGGCATGGAGGCGCGCGCGCCGGAGCGCACCGAGACGAGCAGCGGCGAGGTCACGTCGCCGAAGCGGGCGCCGACCGCGCTGCCGATGTGGGCGAGCGCCGCCTCCACCTCCCGCTCGAGGCCGTCCGGAAACGTGCTGCCGTTGGCGTAGTAGTCGGTGCAGACCTCCGTCGTGATGGTGAAGCCCGGAGGTACCGGCAAGCCCAGGCTCGCCATCTCCGCGAGGTTGGCGCCTTTGCCGCCCAGCAGGTTCTTCATGTCGGCCTTGCCGTCGGTCTTGCCGGCGCCGAAAAGGTAGACGCGCTTGCTGGAGGTGCCGGCCGCTGTGCCTGCTGGCTTCGTCATGGGCGCTCCACCTGGCGGGAAATCCATCAAGTCCGTGCGTTGCATGTGTTCCTGCCCATATCAGTCCTGGCGGGGATGGAAAAGTGCAGACCCGATTCAACCCCCCAACAAGTCCTGGTGTTCCGGCCTTCGTCGCGTCGCGATTGACACGGGCGCCAAGCCCGCCCCTATCTTGCGCCGCCCTTCCCGCAAGCCCCCACCGTAGGCAGGCAAATGAGCGCTGAGCTTCCGAAAGTCCTGAAGAAACTCGATGCCACCCATAACGAGGCCCTGGAGCGGCTGTTCGAGCTGATCCGGATACCTTCCATCTCCACCGATCCCGCCTATAAGCCGCAGTGCCAGCAAGCCGCGGAGTGGTGCGCGCGCCAGCTGCAGGACGTCGGCTTCGATGCCCGCGTGGTGAAGACCACCGGCCATCCCATGGTGGTGGGACACGCCAAGTCGGCGCTCAACGGCAAGGGCCCGCACGTGCTGTTCTACGGCCACTACGATGTCCAGCCGGTGGACCCGCTCGAGCTGTGGAAGTCGCCGCCGTTCGAGCCGCGCATCGCCTCCGACAAGACCAACGGCAAGATCATCGTGGCGCGCGGAGCCGAGGACAACAAGGGCCAGCTGATGACGTTCTTCGAGGCGGTGCGGGCCTGGCGGAGCGTGGCTGGCGCCGCACCGATAGCCATCACCGTACTACTCGAGGGCGAGGAGGAGTGCGGCTCGCCGTCGCTGCCGGGGTTCCTGGCCCAGCACGGCAAGGAGGTGAAGGCCGACCTGGCGCTCGTGTGCGACACCGGCCAGTGGGACAAGGACACGCCGGCGATCTCGACGCAGCTGCGCGGCCTCGCCGGCACCGAGCTCGTCATCACCGGCCCCAGCCGCGATCTGCACTCGGGCAGCTACGGCGGCGCCGCCATGAACCCGATCCGGGCGCTGGCCAGGATCATGGCCGAGATGCACGACGACAACGGCAAGGTGCGCATCCCCGGCTTCTACGACGGCATCAGGAAGCCCTCGGCCAAGCAGCTCCAGCAATGGGCTGGGCTCGGCTTCGATGCCGGCGAGTTCCTGGGCGCCGTGGGCTTGAGCAAAGGTGCGGGCGAGCGCCGCTACAGCGTGCTCGAGCAGATCTGGGCGCGCCCGACGGTGGAGTTCAACGGCATCACCGGCGGCTACCAGGGCGCCGGCTCCAAGACCGTGATCCCCTCGCAGGCGTCGGTGAAGATCACCTGCCGGCTGGTGCCGGGCCAGGACCCCAAAAAGGTGCTGAAGGGCATCGAGCAGTTCGTGAAGGAGCGTCTGCCCGACGACTGCAAGGCAGAGCTTCTCTACGCGCGCGGCTCGGAGGCGATCGCCTTCGACACCAAGGCGCGGCACATCCAACGCGCGGCCGAGGCGCTCGAGGAGGAATGGGGCCGCCCGGCGGCGCTCGTTGGCATGGGAGGATCGATCCCGATCGTCACCTCCTTCAAGGACGCGCTCGGCATGGACAGCCTGCTGGTCGGCTTCGGCCTCGACGACGACCGCATCCATTCGCCAAACGAGAAGTACAACCTCACCTCGTTCCGAAAGGGCGCCCGCAGTTGGGCCCGCATCCTCGACAAGCTGGCGACGTGAGCGCGTCGTTGGCGGTGCAACGAGCTTGACTCCGCCGCAACATTATGTTCTTTGTTTGTTCTAATCTCACCGACCACGTCACGGTCGACGGGGAGGCCGCAATGGCAATGAGTCCTGCGTTGCAAAGCCGCGCGCGGCGCGTGCATTTCGCCGCCGTGGGTGTGGCTCTGGGATTTGTCTCCGTCTTCGGAGCATTGATCGTTGCCATTGCCGGCGACGCGCTTGCCCAGCGGCCGCCCTATCGGGAACGGCCCGAGGGCTACAACCGCGACTATGAGCACGGCGGCCGCCGGGAGCACAGCCACGAGGCCGGCGTCTTCGACTACTACCTCCTGGCACTGTCCTGGAGCCCGACCTACTGCGCCGACGGCGGCGAACAGCGCGGCGATCCACAATGCACCGCGCGCCGGGAGCGGCCCTATGCGTTCGTCCTGCACGGCCTGTGGCCGCAGTCCGAGCGCGGCTGGCCGCAGGACTGCCGCAGCTCCGACCGCGGCTACGTCCCGGGCCCCGTTGCCAACCGCATGCTCGACATCATGCCGAGCAAGCGGCTGGTGTTCCACGAGTACCGCAAGCACGGCACCTGCTCGGGCCTCGGCGTCGACGGCTATTTCGATCTCGCGCGCCGGCTGCACGACAAGGTCAAGATCCCGGCCCGCTTCGTAGGCCTCACCGACACGCGCATGACCGTCAGCCCCGACGAGCTGATGAGCGAGTTCATGGCCGCCAACCCCGGGCTCAAGCCCGACATGATCGTCGTGCAGTGCGGCGGTGCCGGCAGCCGCCTCAAGGAGGTGCGCATCTGCTTCGACAAGGGCGGCGACTTCCGCGCCTGCGGCCGCAACGAGAACCAGGCGAGGCTGTGCAGCGCGCAGCGCATGTACGTGCCACCGGTACGCCACGGGTCGGGCGACAGCCGCCGCGAGCCCGTTGAGCGCCCCGACAGCGCTCGCGATCGCAAGGACCCTCCGCTCGAGCCGGACTCGCTCCCCGGTCCCCGGGGCCAGCGCCGGCTGTAGTCTCTACGGACTCGCAGGCTCGAGCGGCGCCATCACCGCGCGTGCTGGCGCCTATCAGCGATGACAATGTGCGCGAAGGGGCCCGGCGTGGTACCTTGGCGCCATGTTCACCGGCATCATCACCGACATCGGCGAGCTGGCCGAGCGAGCTGGCGGACGCCTCACGATCCGCAGCAGCTACGCGGCCCAGGGCATCGCCATCGGCGCGTCCATCGCCTGCGATGGGGCGTGCCTGACGGCGACCACGGTCACGCCGGCGGGGAGCGGCTCACTTTTCACCGTCGACGTCTCCAACGAGACGCTGAGCAAGACCACGCTCGGCGACTGGCGGCCCGGTCAACGCATCAACCTGGAGCGCTCGCTCAAGGCCGGCGACGAGCTCGGCGGCCATATCGTCTCAGGGCATGTCGACGGCGTCGCCCGCATCGCCGACATCCGCCCCGACGGGGAGTCGCGCCGGTTCACGGTGGAGGTGCCCCCGGCCCTTGCCCGCTACATCGCGTCCAAGGGCTCGGTGGCGCTGGACGGGATATCGCTCACCGTCAATGACGTGGATCAAACCCGGTTCGGCATCAACCTGATCCCGCACACCTTGACCCACACGACCTGGGGCGCGAAAAAGCCCGGCGACACGGCGAACCTGGAAATCGACGTGCTCGCCCGCTACGTGCTGCGAGCCATGGAGCTCAAATCGTGAAAGACGGCTTGAAGACGGTCTCGTATGCGGAAGGCAAGGGATTCCTGTCGCCGATCGACGAGATCATCGAGGACCTGCGCAACGGGCGCATGATCATCCTCGTGGACGCCGAGGACCGCGAGAACGAGGGCGACCTCGTCATCCCCGCGCAGATGGCGACGCCCGATGCCATCAACTTCATGGCCAAGCACGGTCGCGGCCTCATCTGCCTGTCGCTGACCGCCCAGCGCGCCAACCAGCTGCGGCTCGAGTACATGGCGCGCCAGAACGAGGCCAGGAACCGCACGGCCTTTACAGTGTCGATCGAGGCGCGCGAGGGCATCGCCACCGGCATCTCCGCCCACGACCGCGCGCGCACCATCGCCACCGCCATCGACACCACCAAGGACTTCAACGATATCGTCTCCCCCGGTCACGTTTTTCCGCTGATCGCACGCGAGGGCGGCGTGCTGGTGCGGGCCGGGCATACGGAGGCCAGCGTCGACCTCGCCCGCCTCGCCGGCCTCTACCCCGCAGGCGTCATCTGCGAGATCATGAACGACGACGGCACCATGGCGCGCATGCCGGACCTGGTCGCCTTCGCCCAGCGCCATGGCCTCAAGATCGGCACCATCGAGGACCTGATCGGCTACCGCCTGCGCCACGACCAGATCGTCAAGCAGGTGGCCAAGACCGAGGTCGACAGCGTGCACGGCGGCAAGTTCGACCTCTACGTCTACGAGACGGCGGCCGAGCCGGTCGAGCACCTGGCCCTCGTCAAGGGCGACATCACCGCGCCCGGCCCCGTGCTGGTGCGCGTGCATGCAGTCAACTTTCCGACCGACATGCTTGGTATCGGCGCCGGCACCACACGCAACTCGCTGGTCGCCAAGGCCATGCAGGCCATCGCCGACGAAGGCCGCGGCGTGCTCGTGCTGATCCGCGACCTCAGACCCAAGTCGCTGTCGGGCTGGATCGCCCAGAACGCCGAGAGCAAGAGCCCGCCGCGGCGCAAGGTGACGGCCGAGCGCCGCCGGGTCGAGATCGGCGTGGGCTCCCAGATCCTGCGCTCGCTCGGGGTCAGCGACATGATCCTGCTGTCGAACGCGCCCCCCTCGCGCTATGTCGGCGTCGAGGCCTTCGGGCTGCGCATCGTCGGCCAGCGCCGGATCGGCTGACCCATGGCCGGCAAGGCACAGCGATCGGCTGAGGCGCGCGAGATCGAGAGCGGAGGCGCGCAGGGGGCCCACGTCCTCATCATCGAGGCGCCCTACTACGAGGCAGTCTCCAAGGAGCTCTTCGTCGGCGCCACGGCCGAGCTCGAGGCGCGCGGCGCAAGCTTCGAGCGCATCACCGTGCCCGGTGCGCTCGAGATCCCGCAGGCGCTGGCCCAGGCGGTCAAGGCCGGCCTGATCGGCACGGACGAGATCACGGCCCGCTTCGACGGCTGCATCGTGCTCGGCTGCGTCATCCGCGGCGAGACCTCGCACTACGACATCGTCTGCAACAACGCCAACCACTGGCTGATGGACGTCGCCGTGCGCAACGCCATCCCGATCGGCAACGCCATCCTCACCGTCGACACCGAGGCGCAGGCGATGGCGCGCGCCAAGGGCGGTCGCGAGGGCAAGGGGGGAGACGCCGCGCGCGCCTGCCTGGCCGTGATCGCGCTCGAGCGCGTGTTTGCCGACGAGGAGCTGGAATGAGCGCGGCGGGCAAAGGCGGTGGCAAGGCTGCAGCCCTGGCGCGCAGCCAGGCGCGGCTTGCGGCCGTACAGGCCCTCTACCAGATGGACCTGGCCGAGACCGACCTCTCCGCCGTGATCGAGGAGTTCAAGGCGCATCGGCTGGGAAGCGACGTCGAGGGCGGCACCGCGGGAGAGGCGGACCCCGATCACTTCGCCGCCCTTCTGAAGGGCGTCGTCAAGCGCCAGCGCGAGATAGACCCGATGATCGACGAGCAGCTGGCCACGGGCTGGCGGCTCACCCGCATCGATTCAATCGTGCGCGCGATTCTGCGGGCGGCGGCATTCGAGCTGATCGAGCGCGCCGACGTGCCGGTCCGTGTCGTCATCAGCGAGTACGTCGAGGTGGCCCATGCCTTCTTCGAGGGCGACGAGCCGAAAGTGGTGAACGGCGTGCTCGACGCTCTCGCGCGCAAGCTGCGCCCCGGCGAGCTGCCCGAGCGCAAGTAGCGGCCCAGGAACGGCCAAGGGCGTGGAATCGGCCCCACTCCGCACCCCGCACTTTGCTTGACAGGGCCTGGACGTTGGCGGACGCTGCTGTCAACAAATCGCGGCCGAGCCGGCCCAGCCTGCGCTCGCAGCCGCACAAGCATCCCAAGCTGCCGCCAAGGGAGGAGCCCCATGCGCGAATACACCCCGGACAACATCACCGACGCTGTCCTCGAGCAGATGTCCACGACGCCGGACCCGCGCATGAAGGAGATCATGGAGGCGGCGGTGCGCCACCTGCATGCCTTCGCCCGCGATGTGAAGCTGACCCCCGCCGAGTGGATCAAGGGCATCGAGTTCATGACCAAGGTCGGCCAGATGTGTACGCCGGCCAGGCAGGAGTTCATCCTGCTGTCGGATACGGTCGGCCTTTCCGCGCTCGTCAACATCATGCATGACAAGACCAAGGTGGAAGAGGCGACCGGCGCAAGCCTGCTCGGTCCATTCTTCCGCGAGAACACGCCGGTCTTCGAGAAAGGCGCCCAGATCGCCAAGAAGACGGAGGGCACCGAGGTCGTGCTCTACGGCCGCGTCACCAACGCCAAGGGCGCGCCGCTGGCGAACGCCATGGTCACCGTGTGGCAGACGGCCGCCGATGGGCGCTACGACATCCAGAAGGGCATCGAGGAGATCGATTGCCGCGGCATCTTCCGCACCGACGAGAACGGCAACTACGTGATCCGCACCGTCCGGCCGCTGGGTTATTTCATCCCGCTCGACGGGCCCGTGGGTCAAATGGTCATGAGCCAAAAGCGGCACGGCATGCGGCCCGCCCACATCCACTTCCTGATCAGCGCGCCCGAGTACCGCGAGCTCGTCACGGCGCTCTACATCGCCGGCGATGCGCATCTGGACGACGACGTCGTCTTCGGCGCCTCGGGCGACCTCGTCGCCGAGGTGAAGGACAACGACCCGGGCTGCCCGATCAAGGGCATGCCGAGCATCCACTTCGATTTCAGCCTCGCCCGCGAATCGGAGGCCGACAAGCGCGCCGGCCGCGTCGGCGGCGATCCTGGCGCCATCACCGCGGGCAACGGCAAGGCCACCACGCCGTACGGCACGCCTCCCCCGGAGATGGTCGCTGCCGCCACCGAGTCCAAGAAGGGCGGCTTCCTCGGCAACCTGTTCCGCGGGAAGTAAGGGCAAGCGTCAGACCCTCCGGGTCTGACGCCCCGACTCGACGCCCGCCACGGATCAGCAGCACATCGGCAGGTGTGGTGCAACGGTGTCAGACCCGGAGTGTCTGACACCTCATTCCAAGGAAGCAACCCATGAAGGCGCCGCCGTTCGCCTATGTCCGGGCGGCCTCGCTCGACGAGGTGTTCCGGTTGTGGGGCGAGGCGGGGCCTGAGGCCAGACTGCTCGCGGGCGGACAGACGCTGCTCGCCTCGCTTGCCTTCCGGCTGTCCGATCCGGGCATCCTCATCGACATCACGCGCGTTGCCGACCTGGCCGGCATTTCCCAGGTCGGCAACGCCATACGTGTCGGCGCGCTCACGACGCATGCCGACCTCGGCGCCAGCGATCTGCTCCGGCGCCACGTGCCCCTGATCGCCGAGACCGTGCCGCTGATCGCCCATCCCGCCATCCGCAACCGCGGCACCATCGGCGGATCGCTCGCCTTCGCCGACCCGGCGGCCGAGCTGCCGGCCTGCTGCGTGGCGCTCGATGCCACCATCATGGCCCGCAGCGCTGCCGGCGAACGGCGCATACCCGCGGCGCAGTTCTTCACCGGCCTCTATGCCACCGCGCTTGCGCAAAACGAACTGATCGCGGCAATCGAGCTCCCCGTGGCGCGGCCGAGCGAGCGCAGTACCATCCTCGAGCTGGCTCGCCGCTCCGGCGACTACGCGATGGCGGGCGTGGCGGCGCACGCCCAGCTCGACAATGGCGCCCTTGGCGAGTTGCGCCTCGTCTTCTTCGGCGTGGGTGAGACGCCAGTGCTGGCCAAGGGTGCGATGGCCGCCATCGAAGGCAAGCCCGCAACGCCGGAGACGATTGCCGTTGCGCAGACCGCACTCGACGCCGACCTCGACCCGCCTGCAGACCTGCATGGCAGCGCGGAGATGAAACGCCATCTCGCGCGCGTGCTGCTGGTCCGGGCGCTGCGCACGATCGCCGGCAGCGAGGAGGCCAAGGCCGCATGAGCGCGATCCCCGACATCGCCGTCTCCCTCACCGTCAACGGCGAGCGTGTCAGCCGCCGCATCGAGGCGCGCCGGCATCTCATCGACTTCCTGCGCCTGGACCTCGGCCTGATGGGCTCGCACACGGGTTGCGAGCACGGCGTGTGCGGGGCCTGCACCGTGCGCGTCGACGGCCGGATCGTGCGCGGCTGCCTGGTGCTTGCGGCTTCCCTCGACGGCTCGCAAGTCGAGACCATCGAAGGCGTTTCCGACTCGGGCGAGATCGTCGATCTGCAGGAGGCGTTCATCGCCCGCAACGCCTGCCAGTGCGGCTACTGTACCTCCGGCATGCTCATGACGGCGGCCGATCTCCTGAAGGCCAACCCGCGGCCCACGCGCGAGGAGATCCGCGAGCACATCTCCGGCAACTACTGCCGCTGCACCGGCTATCACGCCATCGTCGATGCGGTCGAGACCGTGGCAGCCAAGCGCAACGGAAGGGCCGGCCCGTGAACGAGATCATCGATCCGAGGTCCGTCGACCGGCCCAACTCCTACATCGGCAAGTCGATACCGCGGCCGAACGCGAGGAAGCTGGTCGAGGGTCGCGGCCAGTTCGTCGACGACATCGTGATGCCGCGCATGGTGCATGTCGCGTTCGTGAGGAGCCCGCATCCGCACGCCAAGATCTTAAGGATCGACGGCGCCGAGGCGATCGCAATGCCCGGCGTCGTGCGCCTGTTCACGGGCGCCGACCTCGCCAAGCACTGCGAGCCGTGGGTAGCCGTGCTCGCCCACCTGAAAGGCATGAAATCGGCGCCGCAGCTGCCCCTGCCGCTCGAGCGCGCGACGTGGGCCGGCGAGGCGGTGGCCGCCGTGGTGGCCGAGACCCGCGCCGTCGCGGAGGATGCGGTCGCCCGCGTCAGGATCGAGTACGAGCCGCTGCCGGCCGCAGTCGACATGGAGACCGCACTCAGCCCGGGCACGCCCGCGATCCACCCGGATCTCGGCGACAACCTCTGCTTCCAGCGCGTCAACGAGAGCGGCAAGGTAGACGAGGCGTTCGCCGCCGCGCACAAGGTCGTGGAGGCCACCTTCCACAGCGCCCGCCACACGGGCGTGACGCTCGAGCCGCGCTCGATCCTCGCCGACTACAACCGCGGTAGCGCCAAGCTCACCGTCTATCACGCCACCCAGGCGCCGCACATGATGCAGGGCGTGTTCGCCAAGCATTTGCGGATGCCCGAGGGCGACGTGCGCGTAATCTGCTCCGACATCGGCGGCAGCTACGGCATCAAGGTGCACGTCTACCCCGACGAGGTCGCCACCGCCGTCATCGCGAAAATCATGGCGCGGCCGGTGAAGTTCATCGCCGACCGGCTCGAGAGCTTCGCCACCGACATCCACGCCCGCGACCACCGCATCACCGCGCGCATGGCCGTCGACGCGGAGGGCCGTATCACCGCGATCGACATCGACGACCTGACGGGCATCGGCCCCTACTCGGTCTATCCGCGCACCAGCGCCGTGGAGGGCAACCAGGTCGTGAACCTGGTCGGCGGCCCTTACGACTTCGCCAACTTCCGCGCCAAGACCACGGTCGTCTTCCAGAACAAGACGCCGACCTGCCAGTATCGCGCGGTGGGCCACCCAATCGCCACGGCCGTCACCGAGGGCCTGGTCGATCTCGCCGCCGAGGCGCTGGGGCTCGACCCCGTCGAGCTCCGCCGCCGCAACCTGATGCAGGACGGCACCTACCCGCGCACCTCGCCCGCCGGCATGAAGTTCGAGGGCCTCTCCCACGAGAAGTCGCTCGATACGCTGCTCGGCATGATCGACTACGCGGGGCTGCGGGCCGAGCAGGAGAGGCTGCGCGCCAAGGGTGTGCACCGCGGCATCGGACTAGCAAGCTTCATCGAGCTCACCAACCCGAGCCCCTTCATGTACGGCATCGGCGGGGCGCGCATCTCCGCCCAGGACGGCTGCACCGTGCGCATCGACCCCGACGGCTCGGTGATGGCGGCCACCGGCGTGACGGAGCAGGGCCAGGGCACGGAAGCCATCATCCGCCAGATCGTCGCCGAGGCCGTGGGCGTGCCGATCGGCGAGGTCCGCGTCATCACCGGCGACACGCTCACCACGCCCTATGGCGGCGGCACCTGGGCCTGCCGCGGCGCCGGCATCGGCGGCGAGGCGGCGCTGCAGTCGGGCCTCGCGGTCAAAGAGGCGGCGCTGAAGGTGGCCGGCGCCATGCTGCAGGCGCAGCCCGACGCGCTCGACCTCATCGACGGTCAGATCGTCGAACGGAAGACGGGCCAGGCGCGCATGCCGCTCGCCGAGCTTGCCCGCATCGTCTATTTCCGCGGCGACACGCTGCCGCCCGACCTGCCGCGCGAGCTGATGCAGACGCGCCACTTCATCACCAAGGAGTATCCCTTCGCCTTCACCAATGGCGTGCAGGCCTGCTGGCTCGAGGTCGACATCGACACCGGCATGGTCAACCTGCTCAAGCACTGGTGCGTGGAGGACTGCGGCCGGATCATCAACCCATTGCTGGTCGACGAGCAGGTGCGCGGCGGCATCGTGCAGGGGATCGGCGGGGCGCTCTACGAGCATTGCGTCTACTCGCCCGAGGGCCAGCTGCTGGTCGGCTCCATGGCCGACTACCTGGTGCCGATGGCGGCGGAGATGCCGGACATCGAGGTCGGCCACGTCGAGACGCCGACGCGGGAGTCGCTGCTGGGGGCCAAGGGCGCGGGCGAGGCCGGCACCGCCGGCGCACCGGCTGCCGTCATGAACGCCATCAACGACGCGCTGAAGCCTTTCGGCGCCAAGGTGTTCGCCCAGCCTTTCACGCCCGAGCGCATCCTTGCCGCACTCGGCAAGGTGCCTGCGCGCTGGCCGGTCGAGTCACCTGCGGGATCGCCATCCGCAGCAACACCTGCGCCGCAGCCTCGAGCTCCGGGAGTGCAGGCGCAGGCCGCGGAGAAATCGCCGAGCCTCCTCGCCCGCATGTTCGGCCGCCGCTGAGCGCCGGTCGTCGCCCATGTGACCTGAGAAACAGCTCTCAGTCCGAGCGCGCGATATTGGCGCAGCCTCCTGCCAATGTCCCGAAGCGGAGAAGAGATGTGCCCAAGCTGCGAATCGAGGTTTTCGAAGGCGAAGCGCGTGCTGCCACCATCACCATCCCGTCATGGCTCGTGACGGGGGCGTCCAGGCTCCTGCCCAAGGTCGCGGGCAAGGAGCTGCGCGAGCACATCGACATCGAGCAGATTGTCCAGATGGCGAACGACCCGCAGGCGCGTGGGACAATTCTCGAGGTCGAGGATCACAAGGACAACGAGAGGATCGTCATCTCGATCGTCGGTGACGCACCGAAAGCCGCCTGAGCCGGGCGATTCGCGACGCGCTACATCAGCTCTTGCAGCTGACGCAGCTCCCCGGCGTTGAGGTCGGTGATCGCCCAGCGGGTCAGGCCGTTGTGGCTCCATGTCATCAGGTTGTAGCCCTTCTGCGCCATCGAGCGCGGCGGCGTGCTCTCGCTCCGCGCGCTCGGCCACACGAACACGTTGATCGTGTGCTGCCGCCGCTTGTAGACGAGCACGCCGACCCGGCGGCCGTCGATGTAGTCGACGCGACCGCCTAGCAGCACGAAGCCCTCGCTCGTGAGATCCTTGACCTCGGGCGAGAAGTCGACGCGGCCCGCAAACCACGGCTTGACCGTGTGCATATCGGAGGAGGCGACCTCGATCTGCCTCTCCTGCAGAAGCGAGCGGATATGAGCCGACACCACCTCCTGCTCGAGCCTTCTTTGCTGATCGGACGCGCTCACCACCCACCACGTGGCCAAGGCGGTGAGCACACAGGCCGCAGCCAGCACTGCGGCTTGGTGCATCTGCGGGCGGGCCCGTACCCAGCCGACCGCGCCTGGCCTGGCAGGCAAGAGGAGCGCTCCCTCCCCCTCGGCAGCAGTCGCCTGGACCAGCGCCGCGCGAACGCGCGGAGCCAGGGTGTGGGGGGCCGGCTCGCGCGCCGCCTCGGCAATGGTGCGGCCGATGCGGCGGAACTCGGTTGCGAGCCGGGCACACCTGTCGCACTCCTCGATGTGGGCCGCCATGCTGCGCTGCTCGTCGGGCGACAGCTCGCCGTCGAGATACGGGCTCAGCAGCTCCCGCGCCCGCTCACAATGCATTGGGCTCATCCTTCTCGATCAGTCTGGTCAGCGCCTTGCGAAGCTCGCCGCGCCCTCGCGACAGCCGCGACATCACCGTGCCGATCGGCGCCCCGGTCACCTCAGCGATGTCGCGATAGGAAAAGCCCTCGAGCTCGCGCAACACCAGCACCTCGCGGAATGCCGGCGGCAGCTCCGCCAGGGCCCGCACGACATAGTCACGCTCGGCGGCGCCGATCAGCCGCGCCTCGGCACTCGGCTCGTCCGCGGCGATCTCGCCCCCGCCCGACTCCTCGCCGACGTTGCCCGCATAGGCTTCCTCGAGCGAGACCACGTTGCCGGTGCGCCGCCGGTGATTGAGCCACCGGTATGCCGCGTTGCGCACAATGGCCAGCAGCCAGGGCCGCATGTCCTCGCCTCGAAAGGTGCCAAAAGAGCGCAAGGCGCGCAGATAAGCCTCCTGCACGATGTCCTCGGCGTCGGGCCGGGACCGCACGAGCCAGAACGCCAGGTTGTAGGCTGCCTCCATGCACGGCAGCGCCAAGCGCTCGAAGCGGGAAAGCAAGGTCAACGGCGGACGCCTCGTCGCAGCGAGGGGCAGCACTGCCCCACGCAGGATATATCTCCTTTCACTCCCTCTTATTCCTGGCGATCACGTTTGGTTGATCCGCGCCAAAGTGCGGCGCTGCGCACCCTAGTCCGGGAATAAGCCGGCGCCTTCCGGAATAGGACGCGATGTAGGGCCCTGCCATCTCGCGTCAACACAACGGGAGCGCTCAATGCTCAATCTCTCGCGTCGCCAAGTCATTGCATCAGCTGCATTCGCCGCGGCCCTGGGGCTCGACAGGCCCCTGACCTTCGTCGCACCGGCACATGCCCAGAAGACGCCCGACCCGGCCAATGGCTTTCACAAATACAAGGTGGGCTCGATCGAGGTCACGGCCATATACGACGGCATCTGGGAGAAACCTCACGATGCGGCCTTCATCAAGAACGCCAGCGTCGACGATACGAAGGCGGCACTCGGCAAGGCCGGGCTGCCGACCGATTTCGTATCGGTCCCGCTGACGGTGGTGGTGCTGAACGTCGGCGGCAGGCTGATCATGGTCGACGCGGGGTCCGGCGGCCAGTGGCAACCGACGGCCGGCAAGCTCGCCGCCAACATGAAGGCGGCCGGCATCGACCCCGCCAAGATCGCCACCATCCTGATCTCGCACTTCCATCCCGACCACATCTTCGGGCTGATGGAGAAGGGCAGCAACGCGCCCGTGTTCCCCAACGCCGAATTGGTCGTCAACGCCACCGAGTACAAGTGGTGGACGGAGCCCGGTCGCGTCGAGAAGCTGCCCGATGGCAGAAAGCCGCTGGGCACGCGCATCAATGCCGTGTTCCCGGGCTGGAAGACCTTCAAGCTGGTCGAGGGGGAGAAGGAGGTGGCGCCGGGCGTCCGCCTCGTCAGCGCGCCGGGGCATACTCCGGGGCACGCGGCATTCCATGTCAGCTCCGGCAACCAGCAGCTCATGATATCCAACGACACGGCCTACGTGCCGGCGCTGCTCGGGCCGCATCCAGAGTGGCAGGGCGCCTACGACCAGGACGGGCCGCTGGCCGTGGAGTCGCGGCGCAAGCTCATCGATCGCGTGATCGCCGAGAAGATGATGGTGTGCGGTGCGCACTTCCCGTTCCCGGGCGCCGGCTCGTTCGCCAAGGACGGTAGCGGCTACGTGTTCACCCCAGGCAGAGCGTAGGGGGTCGAGGAACCGTCATGAGCAGACCCAAACTCGGCCGCGCATTGCTCGCGGCCCTTCTTTTCGGCGGCGTCGCCATGCTGGCAACGCCGTCGCGGGCGGTGGACACCACCAGCACGCGCGAGGCGCCCGACCTCGCGGCGGTGCGCGCCAAGGTGAAGGCCAAAGAGTGGAAGTCGGCAATCGCCGACCTCAACGGCATGATCAACAAGGGCGTGCAGCACGCCGACGTCTACAATCTGCTGGGCTTCAGCCTGCGCAAGAGCGGCGACCTCGCGACGGCCTACACCTTCTATCGCAAGGCGCTCGATTTCGATCCCGAGCACAAGGGCGCGCTCGAGTACCTGGGCGAGCTCTACGTGGAGCGAGGCGAGCTGGCGAAGGCACGCGAGCATGTGGTTCTGCTGCGCAAGCTGTGCCCGCAGGGCTGCGAGGAGCTCGAGGACCTCGAGAAGGCGATCGCCGGAGCGCCCGGCGGCGTGTCCAAGACCAACTGAGATCAGGTTGCATGTCGAGCGAAACCGCGCGTGCGAGCGCGACATTGCTGGGGCGGCTGCTGCTGGCCGCCCTGTTCGTCCTCGAGGGCTGGAGCAAGATCAGAGGCTACGCGCCGGCGGCCGCCTACATGGAGAGGTACTCCGTGCCGGGGGCGCTGCTGCCGGCGGTGATCGCGCTGGAGCTGGGCGGCGGACTGCTGCTGGCGATCGGCTGGCAGACGCGCTTGGCCGCACTCGCGCTCGCCGCGTTCTGCGTGCTGGCTGCCGTGCTCTTCCACGGCAATCTCGCCGACCGCAGCCACCTCCTGCACTTCGAGAAGGACCTCGCCATCGCAGGCGGACTGCTGGCGCTATTCGCGTTCGGCGCCGGCCGCTATTCGGTCGACGCGATGCGTCAGAGTTGACTATCCGGCAGAGCCGGCTGACGTCCTGTTCCGCTGAGCGTCGGCCCCCGGGCAATACACTCAGCGCAGGTGACACGCCACGTGGTGGCCGGGCTCGACCTCGCGCAGGGCCGGGATCTCCTGGCGGCAGCGCGCCTCGGCGTAGGGGCAGCGGGTGTGGAAGTGGCAACCCGGCGGCGGCTTCAGGGGACTCGGCACGTCGCCCTGCACCACGCGCTTGGCGCGCTTGATAGCGGGGTCGGGGACGGGCACGGCGGCGAGCAGCGCCTCGGTGTAGGGGTGCAGCGGCCTGGTGAACAGCGTGGTCTTGTCGGTGTATTCGACGATGCGCCCCAGATACATGACGGCGACGCGGTGAGCGATGTGCTCCACCACCGCCAGGTTGTGCGAGATGAAGAGGTAGGAGAGCTTCAGCTCGCGCTGCAGGTCCATCAGCAGGTTGATGACCTGGGCCTGGATCGAGACGTCGAGCGCCGACACCGGCTCGTCGCCGATGATCAGCCGCGGGTTGAGGGCCAGGGCGCGGGCGACACCGATGCGCTGGCGCTGGCCGCCCGAGAACTGGTGCGGGAAATTGTCCATCTGCGCCTTGCGCAAGCCGACGCGCTCGAACAGCTCGGCCACCCGCTCCCGCCGCGCCTTCGCCGCCAGCACGCCGTGCACCTTGAGCGGCTCGCCGACGATATCGCCCGCGCGCTTTCTGGGGTTTAGCGAGGAGAACGGGTCCTGGAAGATGATCTGGATCTGCCGGCGGAAGGGGCGCATCTCCGACTTGCCGAGGCGGGTCACGTCGTGGCCGTCGAGGCGGATGGCGCCGGCGGTCGGCTCGATCAGCCGCATGATGGTGCGCCCCACCGTGGTCTTGCCGCAGCCCGATTCCCCGACCAGTCCCAGCGTCTCGCCCGCTCCAATCGTGAAGCTCACCTGGTCGACGGCGTAGACATGGCCGACGGTGCGGCGCAGTAGGCCCTTGCGCACGGGGAAATGCTTGGAGAGGCCCTCGACCTCCAGCACAGGCGGCGGGGCAGCCTCAGTCATGGGCGGCCCCCGGGAGCTTGTCGGAATGCCAGCACGCGGCCCAGTGGCGCTCACGCTTCTCCGCGTAGGCCGGGTATTGGGCCCGGCAGGCCTCGTCGGCGAAGGTGCAGCGGGGCGCGAAGGTGCAGCCCGGCGGCAGGTTGCTCAGCGCCGGCACGATGCCCGGGATCTCGGCGAGGCGGTTGACGACGGGGCCGGCCTCGCGCCGCATGAGGGCGAGGCGCGGGATGGAGTTCATGAGGCCGCGCGTGTAGGGATGGAGCGGGCGCGCGAACAGCTCGCCAACCGTCGCCTCCTCGACCTTGCGGCCGGCATACATCACGATCACCCGCTCGGCCGTCTCCGCCACCACGCCCAGATCGTGCGTGATGAGGATCACGGCGGTGCCGAGCTCGCGCTGCAGCTTGGCGATCAGCTCGAGGATCTGCGCCTGTATGGTGACGTCGAGCGCCGAGGTCGGCTCGTCGGCGATCAGCACCTTGGGATTGCAGGCGAGCGCCATGGCGATCATGGCGCGCTGGCGCATGCCGCCGGACAGCTGGTGGGGGTACTCCTTGACGCGCTGCTGGGGCTCGGGGATGCCGACGAGGTGCAACATCTCGGTGGCCCGCGCCACGGCCGCCTTGCGCGACATGTGCTGGTGCAGGATCAGCGCCTCGCCGATCTGCCGGCCGATGGTCATGACCGGGTTGAGGGACGTCATCGGCTCCTGGAAGATCATGGAGATGTCGTTGCCGCGGATCTGGCGCAATTCCGCTTCGTCGAGGCCGACGAGATCGCGGCCGTCGAGCTTGACCGAGCCGCCGACGACGCGGCCGGGATCGGAGACCAGCCGCATCAGGGACAGCGCGGTGACGCTCTTGCCGCACCCCGACTCTCCGACGATGGCGAGCGTCTCGCTCCGCCCCAGCGTGAAGGACACGCCGTCGACCGCCTTCACGAGGCCGCCGCGCGTGTAGAAAACCGTCTGCAGGTTCTCCACCTCGAGCACGGGCTCGGGCGCGGGCGCGCCGGCCACGGGTCTGCGCTCGGCGCCGGTTGCGAGGATCGCCTGGGGTGCCGCCATCAGATGCGCTGCCGCGGGTCGAGGAGGTCGCGCAGGGCGTCGCCGAACAGATTGGTGCCGAACACCACGGCGCTGATGGCGATGCCGGGGAAGATGACGAGCCAGGGCGCCGTGCGCACGTACTCGGCGGCCGACTCCGAGAGCATGCGGCCCCAGGAGGGGTGGGGCTCCGGCACGCCGAGCCCGAGGAACGCCAGCGCCGACTCGACGAGGATGGCGGAACCCAGTTGCGCGGTCGCCAGCACGATCAGCGGCGCCAGCGTGTTGGGAAGCACGTGGATGAAGGCGATGCGCGTCTCGCTCATGCCGACAGCGCGGGCGGCCTCCACGAACGGCATCTCGCGCAGCGACAAGGTGTTGGAACGGATAATGCGCGCGACCGTGGGCACCAGCGGAATGGCAATGGCGATGATGGTGTTGGGGAGCGACGGCCCCAGCGAGGCCGCCATCACCAGGGCCATCACCAGCAGCGGCAGCGACTGCATGATGTCCAGCACGCGCTGCACGAGCAGGTCGAACCAGCCGCCGAAGAAGCCCGACATCAGGCCGATCGCGACGCCGATCAGGCAGCCGAGCGCGGTGGCGCCGACGCTGACGGCGAGCGAGATGCGGGCGCCGTAGACGATACGGGCGAACACATCGCGGCCCATGAAGTCGGCGCCCAGGATGTGCTCGCCGCCGGGCGGAGCGAGCGAGATGCGGGCATTGGTCGTGAATGGGTCGAACCTGGCGATGCTGCCGGCGAAGATGGCGGTGGCGAGGAAAAGGATCATGATGATCGCGCCGATGGCACCGAGCGGATAGCGGCGCGCGAAGAACAGCAGGCCGCCGAACCAGCCGTGCACGTTGGCTCCGGCCCTCGACAGCTCTGCCTGGTGATCGATGACCGCCACGTGCGCCTCAATCCTCGTATTTGATGCGTGGATCGAGCGCCACGTACATCAGGTCGACCAGGAAGTTCACCAGCACCACGATGATGGCGATGAACATCACCAGGTTCTGCACGATCGGATAGTCGCGCCAGCGGATGGCCTCGACCAGGAAACGCGCCACACCCGGGATGTTGAACACGGTCTCGGTAACGATCAGCCCGCCGATCAGGAAGGCGGCCTCGATGCCGATGATGGTGACGACCGGCAGCACGGCGTTGCGCAGCGCGTGATCGTAGTTGATGGAGCCCTCGGAGGCACCCTTGGCGCGGGCGGTGCGTATATAGTCCTGCCGCAGCACCTCGAGCATCGACGAGCGCGTCAGCCGCATGACAAGGGCCGAGCTGCGGAAGCCGACGGCAGCCGCGGGAATGCTGAGCAGCACGAGCTCCTCCCACATACTGCCCGTGTCGCTCCTGTAGATCGGTATCCAGCCCAGGAAGTGCACGAACCCCATCAGGATCAGCAGCCCGAGCCAGAACGAAGGCAGCGACAAGCCGCTCAGGCTGATCACCCGCAACACGTAATCGAGGGCGGTGTTCTGCCGGACCGCGCTCAGCACGCCGAGCGGAACCCCGAACAGCACCGAGAAGATCAGCGCCAGCGCCGCGAGCTTGGCCGTGACGGGGATGCGCGGCAGGATCTCGTCGATCGCCGGCTTCTCCGACACGTAGGCGTAGCCGAGGTCGCCCTTCATGAGGCCGCCGATCCAGTTCACGTACTGGACCACGATCGGCTGATCGAGCCCGAGCTGGCGCTCGATCTTGGCCTTCTGCGCCGGATTCACGAAGCCGGCCGAGTCGAAGATGATGTCCGTGATGTTGCCTGGCACCAGCCGCAACATGACGAAGATCAGGATCGACATCCCGACCAGGGTTACGAGCATCAGGAGGAGCCGGCGGACGATGTACGCTCCCACTCTCGCTTCTCCCCTATCGCGGCTGGCCCGGCGCTCGCGCTATTTGTCCAGCCACACGTCCTCGTAGCGCCAGTTGTTGTAGATGCTGTTCTGGTGCAGCACGAAGCCCTTCACGTACGGCTGCCAGCAGGTCGCGGCGCGCTGATAGGCGATGATCGGGCGCGCGAGGTCCTCGGCCAGCTTGTGCTCGATCTCCCAGACCACCTTCTTGCGCTTGCCGACATCGAGCTCCTGCGACTGCTTGTCGATCAATGCATCGACGTCCTTGTTGCAGTACTTGGTGAGGTTGCGCTCGGAGTTGCAGCTGTAGTTCTCGTAGAGATTGACGTCAGGATCGTCGACACCCACGCCCGTGAGGTTCAAGCCGACTGCATACTCGCCACGCGTCACCTTGGCGTGCCAGATGCTGGTGTCCACGACGTCGAGCTCGCCAGCAATGTGTACTTTCTTGAGCTGGTCGATGAGGATCACCGCAGGATCCCGGTAAACCGCGATGTTGCGCGTCGCAACCTTGACAGGGAGCGGCTTGGCTTCGCTGTAGCCGAGACCCTCCATGATCTTGCGGCCCTCGGCTCGGCTTTTCTCCACATCTGCTGAATATCCCGGCAGCTTCTGCAGCTCCTCGGGCGGCATGCCCCAGACCCCAGCCGGGGGAGGCAGCATGGCGCCGCTGATGTCATCCCTCCCGTTGCTCAGAATCTCTATGAAGGCCTTGCGGTCGATTGCCAGCGCCATGGCCCGGCGGACTTTCGGATCGCTGAAAGGGGGGGCCTTGGGATTGATGATCAGATTGCTCGACACGTAGGTTGGCGCCAGCTCGCACACGGCCTTGGGCGCCTGCGATGTCACGTCCTTCAGCAGCGGGATCGTGACGTCGGTGCCGAACGTCATGTCGAACTCGCCCGCCACGAACGCCAGAATGCGGGTCGAGCGGTTCTCGATCACCTTCCACTCGATGGCGTCGACGTGGGGCTTGCCCTTCTTCCAGTAGTCGGGGTTGCGCGCGAACTTCACGGAGTCGCCGCGCTTGAACTCGACGAACTTGAAAGGCCCCGTGCCGATCGGATTGGTGCGCATGTCCTTGGTCGAGACATGGCAGGGATAGACCGGCGTATAGCCGGAAGCGAACATCATCAGGAACGAGGGCTGCGGGCGGTTGAGGACGAAGGTCGCCTCATGGTCGCCGTTGACCGTCACTTCCTTCAGGTTCTGCCACCAGATGGCGCGCGGGTTCTTGCGGAAGTCGTCCGGGTCCTTGCCCGTCAGCTTGTTCCAGGTGCACTGCACGTCCTTGGCGGTGAACGGCTTGCCATCGTGCCACTTGACGCCCTGGCGCAGCTTGAACGTGAGCTTGGTGTTGGTTGAGTCCCAGGCCCAGCTTTCGGCGAGGTCGGGAACGATGGTCTCCATCGTGTTGAGCGGCTTCTGCTGGTCGAACACGACCAGGTTGTTGAACACGCCCATGAACGGCTGCACCGTGGAGATGGTGGCCTCCTCGTGGATGGAGGCGCTCGGCAGGTTGTCGCGATGATAGATGCGCAGCGTACCGCCCTGTTTCTGGGCAAGCGCCGGCAGGGCCACGGTCGTGGCAGCAACGGATAGCGCAACGGCGAAGGCGAGCTTCGAACGCATCATTTCCTCCCCATGTCCCGGCGGTGCTTGGTGCCCGCAACGGGTTGTTATTTCCCGCCACGCTAAACGGGGGTGGGGGATTGAGCAAGTGGGGTGGGAGCCATGGGGTCAGACCCCGTAGCCCCGTCGGCTAACGCGGATGGGCCGCGTCCTAAGGGTCTGACCCCGCTACTCCGCCGCCGCGATCTGCTCCGCCAGGAAACCGCCGGACTGGCGCGCCCACAGGTCGGCATAGAGCCCGCCGCGGGCGAGCAGCGTGTCGTGGCTGCCTTCCTCGACGATACGGCCCTGATCGAGGATCACCAGCCGGTCCATGGCGGCGATGGTCGAGAGCCGGTGGGCGATGGCGATCACGGTCTTGCCGGTCATCAGATTGTAGAGCTGCTCCTGGATGGCCTCCTCGACCTCGGAGTCGAGCGCACTCGTCGCCTCGTCGAG
>JBGGME010000443.1:0-13059 GCA_041288195.1 Hyphomicrobiaceae bacterium
ACAAAGGTGGGACATCAGATAGGTGATGCCCCCGTCACGCGCAAATGATCCGATGTGATGCGCAGCGGCGATGCCCCATGCTAGCGTCCCGCCGCTGTCGGCGAGGAGTGGCGGTCCCGACGTGTCGGTCAGGCTCGTCCAACTCGTCCGCAACTCGGAGGGGACAATATCCGTGAGCCTGAACGCGACCGTGCTGCAGCCCGAGCATGCACCGCCGAAATTCGTGGACCCGGACTGGACCGCCACCCGCGAGCGTCGCGCCACCGTGGCCCTCGCCCGGCTCGAGACGCTCTGGATCAACACCGGCACGCTCTGCAACATCACCTGCCAGAACTGCTACATCGAATCGAGCCCCAGCAACGATCGGCTAGCCTACATCACCGCCGCGGAGGCCGCCGCCTACTTCGACGAGATCGAGGCCCAAGGGCTAGGCACGCGCGAGATCGGGTTCACGGGCGGCGAGCCATTCATGAACCCCGACCTGCTGGCCATGGTGGGCGATGCGCTGCGTCGAGGCTTCGAGGTGCTGGTGCTGTCGAACGCCATGCAGCCCATGCAGCGCCCGAAGGTCAAGCGCGGCATCCTGGAGCTTGCCGGCCGATACGGCGCGCAGCTCACCATCCGCGTCAGCCTCGATCATTACACGCGGGCGTTGCACGAGGCGGAGCGCGGAGCGCGCACCTGGGAGCGCACACTCGCCGGTCTCGACTGGCTGACCACCAACGGTGTGAGGGTGGCCATCGCGGGCCGCACCTGCTGGAACGAGAGCGAGGCGGACACTCGAGCCGGCTATGCCCGCCTCATCTCCGAGCGCGGCTGGCGCATCGATGCGTCCGACCCAGCCGCGCTCATGCTGCTGCCGGAGATGGACGGCAAGCGCGATGTGCCCGAGATCACCACGCGCTGCTGGGCCATCCTCAAGAAGAGCCCCGGCGACATGATGTGCGCCTCGAGCCGAATGGTCGTGAAGCGCCGCGGCGAGGCACAGCCATCGGTCCTGCCCTGTACGCTCATCCCCTACGACCCGGCCTTTGACATGGGAGCAACGCTGGGGGCAGCCGCCGTCGTGGACGGCGGCATGTTCGCCAAGGGGGCCGTCAAGCTCTGCCACCCCCACTGCTCGAAGTTCTGCGTGCTGGGCGGCGGCACCTGCTCGTAGTCTGGCTGCAGTGCGCCGGCTTATTTCTTCACCAGCGCATCGCGGATCTCCTTGAGGTAGGTCTCGGACGGCGATGGGGGCGGCGGGGTCTTCTCGGCTTCCGTCTCGAAGCGCTCCCTGAGCTCGTTGATCCCTTTCACCAGCGCGAACACGGCAACGGCGACGATCAGGAAGCTGATCACATTGTTGATGAAGCTGCCGATGTTGATGGTCACCGGGTCGGCGCCCGCCGCCGCTGCGCGCAGCGGGATCTTGATGCTGGAGAAGTCGACGCCGCCGATCATCATGCCGATGGGCGGCATCAGGACGTCCTTCACCAGGGACTGCACGATGGTGCCGAAGGCGCCGCCGATGATGATGCCGACGGCCATGTCGACGACGTTGCCCTTGACGGCGAATTCTTTGAACTCTCGCAGGATTTTCATGGAGTTGACCTCCGCGGTTGGGATCTGGCCGGCGCCGAGGGCCTGCTCAAGGTCGGCTGGCGCTCCCTGTTAACGTGAGTCGGCGGGCGGTTGGACATTCTCCCGCCCGTCGATCACAATACGGCTGTCTGGGGAAGGGATGGCAACCGTTTGCTCGGGCTGCATTTTTGCAGCCCTGGACGTCGTTGCCGAAGCGAAGATCGAATGATCGAAGGTTGGAGCGTTGTCGCGCTGGCGCTCGGATACGTGAGTATCCTGTTTGCGGTCGCGTGGTACGCCGACAGGGCCCACAAGATCACCAAGGCCGGCAGCGGGCGGCCGCTCGTCTACGCCCTGTCGCTGGCGGTCTACTGCACGTCCTGGACGTTCTTCGGCAGCGTCGGGCTCGCCGCCTCCAAGGGCTATGACTTCTTCCCGGTGTATCTCGGGCCAATCCTGCTCTTTGCCCTCGGCTGGCGCAT
Organism: Hyphomicrobiaceae bacterium; assembly: GCA_041288195.1. GTDB lineage: Bacteria > Pseudomonadota > Alphaproteobacteria > Rhizobiales > Hyphomicrobiaceae > AWTP1-13. Next base: position 2,046 of record JBGGME010000443.1, read on the forward strand.
CCTGCTGCGCATCGTGCGCCTCGCCAAGAGCCAGAACATCACCTCGGTTGCCGACTTCATCGCCGCCCGCTACGGCAAGAGCCAGGCGGTTGCCGCCATCGTCACCGTCATCGCGGTCGCCGGCACGCTGCCCTACATCGCCCTGCAGTTGAAAGCGGTCGCACTCTCCGTCGACACGCTGCTCGGCTCACGTCCCCTGCAGCAGCTGCATCTGCCGACCGATACGGCCTTCATCATCGCGCTGACGATGGCGACTTTCGCGGTGCTGTTCGGCACGCGCCACATCGATGCAACGGAGCACCAGGAAGGCCTGATCGTGGCGATCGCCGCCGAGTCGCTGGTCAAGCTCGTGGCGTTCCTGACGGTGGGCTTCTTTGTCGTCTTCTCGATGTTCGGCGGGATCGGCGGGCTGCTCGAGCGGGCCGCCGAGGACGTCGATGTCCAGCGCATCTTTGCCGGCGAGTTCAACGGCGTGTTCTGGGTCACCGTCACGTTTCTGAGCTTCGTGTGCATCGTCCTGCTGCCGCGCCAGTTCCACGTCACGGTGGTCGAGAACAACTCTGAGAAGGAGATCCGCCGCGCCGCCTGGCTGTTCCCGGTCTACCTGGTGCTGATCAACCTGTTCGTTGTTCCGATCGCCATGGCGGGCCTGCTGACGCTGCCCAAAGACTCCTTCGACGCCGACACTTTCGTGCTGGCCCTGCCGCTGTCCGCCGGCGCCGAGACCATCACGCTGCTCGCGTTCGTCGGCGGGCTGTCGGCCGCCACCGCCATGGTCATCGTCGATTCCGTGGCACTGGCGATCATGGTCTCCAACGGTCTCGTGCTGCCGCTGTTGCTGCGTGGTGGCGTCTACGAGCCCAAGGGCCAGCAGAAGGACATGGCGTGGATTCTCCTTGCCATCCGCCGCGCCGCCATCTTCGCCGTGATCCTGCTGGGCTATCTTTTCTATCGGCTGCTCGGCCAGACCCACGGCCTTGTCTCCATCGGCCTCGTCTCCTTTGCCGCCATCGCCCAGTTCGCCCCGGCCTTCTTCGGCGGCCTGGTGTGGCGCAATGCGACGGCGCGGGGTGCCATCGCCGGCATCGTCACGGGCTTCGCGGTCTGGGCCTACACGCTGCTGTTGCCGTGGATCGTCGAGGCCGGCTGGGTGCCGCGCTCCCTCCTTGTCGACGGGCCCTTCGGACTCGCGTTCCTGTCACCCAAGTCGTTGTTCTATGTCCAGCTCGATCCGCTCACGCACGGCGTGCTGTGGAGCATGGTCGCCAACGTCCTGATGTACGTCGCAATTTCGCTGCTGAAGTCGCCCGAGCCGGTCGAGCGCCTGCAGGCGCAGGTGTTCGTGCTGGGCGACCTGCCGCGGCCGCCCATGTCGCCGGCATTCCGGTTGTGGCGCACCCAGGTGACTGCCGGGGACCTGCAGCACACGGTCGCCCGCTATCTCGGGGCCGAGCGCGCGGAGCGGTCGTTTGCCGAGTTTGCGGCGAGCCGCAACGCTCCGATCTATGCGGACGCCGAGGCAGACATTCATCTGCTGCGCTTCACCGAGCATTTGCTGGCGAGCGCCATCGGCGCGGCCTCTTCGCGTCTCGTGCTGTCGCTGCTGCTGCGCCGGCGCGATGCCGGCAGCCAGACAGCCCTGCGCCTTCTCGACGATGCTTCCGAGGCGCTGCAGTACAACCGCGACCTGTTGCAGTCCGCCCTCGACCAGGTACGTCATGGGCTCAGCGTGTTCGACAAGGACATGCGGCTCATCTGTTGGAATCGGCAATTCCGCGAGCTCTTGAGCCTTCCCTCTGATCTCGGCCAGGTCGGCACTCCGCTCGACCGCATCCTGCGCAGGTGTGCCGAGCGCGGGGACTTCGGCCCCGGCGATATTGACACGCTCGCCGCCGACCGCCTCATGAAGCTCGCGGTCGCGCACGAGGCCTTCCAGGAGCATGTCGACGGCGGCAAGCGCATCTTGGAGATCCGCACCAGCCCCATGCCCCAGGGCGGCATCGTCACCACCTACTCGGACATCACGGACCGCGTCGAAGCCGCCGGGGCTCTGGAGCGCGCCAACGAGACGCTGGAGCGCCGCGTCAGAGAGCGCACGGCGGAGCTGACCGAGGTCAACCAGGCGCTGGCGGTCGCCAAGCGCAAGGCCGACGAAGCCAACCTCGACAAGACGCGCTTCCTGGCTGCAGCAAGCCACGACGTTCTGCAGCCGCTCAATGCGGCGCGGCTCTACGTCACGAGCCTGGTCGAGCGCTCGCTCGGCGGACAGGAGGCGACGCTCGCGCACAACATCGACGCCTCGCTGGAGGCGGTCGAGGAGATCCTCGGCGTTCTGATCGAGATCTCGCGCCTCGACACCGGCCGGCTCGAGCCCGACATCACGGTATTTCCGCTCAACGAGGTGTTCGAGCGGCTGAAAGTCGAGTTCGCGCCGCTGGCCCGCGAGAAGGCGCTCGATCTGCGCATTCTGCCGACCCGCGCCTGGGTGCGCTCGGATCGCCGCCTGCTGCGCCGCGTGCTGCAGAATCTCGTCTCCAATGCCATCAAATACACCGCGATGGGCAGGGTGCTGGTGGGCGTGAAGCGGCGCGGCGACCGCCTGCAGGTCCTCGTGAGCGACACCGGTCCGGGCATCCCCAAATCCAAGCGCAAGCTGATCTTCAAGGAGTTCCAGCGCCTGGAGGAGACGGCGAGCACGGTGAGGGGCCTGGGTCTCGGCCTGTCGATCGTCGAGCGCATCGGCAAGGTGCTGGGCCATGCCACGGACCTGCAATCCGTTCCGGGTCGGGGCTCGACCTTCTCGGTGGAGCTGCCCCAGGCCGAGCCAAGCGTCGCGAAGGAGCCGGGATTGGTCGTGGCTCCGTCGGTGGGACGTCTCGGCGGCCTTGCCGTTCTGTGCATCGACAATGAGCCGGCGGTGCTGCGCGGTATGCAGACGCTGCTCGAGGGCTGGGGCTGCGCCGTGACGACAGCCCAGAGCACGGCCGAGGCGGTGCGCAAGCTGCGAGAGGCGGAGCGCATGCCCGACATCATCCTCGCCGACTACCATCTCGACGAGGGTACGGGCTTGCATGCGGTGGCGGTGGTGCGAGCGGAAGCGCGGGTCCAGGCGCCCGTCATCGTCATAACCGCCGACCACTCCGCCGAGGTGCAGCGCGAAGTGCGGGTGCACGGATTTGCGCTGCTCCGAAAGCCGCTGAAGGCAGCTGCGCTGCGCGCGCTCATGTATCAGCTCACCTGGCAGCGCGCGGTCGCCGCCGAGTAGTCCCGTTAGGACGGGCACGCATCGCAGCGTCTGTGCGACGTCCGGCGGCCCACGCAGATCCAGGGTCACGGGCGCGCCACAATTCCTCTGTCATCCCGCTACCTTCTGAAATAGGTTCTGGCCCCGATTGGCGGCTCAGCAGGCGTCTCCGTCTTGCGACGGCTCCGCCCAAGCTTCGTTGCGACCGCGACCGCGAAGCGCGTGCAAGCAGCGGACAGGAGGGACAGCCCTTGAGGGTTCTGGGGATCGTCTGCGACACCCATGACAGCGGCATTGCTCTGCTCGAGGACGGCGTTCCGGCGTTCGTCCTGGAGGAGGAGCGGTTCAACCGCCAGAAGCATACGCTCAAGTTCCCGTTTCTCTCCCTCGCTGCGGCCATGGAGGAGCGGAACCTTCGCATCGGCGACATCGACGTCATCACGACGCCTTGGGACACGCCGCAGCTGCGGCGCACCTTCGCGACGTCGATCCTCGCCCGTCTGCCCGCAAGCCTCAACCTGCTGCGGCCGGGCGCCAACGCGGTGCAGAACGGCGGCGTCATCTTCCTGACGACGTGGCTCAAGTACGAGCTGCGCCGGACGTACGGCTTCGCCCACCTTCCGCAGATCGTCCAGGTCGGTCATCACGACGCCCACGCCGCCATCTTCTTCGCCTCGCCATTCGAGGAGGCGGCCGTGCTGGTAATGGACGGCTACGGCGACGCGTCGGCCACCAGCACCTACATTGGCAGCGGCAACCACCTCGACAGGCGCTGGCGCGGCGAGTTCTTCGACTCGCTCGGCATGCTCTACACCTTCGTCACCTATCACCTGGGCTTCGCGCCTTTCGAGGAAGGCACCGTGATGGCGCTCGCCGCCTGCGGCGGCGACACCTACCGGGCCAAGTTCAGCGAGGTGGTGCACCTCGCAGAGGATGGTCAGTTCGCGCTCAATCGGGAGTATCTGCGCCACGACTGCTACGGGCAGATCAACCCCTTCACCCGCAAGTTCCACGAGACGTTCGGTCCGCCCCGGCAGCGCGACGAGCCCATCACCGACCGCCACCGCGATCTGGCGTTCGCCCTGCAGGCCACCACCGAGGACGTGGTGCTGCACGTCGCGCGCGCGCTGGCCGCAACTCACCCATCGCGCAACTTGTGCCTCACTGGAGGCGTTGCCCTCAACTGCGTGGCCAACGCCCGCATCCTGCGCGACACCGACTACCGAAACGTCTGGGTGCCGCCCTGCGCCTCCGACACCGGCGCGCCGCTCGGCAGCGCCATGTGGCACTACCATCAGACCCTCGATCGCCCCCGCGCCTTCGAGATGACGCACCCCTTCTACGGCACCGCCTATGACGATGCCGCCATTGCGACTGCGTTGAAGCAAGGTGGCCTCAGCTTCCGGCGCATGAACGAGGGCGAGCTCCTCGCCGAGGTTGCGAGGCAGTTGGCCGAGGGCCGCATCATCGGCTGGTTCCAGGGCCGCTTCGAGATGGGCCCGCGCGCGCTCGGCAACCGGTCGATCCTGGCCGATCCTCGCGACGAGCGCATCAAGGATGAGCTCAACGCCCGCATCAAGAAGCGCGAGCCATTCCGGCCCTTCGCGCCCGCGGTGCTGGTCGAGCGTGTGTCGGAGTTCTTCGAGATCGACCAGCCCGATCCGTTCATGACGATGGCCCCGCGCGTTCGCCCCGACAAGGCGCACCTGATCCGCGCTGCCGTGCATGTCGACGGCACGGCACGCATCCAGACCGTCGATCGGGCCGCCAACCCGCGCTACTACGGCCTGATCGAGGAATTCGGTCGGCTGACCGGCGTTCCGGTCCTGCTGAACACAAGCTTCAACCGTCGCGAGCCGATCGTCGCGAGCCCAACCGATGCGGTCTCCTGCTTCCTGAACACCGGTATGCACGCGCTCGCCATCGGCGACTTCCTGGCGACCGCCCCGCGGCGGTGATACCGAGCCTCGTCCGTCCACGTTCGACTGCGACCAGCGGACGCGGAGGCTGATCGGCCCCCACAATGTGTGGCATTGGTAAACTCGCCTCAGATACAGGCTTTTTGCGACTTGCCTGCATCAGCGGTGCCGCGCATCCGACCTTGGGAGGTTGACCGCCGCCGGTTGACTGATACTGTGCGCCGAGAACAGATCGGTTGGGGGGCGCTTGGATCGCTTTCGCGCGCAGGGCGAGAGTTTCGGGCTGTTGTCTCCCTATCGCTTTGGCCCGAGTGGTAGAGAGTAGATGAGGGTTGTTTGCGTCCACTGCTGATCTGCGGCGGCACGGCCCAGGGAGAGAGGCCGGCTGCAATGCTGCCCCCCCGATTGATGCTTCTTACAATCGCCGAGCTTGCGGATGTGTCCGAATGTTGCCGGGCACCCGAAGCGTTGCGTAACAGCTCGACAAGGAGGAATGCTCGATGAGCGAGTCGTGGAGCCAGCGTATGGCGGCTGCCGTCAAGAAGTGGGGCGGCAGCGGACCCGACCAGGACGGGCGCTATGCGGCACGGCCGCTCACGGACCTTTCGTCCTACGGCTATATCAAGAAGATCGAGAAAGTCGCGCGCATGCTCTCGATCGAGAGCCCGTTCTTTCGCCCGACCGACGGCCGCGTCGGCTCGATGGCTCTGATCGATGGCAAGAAGTACGTCAACTTCGCCTGGTGCAACTACCTGGGTCTCAATGAGCACCCCTCGGTGGTCGAGGCCGCCAGGAAGGCGCTCGATCAATACGGAACCTGCATCTCAGCAAGCCGTATGGTAGCGGGCGAGATTCCGCTGCATCGGCAGCTGGAGGAGAAGATCGCCAAGTTCACGGGCGTCGAGGATGCACTGCTGTTTGTCAGCGGGCACGCCGCCAACGTGTCCACGATCGGCACGCTGATGACTGACGGCGACCTCGTCGTGCACGACGAGTTCATTCACAACAGCGCCCAGGTCGGCCTGCAGCTATCGGGTGCCGCCAGCCGCAGCTTCCGCCACAACAACCTCGACCAGTGCGAGAAGATCCTGCGCGACTCCCGCGGCAACTACAACAACGTGCTGATTGTCGCCGAGGGCTTGTACTCGACCGAGGGCGACACGCCCGATCTGGCGCGGCTGGTGGAGATCAAGGAGCGCTACGGCGCCTGGCTGATGATCGATGACGCGCACGGCGTCGGCGTTCTCGGCGAGCGGGGCAGCGGCATCGCCGAGCACTGCGGCGTCGACCCTCGCAAGGTCGACATCTGGATGGGCACGCTCAGCAAGACGCTGGCCTCCTGCGGCGGCTACATCGCGGGCTCCAAGGAGCTGGTCGAGATCCTGAAGTTCACGGCGCCGGGCTTCGTCTATTCGGTGGGTTTGCCGCCGCCGATGACGGCGGCAGCGCTCGCCGCGCTGACGGTGCTCGAGTCCGAGCCGCAGCGCGTGCAGCGCATGCGCATGAACGGCGCGCTCTTCATGCGCGAGGCGCGCGCAGCCGGTCTCGACACCGGCAACAGCATCGGGCTCGGCATCCTGCCCATAATGGTCGGCACCTCCATCAAGGTCGGCAAGGCCATGCAGCGGCTGTTCGAGCGGGGCATCAACGCCTCGCCGATCTTCTCGCCGGGCGTGCCGATCAATGCCGCGCGGCTCAGGTATTTCGTGACGTCGGAGCACACCGCCGACGAGATCCGCACGACCGTACGCGCCACCAAGGAAGCGCTGGACCTGTTCTGAGGCCGCCGGCGAGACCGCTCAGAGCTTGTAGGCCTTGCGGAACAGGGCCTCGAAGCCGCGTCCGGAGATGACCGACTTCAACCATACGGCGCCGATCTCGATCGGCGAGCCGACGAGCGAGCGCACGGGCAGCCGTCGCCGCGACAGCAGGCGGTCGACCCTCTTCGCCACCACGTCGGGGGACGGCGCCCGGCGCACATTCAAATCGTAGAGCTCGACGATGCTCCGGCAGGCCTCGGCATAGGCCGACTGGTCGTCGTAGGCTTTGGCGCTGAAGGACTGGTTGGCGATGATCCCAGTGTTGAAGTCGCCGGGATGCACGATACAAGCCTCGATGCCGAGCGGCCCCACTTCCATGCGCAAAGCCTCGACCAGCCCGTCGAGGGCGAACTTGGCGGCACTGTAGTGGCTGATGTAGGGCAGCGCGATCAGACCGCCAATCGAGCCGATGACGATGATCCTGCCGCCCGACTGAGCGCGCATCTGCGGCAGCACGGCGCGCACGACGCGAACCGTGCCGAAGAAGTTGATGTCGAAGTGACCTTTCGCCTCCTCGACGGTGGTGTCCTCGATGGAGCCCGCGAGGCTGATGCCGGCGCCATGCACGAGCGCGTCGATGCGGCCCTCGGCTGCCAGCACCGCGGCAACGGCCTGCTCGACCGAGGCCTCGTCCCTGACATCCATGGGCACATAGCGCCACCCCTCCGGCTCGCAAGCCGAGCGGCTCGCGCCATAGACGCGGCGGCCGGAGCGCGACAGACGCTCGCAACAGGCCTTGCCGATGCCCGACGAGCAGCCGGTCACCAGCACGACACCTCCCCGCTTGGGTATGCTCATGGCGTGGCAACCGGCTCGGCGAAGCCGGCGCGAGGCGACAGCGGGTGTGCGGGGTGGCTCATGGCAGGCGAACAAAAGCAGAGGCACGGAAATCTGTCCAGCGACGCCGCGGCGAACTCGGAGCGGGATGGCGGCGACAGAAGTGCCAATGAAATGAACGCTGTAGCCGCGCAGATGGCTGGAGTAGCCCTGGCTCGGAACCTTGCTTCCGCCAAAATGCCGTCGCGCGTGGGCCCCGGAGGGGTCAATCATCCGCCCAAATAGATTGCGATGATCCAACCGTTGCCTCTCGGCCCGGTCCAAAGGCGAGGCTTCGGACTTCTCAGCCCCCCAGCCCCCCGGGGCCAGACCGACGGACCGGGCCAACTGCCCAGAACAAGAAGAGGCGCGGAAACGCTAAAGACTTTCGAGGCCGGCTCGCTCGCCGGCCTTCGTTTATTTGGGGGTCGCTCCAGACTTAGAACTGCTTCAGCAGCGCAGCGCCAATGATGGGGCCGGCGTGGCCCTCCTGCAGCAGCACCGCGCAGCTATCGGTGCCTGGGCGCATGAAGCTCTGGCGCTCGAGCTTCACGGTCATCTCCGTGCCGTTCCACATGCCTATCGGGATCAGCTCGCGCACCACGTTCTGGTAGGTGACCGTCTTGCCCTGATTCTCGCCGCGTTCGATGGGCACCGTCACGCTCTTGGAGATCGCTGCGAGCCACAGCGTGGCTTCCTTCGCAGGCATCCCCTTCGGCGCGCTGCCGGCCTCGACGACCAGCTTGTTCTTGTGCTCCGACAGCTTGATCGACACGCGCGAGGCGGCCAGCGTCTTGGAAGTCTTGTCGACGAGGTAGGCAATCTTGTTCTCGTCGCTGCCATTGACGTGAGCGACACCATTCACGATCACCTGGGGCGTATAGATCGCCCCGTCCCCGCGCGCCTTGCCGTAGGCGCGCTGGCGCTCGCTGAACTTCGGACTAGCGAGCGTGTCCTTCCAACCGAGGTAGTCCCAATAGTCGACGGGCAGCGACAAGGCCACGATGTCATCGCGCTTGACGAGGCGTGCGAGCGCCGCGTCGGCCGTGGGGCAGGACGAGCAGCCCTGGCTGGTGAAGAGCTCGACCACCGCCTTCGGCTCGAGCACGGCCTTGGAAGGTGCGGAGTCTGCCGCATCGGAGGCTACCGCCTGGGCCTGCGCCGAAGCCGACAAGCCAGTAAGGCCGGCAACGAGCGCAACGAGCGCGAGACGTCGCATGAGAGGATTTGATCCTTCTTTCGTATTTGATACGGCGGCGGCCGAACCCTAGCCCCAGCAACCGCGCCGATGCCGCTAATATCAGGATTTCATCGATCAAGTGCGAGTCACGAATGGGTGACACGGCGTCCCAGTCTGACGCCGTGCCCTGAATTCCGCATGCCGGAATTGGAGTTAACCCAAGCTCCGCTCAGGCGGCGCTCGCTAGGTTGCGCAGCACGAACGGGAGGATGCCGCCATGCCGGTAGTAGCTGAGCTCCTCCTCCGTATCGATTCGGCAGAGGACCTCGATGTCGCTTGCCTTGCCGTCCGCCGAGACGATGTTGACGGTGAGCTTCTGGCGGGGCCGCAGAGCGGCGAGGCCGTGGATCGTGACCGTCTCGGTGCCGGTGATGCCGAGCCCCTGCCATGACTGGCCATTCTCAAACACCAGAGGGAGCACGCCCATGCCGACCAGGTTGGAGCGGTGAATGCGTTCGAACGATTGCGCAATCACCGCGCGTATGCCCAGCAGTCGCGTGCCCTTGGCGGCCCAGTCGCGGTTCGAGCCGGTGCCGTACTCCTTGCCCGCGAACACCACCAGCGGCACGCCTTCCTGCTTGTAGCGCATGGCCGCATCAAAGATCGACATGGCCTCGCCTGACGGATAGTGGACGGTGTTGCCGCCCTCCTTGCCGCCCATGATGATGTTCTTGATGCGTACGTTGGCGAAGGTGCCGCGCATCATGACGTTGTGGTTGCCGCGGCGTGCGCCGTAGGAGTTGAACTCGGGCGGGCGCACCTGGTGCTCGATCAGGTAGGTGCCGGCGGGGCCATCGCGCTTGATCGAGCCCGCGGGCGAGATGTGGTCGGTCGTTATGCTGTCCTGGAACAAGCCCAGGATGCGGGCATTCACGACGTCTTGGATGGCTACCGGGGTTGGCGTGATGTCCTCGAAGTAGGGCGGGTTCTGCACATAGGTGGAGCCCGAGTTCCAGCGGTAGGTGAGGCTCGGCTTGGCCTTGCCCATGGCCTGCCACTTCTCGTCGCCCTGGAATACAGAGCCGTAGCGCTTGGCGAACATGTCGGGCGTCACGCACGTGCGGACCAGCTCGGCGACCTCGAGCGAGGTCGGCCAGATGTCCTTGAGGTAGACAGGCTGGCCGTCGCTGCCGGTGCCGAGCGGCTCGGTGGTCAGGTTCTTGTTCAAGGTGCCGGCCAACGCGTAGGCCACCACCAGGGGCGGGGAGGCCAGGTAGTTGGCCTTCACGTCCGCATTGACGCGACCCTCGAAGTTGCGATTGCCGGAGAGCACAGCGCCGACGACGAGGTCGGCCTTGCGCACCGCATCGGCAATGTTGTCGGGCAGCGGCCCGGAATTGCCGATGCAGGTAGTGCAGCCGTAGCCCGCCAGGTTGAAGCCCAGCGCGTCCAGGTCGGCTTGCAGATTGGCCTTGGCAAGGTAGTCGGTGACGACCTGCGAACCGGGCGCCAGCGAGGTCTTCACCCACGGCTTCGCCTTGAGACCCTTCTGGTTGGCATTGCGGGCGACGATGCCGGCAGCTATCAGCACCGACGGGTTGGAGGTATTGGTGCACGACGTGATGGCGGCGATGACGACGTCACCGTTGCCGATGTCGTAGTCCGTACCCTCGACCTTGACCCGACGCGTGAGGTCCGCCCCCTTGACGATGTCGGGCAGGGCCTTGGCGAACTCGGCCTTGGCGCCCGCCAGCGACACGCGGTCTTGCGGCCGCTTCGGGCCCGCCATCGACGGCTCCACCGTCGACAGGTCGAGTTCCAGCGCGTCGGTGAAGACGGGCCGGATGCCGGCTTCGCGCCACAGTCCCTGCGCCTTGCTGTAGGCCTCGACGAGGGCAACGCGCTCGGGCGCCCGGCCGGTGGCCTTGAGGTACTTGATGGTGTCGGCATCGACGGGGAAGAAGCCGCAGGTGGCGCCATATTCGGGTGCCATGTTGGCGATCGTCGCGCGGTCCTCGACGGAGAGATGGTCGAG
>JBGGME010000444.1:0-6169 GCA_041288195.1 Hyphomicrobiaceae bacterium
GGGCATCATGCGTGCCCAGCTGCCCTCGGCCTCCGCCGTTCCGCATCGGCTTTGCGTGGGGGCCTGAATGCCGCAGGCACACCGCGCCAAGAAGCCGCCGGGCGCTGACGCTGCCACGCTTGCCGCGCTCTCCCAGCTGGCAAGGAAAGGCGCCTACGCCGCGCCGATGGACGCGCCACCTGGTGCGAGCGGCGCGTTCGGAGTTTTCCGCTCCGGCGATACGCCCTCGCCCGCCGTCGCGGTCCTGACGGCCGGCACAGTTGCCCATCTGTGCCGCCGCGCCTGGCTGGCGGTCGACGCGCAGACGGGCCGCTATCGCCTCACACCCGCTGGGGTCGGCGAGCTGCGCCGTGCCAAGAGCGCGCCGGCGGGCTCCGTCAAAACGCACACCGCGCCACCGGCGCAGCAGGCGAGACGCGCCGCCAAGCGCCAGCTGGCGGCCGAGCGCCCCGCGCAGGAGAGCCCGCTCGTGTGGCTGCGGCGGCGCAAGGACAAGGACGGCCAGCACTTGATCACCGAACCGCAGTTCAACGCCGGCGAGCGGCTGGCGGCCGACTTCTGGCACGCGCAGATGAGCCCGCGCGTCACGGCGAACTGGTCTGCTGCGGCCGCCGGCCGACACATGCGGCGGTCGGCACCCGGCGCCAGCGTCGATCTCAAGGACAACGTCGTGGCCGCGCGCACGCGGGTGCATCGGGCGCTCGCCGCGGTCGGCCCCGAGCTTGCCGGCATCCTCGTCGATGTGTGCTGCCACGATGTCGGCCTGGAGCCGGCCGGGCAGAGCCAGGGCTGGCCGCAGCGGGCCGCCAAGGTCGTGCTGCAGCTCGCGCTCACGCGGCTCGCCCGGCACTACGGTTTGCTGGCGCTGGAGCCGTCGCCTGGCGCGCGGCGCATGCGCCATTGGGGCGATACGGACTACCGGCCGACGATCGATGCCTGGCGCGGCTAGCTGGCGCTCGTCATGCGGCGGCCAGCGCGCGCGCATCGTTGCGGATGCGCTCCACCATCGAGAAGAAACCGTTCGAGCGCTGCGGTGTCAGATGCTCCTTGAGCCCCAGCTCGGCAAAGAGCACACGGGCGTCGCGGCTCATGATCTCCTCCGCGGTCTTGTCCTGGAACAGCGCGAACAGGATGGCGATGAGGCCGCGCACGATGTGGGCGTCGCTGTCGCCCTGGAAATGCAGCACCGGGGTGGCGCCCGGCCGCGGCGCGCGCACCTCGCTTGCAAGCCACACCTGGCTCGCGCAGCCGCGCACCTTGTTGGTCTCGCTCCTGAGCTCCTCGGGTAGCGGCGGCAACGCGCGCCCAAGCTCGATCACATAACGGTAGCGGTCCTCCCAGTCGTCGAGCAGGGCGAAATCGGAGCGGATTGCGTCGAGCGTCATGAAACCGCCGGCTGGACCTTGCACGAGGGCGCCCGGGCCGACTGCCCGTTCGCCACGTCCCGCTATGCATATGGTCTCAGGCTGGGGCGAGGCAAGGCGGTAGCTGGCTGCCCTGCCCTGCCCTGCCGTCATCGGCTCAGGTCCCGGTGCGCTGCTCAGGTTCCGGTGCGATGCACCTGGCCGCCGCGCCAGGAGGGCGACAGGTCGGTAGGCGTCAACGTGCCCTGGGTGGACGGATAGGCCCTGGGCTCGGCGCGACGCCTGAAGTCCGCGGGCGCGGGAGCGGGAGCAGGCGCGGGAACGACATCCACAGCCGGCGTCACCTCGTCCTTGCGCCCGCTCGACGTGATGAGGTCGCCGACAACGCGGGCGCCGAACTCGGCCTTGCGCAGGAATGTCCCCCAGAAGTCGACGCTAGCGGAGCAGAGCTGCGCGTTGCGGTCGCAGAAGGTGGTGACGCGCTCCACGGTCGACACGGCCGTGCCGTAGAGCTTGGCCTGCTGACGCTCGTCGGTCGGCAGCAGCAAGACGACGAGCCCGAGCCAGAATGCCAGCCTGATGAGAACCATGACGCCTGCCTGTTGCTTCGGGGCGCCTGCTGCGCCCTCTCTGGTGCTGTCATATCTACCAGCCAAAGCTCTCGATCAGGCAAAGCGCGCCGCTGCGATACGCCGAAAAATAGCATCGAATTTTATCGAGTTGAGCAACCCTGCCGTCATCTCCAGGGGCCGTGGCGCCGCAACCGGGGCCAAAGTCGCCCGCGGCGGGTGCTCAATGGCGCCGGTTAACAGTTCGTTTAGAAAGCGCTTCGAATAATGCCTTTGGGGACGGGGCGTGCGTACGGGAGTAAGGCTAATGACCCCAGGGCAGGCTCGCATCGCGCTGTCGACTTTCCTGCTCGTCACGGCAGGCGTGGCATTCAACGCGCTCTTCCTGCAGGGAAGGCCGTCCGCCGCCTCGCGGCCGGAGCGGCCGATCGCGCAGAAAGGCACGCCGGACGCCGCACGTAAGAAGGGCGAGGCCGCCCGCGGCGACAAGGCCGGTCCGCGCTGGCCGGGCTCGAGCTCGGCCGACACCCCGCTCAGGATCGCGCGCTTTGCGCCTGACACCGCGCGCATCGACGGCGCTCCCGAGGCAGCCCAGGACGCCGCCAGCACCAAGTCGGTCGCCGCCATCCAGCGCGAGCTCGACGCGCGCGGCTACGGCCCCCTCGCCAGCGACGGCGTCATCGGCATCGGCACGCGCGCCGCCATCATGGCCTACGAGCACGACCACGGCCTGGCGCTCACAGGAGAGGCGAGCGAGGCACTCCTGAAACGCATTCTGTTCGGCGCCGCCGCCGGCCCCGAGCCCGCCGGCACGGCGAAGGCAAGATCCTCCGACGCCGAGCAGGTGATCCGCGCCGTGCAGAAGGGTCTGGTAGCGCTCGGCTATCAGGTTGCGCGCGTCGACGGCCGCCTAGGCGAGGATACCGTCAAGGCGATCCGCGATTTCGAGGTCGACCGGGGTCTCGTGCCCAAGGGCCGCGTCTCCGCCGAGCTGCTGGCGCGCATCACGGAGGCCACCGCGCCGCGTCCCGGCATGCGCTGAAGGGTTGCAGCGCCGGTGCTGGCCCTTACACTCGGGCCGATGCGCCTCAAGTCGGAGATCTGGGTCAAAGCCTACCTGCGCCGCTGCCAGGGCGAGGGGCTCGCCGCCGTGCTCGTGCGGCGCGGGGATGCCGACGCTGGCGCCATCTACATCAAGGTGAGCCGCCTCGACGGCACGGCGGGGCTCTACGGCCCCGCGCCTGCGGGATTGGAGGAGGCGCGGGAAGAGCGGCGCTGGCAGGTGTGCCTGGACCGGGATCCGACGCCCGAGAGCGACGCCGACGCCTATCTCGCGCGCCAGATCGACTTCGATCCCGACATCTGGATTGTTGCCGTCGAGGACCGCCTCGGCCGGCATTTTCTCGAGGATTGGCTGGCGTCCCGCGGCGCGGGCGGAAATTAACCATCCGTTAACTCCTGTGGCAGTCAAATGCAGTGATTCGCCATGATTTGTCGGCGCGTCACGCAGGGGGACAGCCAGGGCCCGTAACGCCGGGCCGTCGGCAGGGGGACGTAATGGCAATGATTCTCGATTTCCGCTCGCGCTCGGACACGCGAACGGAGGGGCAGGCAGAGCAATCCGAGCCGCACGGGGGACATGAGGCGGCGGTCAGCGCAGAGATCATCATCTTTCCGGGCGTGCGCCGCGAGCGTCACGAGGAGCCGCCCAAACCGCAGCGGCGCAGGAAGTCGCCCAAGCGCGACCGCCTCGAGCTGCCGGACTGACCCGGACCGCGGCTGCACCGAGGCCGGGAGTTGCCCGGCCTTGGGCGGGCGCGTTCAGCGCACTCTGATGCGCGCGTAGAGCTGGGCCTTGTAGCGCTTGCTCAGCGTCGGCAGCAGGGCCTTGGTCATCAGGCACACCGCCCACTCGCCGAGCCGCGGGAACAGGCGGTGCAGCTCCTCGTGGAAGAGCGTGTCGATGAGGCGCTCGCCCTCGCGCTTGTGCATGGCGTGATTGACGCGGATGACGCGGCGCTGGAAGTCGATGTCGCCCCAGTCGCGCATGCGGTTGTCGATCACCCAGCGCCAGGACTTCTGCTTCCTGCGGCGGATGCCGCGGCCGCCGCGCGATCCCACGGTCTTCGCCCGCGACGCCGACCTCGTCGTTGTTGATTTTGCCTTCGACATTGGGGCCGACCTCCTGGGGATTGTCCCCCTGAGGGTGCCGACGGGTTTGGCGTTCCTATGTCAATCGTGCGCCCTACAACGGGGCATGGGCGCAGGCAAGCTGACGGCAAACTTCTGATAGAGATGGCTTTTCCAGGCTTGGCAGGGAGAGTCAGCTGCGCGGAAGCTCGGGCAAGACATGGCCGCCGGCGGCGTCGAGCGGCAGCGGCCTAGCCCAGACGACGGCGATCAGCGGCAGCACCCCATAAAGGTGCGGAAACAGCGCCCCGCCGCGCGCCGGCTCCCACTTGAGCGACGGCCCAAGCTTGTCGCCATCGACCGCGATCAGCTTCAAATCGGGGAGGCCGGCGAAATACTTGGCCGCCGTCTCCGCCACCTGCCCGGCCGTCGAGAAATGGATGTAGCCGTCCCGCCGGTCCACCTCCGAGCCCGCGAACGCGCCGGCGCGCTCGGCGTCGGCCCACTCCGCAGCCCGGCAGATCTTGTAGATGGTGGTCATGGTCAATCGTGGACGACCGATGCCGCCCTTGTGAGCGCGCGCTTCTTGCGCCACTTCCTGACTGCCTTGATTACTCGTCTAAACAAGTGCCCGAAGTACCCGAGAACCCTTTCGATCGACCAAGGGCGCTTTTGCTCCATGAGCATGTACGGAATCATCAACCTGTCGAGGCGCGTCCAGAACTCCGCCAATTCTCTCATGCAGTCATGCTCGAGGCGGACAAATTTCAAGCGCTCCGCTTCCGCCATGCGCTGATCGTTACCATCCCTCAGCATCGAAGTAGCAAGGCCGAGCTGATTCAATGTTTCCCGCATGTCCTCGATGAAGTCCTGCACGTCTCTTCCAAAGAGAAAATGGGCTTCATCCAGAACTACGATGTAGTCGCGATAGTTGGCGAAGTCAGATCTCCCCTCTCGCATCGCCTCCCCGATTGGTCCGTGAAATCTGCTGTAGACGGCGCGCCGCTTATCATAGAGGTCGAGGATGAGTTTGGTCCGTGCCGTCACCCATTGACCCCAAGCTATGCAAAGTCCGAGGAACGCGATTGCAAGTATGCCGAGTGCTTGAAGAGTTTGGAACTCCAAGGTGAGAATCCGGGCCAACATGCCAGTACCTCAGGGGCTCGGAACTCCTAGCGGAGCGGCGCCTACCGGATGAGGCTCGTGCTGTCCTCAAACAGAGCCCACTCCGAACGCGCATCCGAGACACAATGTCTATTGAAACAATTGGTCGGGGCAGAGGGATTCGAACCCCGGCCCCCTGCTCCCAAAGCAGACGGGCAACTGTTCCGCTGCGATCCAAATTTGCCCATGATAACATAGCGCTCTCCTGCAAGAGCCTGATTTTCATTGTGGCAACGAGCACTTAGCTGTCTTTCCCCTGCTTTCCCTGCGTTTCCCTGGCTCGTCCTGCGTTTCCTCCCTAGTGTGTGCACAGTTGTGTGCACGTCGATGAGGAAGCATGCGAGCCAAGATCAAGAAAGCAACCGTTGATGCCCTGCAGAAGGGCGAAGTCCTGGCCGACAGTGAGGTGAAGGGTTTCGTTGCACGTCGCCTGCCGAGCGGTGTTGTGACGTACGGGCTGAGATACCGCGTCGCCGGCAGGCAACGCTGGCTAGCTCTCGGGGTCCATGGTCGCATCACATCCGACAAGGCGCGGAAGCTGGCCAAGCAGCGCGCCGGTGAAGTGGCCGCCGACCGCGATCCAGCTCAGGAGCGCCAGGTCGCGCGCGCTAAGGCGGCGCAGGCCACGGCAAACACAGTCGACGCCCTTCTTGACGCGTTTCTGGGGCGCCATGTCCGGGAGAAGCTCAGGACCGCCAAGGAGTTCGAACGCATCTTCGACAAGTACGTGCGGCCGCGCATCGGCACCAAGCCGATCTACGATCTGCGGCGCCGCGACATCGTCGAGATGCTCGACGCCATCGAGGACGAGAACGGGCCGGTGATGGCCGATCGGACGTTGGCGCGGGTGCGAAAGGCTTTCAATTGGTACAGCGCTCGCGACGACGCCTTCGTTCCTCCGATCGTCCGCGGCATGGCGCGTACCAGCATCGCCGAGCGGGC
>JBGGME010000445.1:0-5954 GCA_041288195.1 Hyphomicrobiaceae bacterium
AAGTAGCCTGGCCGCTTCTTAGCCCTCACCGCGACGTCGGAAAGTCTGTTGAGCACGCGCGCCATGTCGTCCCGCCGCCCCTGCCCATGTTCCTGCCCATGTTTCGCGGCTCGGTGTTAGGCGACGATGGACGATGTGTACAGACGTAAACGGCAAGAAACACGCTGCGTTCCTAGAGTTTCTGTGGACGGCCAGCGACGTATCTCGACGTAGCCAAACCCTATGTCCGCTCCCAGCAGGTGAGCGAGCCGCTCCCCGTCCCCGGCATCGACTATGTCGGCCCCCTGCCGCCCGAGATCCAGGAGACAACGGTCTTCTCCGCCGGCATCCCGGCAACCGCGTCCCAGCCTGACGTCGCACGGGCTCTCATCGACTATCTCAAGGCGCCCGCCGCTGCCGCCACTATCCGCACATGCGGCTTGGAGCCCGCCTGATCGAACTCGTCATCACGCTTTCGGCACCGAAGCGGGAGCACTGTAACGCCGCTCCGACCTGCAGCGAATAGAAGGCGAGCGTAGGGGCAACACCGCGAGCAGCCTCGCCAGCCCGCGAGATCAGCGCGATGCGCGGGCGGCTACTTGTGCACGGCTGCAGCGCACCCTCACTCGGAGTCACAACCGCGTCAGGGCGCCCGCTGCCCCTTTCGCACCACCACAGCGCAGCGTATCTGTGCGTCAACTGAGCCAAAGAGGCCCCATGCTGATCCGCCGACCATCCGACATCGCCCCATCTGAGATCACACCGTGCGACGCCTACCTGCGCCGACGCGACTTCCTCTCCGGCGTTGCGGGTCTCGGCGCCGCCGCGCTCGCAGCCGCGCTCCCGGCAACCCACGCCAGCGCCGCGCCGCTGCAGGCCACCAAGAGCCCGCTCTCCACCACCGACGAGCCGCTCACCCCGCTCAAGGACGTGACGGGTTACAACAATTTCTACGAGTTCGGCACCGACAAGACCGACCCTCTCAAGCACGCACACACGCTGAAACCCAAGCCCTGGACCGTCAAGGTCGACGGCCTCGTCGCCAAGCCCGCCGACTACGCCCTCGAGGACCTCATCAAGGATATCGCGCTCGAGGAGCGCATCTATCGCATGCGCTGCGTCGAGGGCTGGTCGATGGTGATCCCCTGGATCGGCGTGCCGCTGGCCTCGGTCCTCAAGCGCGTCGAGCCGCAGGGCAGCGCCAAGTTCGTTGCCTTCGAGACGCTCGTGCGCCCTGCGGAGATGCCGGGCCAGCGCGGTCTGCTGCAGCCGCTGCCGTGGCCCTACGTGGAAGGACTGCGTCTCGACGAGGCGATGCACCCGCTCACCATCCTCGCCGTTGGCCTCTATGGCGAGACGCTGCCCAACCAGAACGGCGCACCGGTCCGTCTCGTCGTGCCCTGGAAGTACGGCTTCAAGAGCATCAAGTCGGTGGTGCGCATCCGACTGGCCGAGACCCAGCCGCCGATCTCCTGGAATTTGCAGAACCCGCGCGAGTACGGCTTCTACTCCAACGTCAATCCGCAGGTCGATCATCCCCGCTGGAGCCAGGCCACCGAGCGGCGCATCGGCGAGGGCGGCCTGTTCGCCAAGCGCCGCCCCACCCTCATATTCAACGGCTACGGCGAGCAGGTCGCCGGCCTCTATGCCGGCCTCGACCTCAAGGCCAACTACTGATCATGGCCGCCACCCGCGCCGCCCCGCCTCTCTCATTGCGGCGTCTCGTTCTGGGCGCCGACCCGGTGCGCCGCGCCATCTACATCTGCGGCCTCGTGCCGGCAGTGGCGTACTTCTACCTCGGCGTGACCGACCAACTCGGCGCCGACCCTCAGAACGTCCTGGAGCGTGCGCTCGGCCTGTGGGCGCTGCGGTTCCTGATCCTGGGCCTCGCCATCACCCCGCTACGACGCCTGGGCGGGCCCAACCTCGTGCGCTACCGCCGCGCCGTCGGCCTCCTCGCCTTCTACTACGCGGCCCTGCACCTCACGGTCTACATGGTGCTGGACCAGGGTCTCGACCTCGCGGCCATCTGGGCCGACATCCTCAAGCGTCCCTACATCACCGTCGGCATGCTGGCGTTCACGATCCTGGTCCCGCTCGCCGTCACCTCCAACGCCCCCATGATCCGCCGCCTCGGCGGCGCCGCCTGGCAGCGCCTGCATGGCCTCGTCTACGTGGCTGCTGCCGCCGCCGCGCTCCACTTCATCATGCTGGTCAAGGCCTGGCCGCCCGAGCCGCTGATCTACGCCGGCCTCGTCGCCCTGCTGCTCCTCTTCCGCCTCGGCGTCTGGGCCCAGAAACGGCTCCGACCCAAACGGTCTCCGCAGCCTGCCCCCGCGCGCGCTCGCGCCTGAGTGCTTGCCCCCATCGTCGTTCTGCTCATTTGCTGACCGTTGACGAAGGCAACGGCCATATGAAAGCGTGCGGCCATGACGAACGGAGCCGCCGGGACAGGCCTGCAGGCAAGCGACAGCCTCGCGGCCTTGACCTCGCAGGCACGCGCCGACATCGAGCGCATAGCCCATCCCAGAATGCCTTGGCTCGAGCCGCGCATCGGCCCCGACGGCAAGCCCGCCCTTGACGTGCTGATTGTCGGCGGCGGCCAATCCGGTGTCGCCGTTGCGTTCGGCCTTGCCCGCGCCCGGGTCACCAATGTCCTCGTCATCGACAAGGCCGTGCGCGGCCGAGAGGGGCCCTGGCGCACCTATGCGCGCATGCCCACGCTCCGCAGCCCCAAGGACTACACGGGTCCCGACCTCGACATACCCAGCCTGACCTACCAGTCCTGGCACGAGGCCAAGTTCGGCGCGGAAAGCTGGGAGACGCTCGGCAACATCCCCCGCGATCTGTGGGCCGACTACCTGCTCTGGGTCCGCGACGTCACGGCAACGCCAGTCCGCAACGAGACCACCCTCGTCGATATCGCCCCGGCCGCCGGATTGCTCGCAGCGACCGTCCAGCGCAGCGACGACAACACCGAAGTCCTCCACGCGCGCAAGATCCTGCTCGCGACTGGCCAGGACGGCATGGGGCTGTGGTGGATGCCGCCCCTGATCGCCGGCCTCCCCGCGCCGTTCCGCGCCCATTGCGCCGACGAGATCGACTTCGACACCTTGCAGGACAAGACGGTGGCAATCGTCGGCGCCGGCGCCTCGGCCCTCGACAATGCCGCCATGGCGCTGGAGCACGGCGCCCGCGAGGTGCTCGTGCTCTGCCGCCGCGACACCGTCCAGGTCGTGCAGCCCTACCGCTGGCTCACCTTCCGCGGCTTTCTCGCCCACCTGGGCGACCTCGACGATGCCTGGCGCTGGCGCTTCATGTCCCGGGTGCTCGGCCTGCGCGAAGGCTTTCCTCAGGAGACCTACGATCGCTGCGCTCGGCACGCCGGCTTCCGCATCGTCACGGGCGCCCCTCTCAACGATGCCCGCGTTCGCGACAGCCGCGTCGAGATCGACACGCCGCAGGGCACGTTCGCCGCCGACTTCGTCATCTGCGGCACCGGCATAGACATGGATTTCGCCGGCCACCCCGAACTGCGCGGATTCGCCCAAAATATCGCTACCTGGGGCGACCGCTACACGCCCCCCGAATCCGAACGCGACAATCGCCTGGCCCGCTACCCCTACCTCGCGCCCGATTTCAGCCTGGTCGAGAAGGTCGCGGGCCGCACCCCCTGGATCTGCGACATCCACCTCTTCTCCATCGCCTCGACCATGAGCTTCGGCCCCTCGGGCTCCTCCATCAACGCGATGACCACAGTGGTCCCAAAAGTCGTCTCCGGCCTCACGCGTGGCCTGTTTGCCGGCGACGTCGAGCGCCACTGGGCTTCCCTGCAGGCCTACGACGTGCCCCAGGCCGTGCTGCGGACCCCGTAGCCCGCCCTCCACCGCCGATCTACCGCGGCGGCAGCAGGCGCTTGTCCTGGAACTCGCGCAGCCACTCCACGAACATGCGTTCCGTGTCCATCACCTCGTGGAACCCCGCTTGCATCAGCTTGATCGTCGAGGAGAAGGAGGGCGGCGCCGCCTGGGTGCGGCCGAACCCCATCTGGTAGTCAGCATATTGAAACGAGAGGCCGACGAACGATTTGAGATCGGGCGAGACGAGATCGTGCTTTGCGCGGATGCGCGCCCAATCCGCCTCGCGCGGCCCGACCTCGGCCTCCAGGCTGCACGCCACGTCCTCGCCCGGCGCCATGCCAACCGCATCGGCGATCGCCGGCCAGATGTTCTGCCAGCAGTAGACGTCGCCGTTGGCGACGTTGAAGGTCTCGTTCCGCGCGGCGTCGGTCTCGCCTGCCCAGGCCATGCATCGCGCCAGCAAGTCGGCATCCACTGCCTGGCCGACCCGTGGCGGGCCGCCGGGATAATGCAGCGGCAGCCCCTTCTCCCTGAGCATCGCCGCGTAGACGCCGATCGCGGGCACGACGTTCATGGCGCTGCCTTGCGAGTAGCCGACGATCAGCACGGGGCGAAATACCGAGAAGGCCCAGGCCTTCCCGCGCTGCGTCTCGCGCAGGTAGTCCTCCTGGTTCCAGTAGAAGTTGGGCTCCTCGCGCATCTCCGAGCGTCCCTCACGCGCCGGAAATTTCATCGGCCGCACATGCACGCCGTGGGCCTTGGTGCCCTGCAGCAGCGAAATATGGGCAAGGCCGTGAGCGGCTTTCTCGAGCGGCTCCATCAGGTTGCGCAGCATGCGGTCGTTGACGGCGATCTGCTCGGGATCGCGCCATCCCGCCACCAGGCCCGGGCGCTCGTACAGGGCGGCGTAGATCACGTGCGTGACGCTCGCGAGGCCGCTGAAGACCTCTGCGCACGCGCGCTGATCCGTCAGGTCGGCGGCGATGAAGCGCGCCCCGAACGTCTCGTCCGGCTGTCGGCGGGAGATCGCGATCACCTCGCAGCCGGCTTCGCCCGCGAAATGCTTCAGCGCCGCGGAGCCGACGAGACCCGACGCGCCCGCCACCAGCACGACTTTCCGATTCATGCGTTCCTCCCTGGCCGCCGCGCTGCCGACAAGCGACGACCCTCATATCCTGCGGGCGTCGTAGGCCCAGTGCAACAACGCCTGGCGCTGGCGACGGCGGCACGCCATATCGCCCGGCTCGCAGTTCTTCTCGATCTGCCGCACGTGGCGGCGGATCGCCTTCCAGCGCTTGATCTGGCGCGCATCCTCCTCAGGCATGCGGCGCCCCATGTAGTAGCGGCAGTACCACTGGAACCAGCCGCGCGGATCGTCCGGGTGGACCCAACCCTTGCGGCGCCACTCCGACAGCGGCTGGCTGGCGTCGACGCCGAAGTAGTTGAGCTTGCAGTCGCGGCCGGCAGCGGCAAGCTTCGCGCCCACGAACCAGCTTTTCGGGAACTCGGCCCTGCAGTCAGTCATGTACTTGCCGCAGAACACGCCAAGACGCAGCATCTCCTGCGGCGTCAGTTGCGGTTGGAACTCGGGATCGAAGGCGCGCCCCGCGGGCGCGACAAGCTCGTAGCGATAACCGCGCTGCATGCGGTCATTGACCGTCACCATTCTCTTTCTTGCCAACTGCGGCCTCATCCTTGCTTGGCGGTACGCTCGACGCGGGATAGCGCGAGATTTCCTCTTTGTGAACGAGACCTCTGCGGTGCAGGCTGGCTCCGCGATACCCTCTGCGGCATAGAGGGAGGCATCGGAACCTCGACCCCGGCTCGCATGCAAGACAATCTTCCAGACAAACCCTCGCCCGGCCGGCTGTTCCTGTCCGTCTTTCCCTCCATCATGCTGCCGATGTTCCTGGCCGTGGTCGACCAGACCATCGTCGCCACTGCGCTCCCCAACATTGCCGCCTCGCTCGGCGGCGTCGAGCGCATCTCCTGGGTAGTCGTCGCCTATCTGCTCGCCGCCACCATCGCCGCTCCGGTCTACGGGCAGCTGCGAGACGTGTGGGGCGGCAAGCGCATGATGTTCGTGGCGCTCGGCATCTTCCTCCTCGCCTCGCT
>JBGGME010000446.1:0-12387 GCA_041288195.1 Hyphomicrobiaceae bacterium
GGGCGCGTCCGCTTGCCGACAAGCATTGCATGCTGGTGGTGGCGCCGAGGTTCTCCAAGTCGCAGTTCCCGCGCTGGCGCTACCAGCACGGCGGCATCGCGCGCGACGGCGAAGTGCAGGATCCGCGCGAGTGGTCGGGACGACTGATCCCCGAGCTGGCGGAGCGCATCCAGCAACTCGAGGGCCGCAAGATGCCCTATTCGCTCATCGGCCATTCCGCCGGCGGCCAGTTCCTGAGCCGCCTCGCCGCGTTCACGCCGACGCAGGCGCGGCGCATCGTCATCGCCAATCCGGGCACGCACGTCCTGCCCGATCCGAAGATCGAGGCACCCTACGGGTTCGGCGGCGTCTACGCCTCGAACGACGTGGACAAGGAGTTGCGGCGTTACCTCGGGACACCGATCACCATCTTCCTCGGCCACGACGACACGGACGAGGAGGGTCTGAGCACGAGCCCCGAGGCCAATGCGCAGGGACCAACCCGTCACGAGCGTGGGCTCAATGCCTTCAAGGCTGCCCAATCTCTCGCGCAGGCGCGCGGCTGGCCCTTCAATTGGCGCCTCGTCGAGGTCCCGGGCGTCGGCCACAAGGCCAAGAAGATGTTCGCCGCACCCGAGGCCTCGGCTGCGTTGAAGCCGTGACGGGCCGCGCCATGCTCAGCTTGGAGATTTGCGGGTGCTGAAGCAGCTGGCGCTGGCAGCGCTCGCCCTTGTGGCGTCCGCAACCGCCTGTCCGCTCGCGGCCAAGCTCGTCGAGACGACCATCGAGGTTCCGGTCGAGGTGAGGGATGCGCAGGGCCAGATCGTGCGCCAGCCGATCAAGGTCACGATCTTCCGCGACGATGCTCGACCGCGTGCGCCCTTCATGATCCTGAACCACGGCCGCTCGGCCAAGGCCGTCCAGCGCGCGGGCGTGAAGCCAGCCCAGTATGCGGCCAACGCCCGCTACTTCGTCTCCAGGGGCTATGCTGTCTTCATGCCGGTGCGCATCGGCTACGGCGCGAGCGGCGGCGCGGACGTCGAGAACTCCGGTCCCTGCGCGGCCAAGGCGTACCGGCGGGTCTACGAGGCAGGGACGACGCAGAGCCTTTCCGTCATCGAATTCGCAAAGGCGCAGCCCTATGTCGATCCCGCGCGCGGCATCGTCGTCGGTCAGTCGTTCGGCGGTACGATCACGATTGCGCTCGCGGCCAGGAACGTCCCCGGCGTGCTTGCGGGGGTGAATTTCGCCGGCGGCGGGGGAGGCAGGCCGGATACGCATCCCGAGCAGCCGTGCAGCGTGGAGCGCATGACGCAGCTCTTCGCCTCCTACGGCGCCACGGCCCGCATTCCTACTCTCTGGGTCTACAGCCGCAACGACAAGTTCTGGGGGCCGGAGCTCCCGCGCGTCTGGCACAAGGCCTTCACCGACCGCGGCGGCATGGGCGAGTTCGTGTCCTTGCCCGAGTACAAATCGGACGGCCACCCCTCCTTTACGGGCGCGCCGGAGGCCTGGAAGCCGGCCTTCGAGGCGTTCCTAAAGTCGTGTTGTACTGAGGGCAAGCGCTCGGCTGCTCCCGAAGCCGCGGAGCCTGTGCGCCCGCCGGACACACCCGAGGCGTTCACGCGCACGCTTGCCGCTTGGGCCGCCAGGCACAAGGTGGAGAAGGCCGTCATCATCGTTCGCCGCGGCGGGCGCGTGGTGCATCAGGCCGGTATCGGCGGGGCCGATCCATCGTCGCCGGTGCTGCTTGCAAGCCTGTCGAAGGCGATCACAGGAGCCTGCATCGCGACCCTCGTCCGGGACGGGAGGCTCGGGTTCGACTGGCCGCTGTCGAAGGCGCTGGCAAAGCACTTCGCGGCGCACGGACGGCCGAAGGACCAGCGCATCGAGCGCATCACGATCGCCCAACTCCTCACGCATCGGGCGGGGTTTGCGAGTGCGGCCGACGGCGAGGACTCCGCAACGCGATCGGTGCTCGAAGCCTACCTCGGGAAGCATTCGACGCGCGAGGCGCCCAAACCCGTCTACATCACCATGCTGTTGGGCGAGACGCTGCTGCGCGATCCGGGCGAGACGTTCGCCTACTCCAATGCCGGCTACATGCTGCTCGGCGCGGTGATCGAGGAGGCGACGGGGCAGGCCTATGAACAGTACTGCCGTGAGGCCGTGCTGAAGCCCGTCGGCGCCGCCGGTGCGCTCGATCCCACGTGGGGTGTGCTGTGGGCCACCGGCGGCTGGCGCATGGCCGGCGCCGACTACCTCGCCTTCCTCGACCAGCACGATCCCGGCCGCGCGACCTGGGGGTCGGCCGTGCGCTCCTGGACACTCGATCCGACGGCCAAGACGTTCGGGCCGGCCAGCCCGAAGAATTGGTATGGTCCGGGCATCCGCATCCGCGATGCCGGCCGCGGGCTCGAGCTCTGGCACACCGGCACCTGGCGTCGGCGCGTGCCGCCGGACGCCCAAGGTCCGCGCGCTGCCGAGACGAGCCTGCTTGCCGTCCGTATCGCCGACGGCACGTCCTGGTTCATCCACTCGACGCCACTCGTGCTCGACGGCGCCCGCAACGAGCTGGACCGGGAGCTACTCACGGCCTATCGATCGATACGCCGCTGGTGAGCATTTGACGCCGAGAGTCAGCGAGGAGCTGTTCGCACGGTGCAGGGGCACACACCTCGATGCGCCGCCGTGAGTAGTGAGCAAGGTGTACTGGCCGCCCCTGCGCCGGGACGACCGAGCGGTCGCGGTCAACGGCAATGGGCTCAGAGCGTGCGCCGGCTCTTGATGGCGGCGGCCAGAGTGCCCTCGTCGAGGTAGTCGAGCTCGCCGCCGATCGGCACGCCGTGCGCAAGGCGCGTCACGATCACGCCGCGCCCCTGCAGCTGCTCGGTCAGGTAGTGCGCCGTCGACTGGCCCTCGACTGTGGCGTTGAGCGCCAGCAGCACCTCCTTCACCGGCGGCGCAGCACGCTCGATCAGCTTCGCAATGTTGAGCCGGTCAGGACCGATGCCGTCGAGCGGCGAGAGATGGCCGCCGAGCACATGGTAGAGACCCTTGACCACGCCCGCCCGCTCCAGCGCCCACAGGTCGCCGATCTCCTCCACCGCCACGATCATCGTCCTGTCGCGCGCGGGATCGCGGCAGATCGTGCATGGCGTGACGGTATCGAGATTGCCGCAGTCGGAGCACTCGACGATCTTCGCCGCCGCGTCACTGAGCGCGGCCGCCAGCGGCTCCAGCAGGTCAGCCCGCCGCTTGAGGAGCGCGAGCGCCGCCTTGCGGGCCGAGCGATGCCCGAGCCCCGGCAGCCGCGCCAGCAGCCCGATCAGCCGCTCGATCTCCGTCCCTGCAGCCTTCTTGGTCATCTCTTCAGCGAGCTGCGCCTTCAATTGGCGACGCGACAGTCCAACGCGTGTCATACCGGGGCTTGTCCCCGGTATCCAGCTATCAACCAACGCCGAAGCAAACCGCTTGGTGGATCCCGGCGACAAGCGCCGGGATGACACGTTGGATACTCAAAACAACTTCAGGCCTGGCGGCAGCGCGAGGCCGCCGGTGATCTCCTGCATGCGAGCCTGCACGGCAGCCTCGGCCTTGCCTTTGGCATCCTGGAAAGCGGCCATGACCAGGTCCTCCAGGATCTCCGCCTCCTCGGGCTTGATCAGGCTCGGATCGATCTTGACGCCGCGCGCCTCGAGCTTGCCATTGAGCTTGACCCTGACGAGGCCGCCGCCCGACTGGCCCTCGACCTCGAGGCCCGACAGCTCCTCCTGCAGCTTCTGCATGCGGCCCTGGATCTCCTGGGCCTGCTTCATCATCTTCATGAGGTCCATAGCCGCTCCATTGGTGAGGTGGTGAGATCGTGAATGGTGAGATGGTGCGTAGCGCGTCTGGCGTCAAACTGGATCCAAGCGCCTTCGTCGCGAGATGAATGGGAAGAACCTCGCAAATTGCTCCGCTCCCAACCTCACCATCTCACCACTCACCATCTCACCCAGTTCCAGTGTCGTCCTTCGCCCCGCCCGGCAGCGGACGCACGCTGGTGATCTCGGCGTCAGGGAACTGCTGCAGCACCGCCGCCACGGAGGGATGCTTCTTGAGATCGCTCACCTCGGCGGCGGCCCTCTCCCGCGCAGCCTCGCCGATCGTGCGCTCGCCCGGCGTCCTGCTCAGCGCCACCATCCAGCGCTTGCCGGTCCAGGCGTTGAGCTTTTCCCTGAGCTCATTGGCTAGCTCCTTGGGCGCGCCCGGCAGCAGATGCAGCTCGATGCTGCCGGCAGCGTCAAAACGCACGAGGCTCACGTGCTCTTCCAGATGCACCTTGAGCTTGGCTTCGCGCCGCTCGCCGGCCGTGGCGACCACATCCGCGAACGAGCGCACGATCGGCATCGCCACCACCACCGGCTCGGCGGGTCCGACGTCGTCGTCGAGGAGCGAATCTTCATCACCCGCCGGCTCGTCGTCGGACGCGATCGGCATGCTCGCGGGCTCAGCCGTCGCCGTGACCGCCGGTCGCCGCTCGGTCTTGTCGGCCGCCGCGGGCCGGCCGGCGGCGCGCTGGGGGGCACCGCCCAGCGCATTGATGATGTCGGCCGGCGCCGGCAGATCGGCGGTAAATGCAAGGCGGATCAGGACCATCTCCGCCGCCGCGGCCTGGTTGGGCGCACGGGCAATCTCCTCGAGCCCCTTGAGCAGCATCTGCCAGGCCCGCGTCAGGATCGCCACGGACAGCCGCTCGGCCAGCGACGCGGCCCGCCGCCGCTCCTCCGCCGAGAGGCCCTCACCGGCCGCTGCTGGACCCAGCGTCTTGGCGCGGGTGGCGATGTGCACGGCGTCGGCGAGATCGGCCAGCACCTGCGCCGGCTCGGCGCCGTCGCGGTGCAGGCGCGCGAACGCCTCGAGCGCCTCGGCCGTCGCCCCGCCCAGCAGCTTCTCGATCAGGTCGAAGATGCGCCCGCGATCGGCGAGCCCCAGCATGTCGCGCACGCGCTCGACGCCAACCTTGCCGGCGCTCATGGCGAGTGCCTGGTCGAGCAGGGAGAGACCGTCGCGCACTGAGCCCTCGGCGGCGCGGGCAATCAGCGCCAGCGCTTCCTCCTCGGCGTCGCCGCCCTCGTTGGCGACGATCTTGCGGAGTTGCTCTGCCAGAACCGGCACGTCGACGCGCCGCAGGTCGAAGCGCTGGCAGCGCGACAGCACGGTCAGCGGCACCTTCCGCACCTCGGTGGTGGCGAAGATGAACTTCACGTGGCCTGGCGGCTCCTCCAGCGTCTTCAACAGCGCGTTGAAGGCACCCTTGGAGAGCATGTGCACCTCGTCGATCAGGTACACCTTGTAGCGGGCCATCATCGGCTTGTAGCGCGCGCTCTCGATGATCTCGCGGATGTTGTCGACGCCGGTGTTGGAGGCCGCGTCCATCTCCATCACGTCGGGGTGGCGCCCTTCCATGATCTCGACGCAGTGCCGCCCGTAGGCCGGCATGTCGAAGGTCGGCTTGTCGGCGCCTTCGGCCTCGTAGTTGAGCGCGCGCGACAGGATGCGGGCCGTGGTCGTCTTGCCGACGCCGCGCACCCCGGTCAGCATGTAGCCCTGCGCGATCCGGTCGGTGGCGAACGCGTTCCTCAGCGTCGTCACCATGGCCTCCTGGCCGATCAGGTCGGCGAAGGTGGCCGGACGATACTTGCGCGCCAGCACGACATAGGGCGCGGCCGCCTTGGGAGGCTCGCCGTCGCCGTCACTGCCGTTGTCCGTAGTCGCTGGTTTCTTCTTCGCCATGCCTGCCAGGCCGCGTCGTATCCGGTCGGCCTATTGTAGGGCGGAGTGGGAGGCTGGACAAACGACCCGCATCTGGCTCGTTAGGGCTGCTTCCTTCCGGACCTGACCCGGTTGGCGAGGGACACGTCCGCCGCCAACCTCCCGCGCGAATTATGGGGTGCCGGCGCCGCGATTACAACCGCAACATCAGCAGATGCACAGCATCGGCACACAGTGCCTACTGCCACCTTGCAGAGGTGGAACAGGGCATGACCGATCAGCCAGCTCGCAGGGGCGGCCCAATGGAGGACGCGCAATTCCGACGATGCCGCCGCACCAGGAAGGCGGCGCCATGAACGCGAAGATCACGCTGTTGCCCTTTTCGGGCGCGCTTCTGCTTGGCGCGAGACGGCCCTGCGCTCAGTTCAGCGCGATGAGCCGCGCCTTGTCGGTGAGGACGAACATGCGGCCGCCGGCCACGACGGGCGGGATGAAGATCGGCTGACCGAGATCCTGCGTCGTCTCGACCTTGCCGACGGCGGGATCGACGCTGACGAGCTGGCCCTTGTCGGAGGTGAGCCACAGCCGGTTGCCGGCCAGTACCGGTCCGGACCAGGTCTTGCCGCCCGGCAGCTTGCTGGTCCAGAGGATCTTGCCCTCGCGGCGGGCAATGGCCATCAGCTGCCCGCCGGTGTCGACGACGAACACGGTCTCGCCGGCCACCCACGGCGCCTGAATGCTGGGCACGGTCAGCGACCAGAGTCGCTCGCCGGTCTTCTGCGAGGTCGCGACCATGCGGCCGGCGTGGCCGACGGCAAACACGGTGCCGGCGTCGATGGCCGGGCGCGCCGCGTCGCTCATGGCCGCCATCGAGGAGGCCGTGCGCGTGCGTGACAGAGACTCCGACCAGATCGCCTGCCCGTCGGACACGCGCAGCGCCACCAGATCGCCGGTCGGATAGGGCACCACCACGACGTCGCCGTCGACGGCGGGGCTCGCGCTCGAGAGCAGGCTCGCCTTCTCGGGCAGGCCGCGGAACCTCCAGAGGTCCGTCCCGTCCGAGCCCGACAGACAGAAGACGTGACCATCCTTGGTGATGACGAACACGCGCTCGCCCACGGCCGTCGGCGAGGTGCGTACCGGCGCCTCGACGTTCTTCTCCCACAGCTTGTTGCCGGTGCGGGCGTCGAGCGCGAACACCATGCCATAGCCGGTGGCGGCGTAGATGCGGCCGCCGTCCGCGGCAAGGCCGCCGCCGAACCCTTCCCGGTCCTTCTCGCCCGGCGGCGTCACCGACACCCGCCACACCGAGCCGCCCGATACGTTGAATGCCGAGATCGTGCCCGCCGCGTCGAGCACATAGACCTTGCCGTCATAGACGATGGGGCTGGCGGTGAGGCGGCCGAAGAAAGTCGAGCCCTGGCCGATGTCGGCGGTCCAGGAGCTCTTGGTCGCGCCGGCGAAGGCGAGGTGGCCGGGAGCGTTGCTGGGGATGCCGCCGGGCTGGGTCCAGGAGTCGTTCTCGCGCGGCGGCGGCAGCGTGATGGGTTTGTCGGCACCGGCGAGGTTGGTAGCGATGTTCTCCTGCTGGATGACGGCGACGCGCTTGCCGGGCAGCGGCACCGGCTTCTCGGCGAACGGGTTGATGTCGTCGAGCTTGGGCATGCTGGGCAAGCTCATGCCGGCAAGACTGTCGGCGCATCCGGCCAGCGCAAGCGCACAGACGAGCACTGCGCACGAGGCCCCTAGCCTCCCGCGATCAACCCTGGCGCTGCCCTTCATGCTCGTCCCCATCCCGTAGCTTCCCGCGCCTATTTGGACTTCTTGTCCGCGGGCTTTGCCTGCGCCTTGTCCTGGCCTGCCGAGGCCGGCGCGCCGGTCAACTCCGCCTCGGTCAGCATGGCAAGCATGATTCGGGCGCGCTCGGCGATGCTGGGCGGCGTGCCGCGGTCGCTCAGGAGCCGCTGGTACTCGGTGCGCGCCTCGTCGAGCTTGCCGGCCTTCTGCGCCGCCAGCCCGAGCAGCTCCCGGGCGCTGAAACGCCACGCGTTGCCGTCTGCTGCCAGAGGGGTGAGCCGATTCTGCATGTCCGTCCAGTTGGCGCTGTCCAGCCGCAGCACGGCCGCCTGCAGCTGCGCGTAGTCGGCGAGCAGGGCATCGACGCCGCTGCCCTTGGCGATCGCCTCGTAGGCAGCGGCTGCCTCAGCGGTCTTGCCGGCCTCGCGCTCCGCGGCAGCGAGCCGAAGCCGCGCCAGCACGCCGTAGTTGGTGGGCGCGGTCTTGGCGATGTCCTCCAGCGCCTTCTGCGACTCGGCCTTCTTGTCCTGCGCCGCCTCGCGCGCGGCGATCGCCAGCTTGGCGCCCGCGGCCTCTGCTGCCGTTGCGCGGCGATGCTCGTAGAACTTGTAGCCGCCGATGCCGGCAATGATGAGGACGGCTGCCACAATCACGTAGGTGCCGTACGCGTCCCAGAGCTTGAGCAGCTGCTCGCGCCGCAGCTCCTCGTCGATTTCCCGGGCGAGACTGTCTCTCTGGTCGACCATCGCTTGGGCCCGTGCGCCCTTCCCCCTGCTTCGAGCGCCCTACATAGCGCGCCCGCTCGACGCCCGAAAGGGCGGCTGAGGGGAGCCCAACGTCTTGATTCGGCATGTTGGTGGTCGGTTTCCGGCTTTTTTGCGGCTCCGCTGGCGGTTGCGGAGGTCGGCGAAACCGAAATTTCAGCCAGGCAACCGTGGAAGGCGCTCGGGAGGCGGGCGCAGGGGCACGTCCACTGCATCGCCGATCGCGATCGGCCCGCCTTCGAGCACGCGGCAGGTGACGCCGCCGCGCCAGGTCTTGCCAAGCACCTTGAGGAGCCACTGGCGCGCTTCGTCCATGCGGGCGCACGGGTAGGTCTGGCCGGTCACCTCCAGCAGCACCGGGCCGACGCGGACGAGGCCGCCTTTGGCGCGAGGCAATGCGACGCCGGCGACGAGCAGATTGGCGCGGCGCGCCGTCCAAGGCAGGTCCGGGGCGCCGAGCTCCGCCAGCGCCTCCTCCCAGTCCTCTCGCGCCAGCACGGTGATCTGCCGGAACGGATATTTTCTGCCCTTGAAATCACCCTCCAGGCCAGCCTCGGTCGTGATCCGGCCACTTGCAGTCTCCTGCATCGATGCCCCACGCTGATCGCGGCGGGCAATGCCTGCGAGCCGGCCGTCGCTCATGACGCTGAGTTTTCTCCGGTGCCAGGCGCATCGCCACAAGAGGACTGGCGCATCGCCATAATTTTCACCATATTCGGCCGGTCTATTTGCACAATGGGCCGAGGGGAATGGTGCGGCTCTTTGGGATCACGGGGACGATCTGCCTGAGCCGGATCACGGGCGGGCGCCTTGCCTAGCGGCAAGAGCCCGGGCTTTGGCGTTCCCTTGGTGACTGCCTCGCGGTTGTAGCGATTGTGTAGCGTACGAGGGGGCCGTGGTGAAGGATGCGTTTTCGGAGAACGGCAGCGGGTTGCCACCTGCAGCCGACGGCTTGATCCCCCAGACGCAGAGCGAGAGCGCCCAGGCGCCGGCAGCCAATCTAACCGAGCTCGCGCAGCTGCTGGCGGCTTCCATCGCACAGAGCCAGGCCGGCAAGGGCCGCACGGGCATCCCCACCAACGCGGACCTGACCAGCCTCGCCAACCTCGTCTCCGCCGCGCAGGGACAGCGCACGCTGGCGCCCGTGTTCAAGGACGGTCTCTCCTCGCTTTCCTATTCCCAGGCGCGCCCCGCCCAAGGCGCTGCCCAGGCTCCGATCGATATCGGCCATCATCACGACGATGAGCCGATGCCGATCCCCTCCACCTGGCGCCAGCCCATGGCGCACGACGAGGAGGGCTGGATGCGTCAGCAGATGGGCGCCGCCTTCGTGGGCCTGCTGGCTGGCCTCGCCATCGTCGTGCCGACGGTGCTGTGGCTCAGCGGCGTGTTCGACTCGGGCAAGGTCAAGGTCGCCGGGTCGGCCCGGACGTCGTCGCCGCCCGTCGGCACGGTTACGCTCGATGCCAAGGCTGCGGCCGACGCCTCCGAGAGTCGTACGGTCAAGGTGCAGGTCCGCCCGGTCGAGAAGTCCGAGCCCGCACCCCAGTCCGCGGCGCAGTATGTGACCGGCAGCGTCGATGCAAGGCCGCCCGTGCCGGTGCCCGTTCCTGTGCTGCAGCCGGTTACTCCCCCGCAACCGATGCCTGCGGCACACCCCGCTGTTGTCGCGTCGGTGGCGACGGCAACGACCGCGGCGCGCCTGGTCGAGCCGAGCTCGCGCCTCGAGGAGCTGCTGACCCAGGCCAGGCAGCGCGTCGAGAGCGGCGATGTCGGCGGTGCCCGCGAGCTGCTGTCGAATGCCGAGGAAGGATCGCAGGGCGCGGCGGTGTTCGCGCTTGCCGAGACCTACGATCCCAACATGCTGGCGGCCTGGGGCACGCGCGGCGTCGCCGCCGACGTCGCCAAGGCCCGCTCTCTCTACCGCAAGGCGCTGAGCCTCGGCGCCGAGCGCGCTCAAGTCCGCCTCGATGCGCTGAAATAGCGGCCGGCGTGCTCAGCGCCGCGGCGCTCGCCCCTCGGGCGCCCGCCCCTTCGACCAGGCGATCAGGGTGTCGAGCTCGGGTTCGCTCACGTCCACGTGGTAGAAGAGCCTGTAGAAGGCGCGCGTCATCTCACGCAGGTCGTCGGGGAACTTGTCGGGGTAGAACAGTCCCGCCAGCCACTTGAGCCCGATGACGCGGTTGAGCGACGGCGGCCGGTCGATCCAGCCGAACGGCGCCGTGGGCGAGAGATGCACGCGCCGCTCGCGCACGGCGCGGATGCCGGCCCACAGCGGGTCCCTGGTCACACGCTCGAAGAAGTTGCGGTCCCAGGTGAGGATGATCTCGGGGTCGGCGACGATCACCTGCTCCATGGAGGCGCGCACGAGCCCGCGCTGTCCCGGCGCCTCGGCGACATTGCGGCCGCCCGCGCGCTCGATGATCTCGGTGTTGATGGAGCCGACGACGCCGGTCTCGAGCCCGTCGGGGCCGCGGGCAAGATAGACGCGCGGGCGCTTCTCCGGGGGCGTTGCCGCGAGCGCCCGGTCGATGGCGGCGAAAGTGTCCTCGACGTAGTTGGCAAGCTGCTCGCCGCGTTCCTTGGCGCCGAGGATATCGCCCAGCAGCCGCAGCGCCGCCGGCGTCGCTTCGAAGCGGCCGTCGATCAGGATGTAGGGGATCTTGGTCTGCTCCTGGACGTTGTCGGCGAGCGAGACGAACGTGTCGCGTATGGAGCCGAAGTCCAGGATCAGGTCGGGGCGCGATTTTAGCACCACCTCGAGGTTGGCGGTGCCGCCGCGGCCGGTGAGACGTCCCAGCGCCGGCAGGTCGCGATACTGCGCGGCGATGTAGGGCCGTTCCTCGGGCGTCGGCGGGTTGGGCCAGCCGGTCATCCGATCGGGCGCCAGCATGTAGAGCAGGATCGAGGCGGGGGGCCCCGCCGCGAATACCCGCTCGATCCGGTCCGGCACCTCGACCTTGCGGCCGGCGGAGTCGGTGACGGAGCGCGCCAGAGCAGGGGCCGCAGTGCCGAGCAGCAGCGCGACGGCGGCCACGGCCAGCGCAATTCTTCCGCTACATGTTCGCCCGATCGCCACGCCCGAAGCCATGCTTCACCAGGATCGTTTGCCCGTCCTCGCCCAGAATATAGCGGGCGAGCAGGGTTGCGGGTGCGGGTGCGCCGTTGAGCACCACCATCCCGTATTCCGCCCCGACGGCAAGCTGCGGCGGGATCTCGACGATCTGGAGGCTCGCCAGTTCCTTGCGCGCCAGGATGGCATTGGTGCAGTAGGTGAGAAACACGTCTGCCTTCCCGCTTTCCATCACCCACGCGTACTGGTTGCGACCCGCAGGCGCCTTCTCCAAGGCCGGGCCGCCGGTGAGCTGCAGGGCCTTGGCCTCGAGCATGGCGCGTGCCCCTGTCCTGATCGCTTCCGCCTTGGCGAACAGCGCGAAGGCGTAGTCGCCAGAGGGGTCGGCCTTGGGCGTGGACGTGCCCAGGCGCACGGCGGGATCGAGCAGGGTGTCGAGAAGCGTCGCCGGCGTGACCTTCACGCCCTCGCGCGCAATCGCGCACAACTGGTTGCGGGCGAACACGGCGACCTTGCCCGCGCTCCGGCCAGCCGCCTCGAGCCTGGCCGGATGGCCGGTGTCGGCGGAGGCGAAGACATGAGCGGGCTCGCCCCCCTCGATACGCTCGCGCAGAAGTCCGGAGGCGGCGAACTCTGCCGCCACCCTGGTGCCAGGCTGCTTGGCCTCGAACGCCCGCGCGACCTCGGTCAGCGCCGCCTTCAGGCTGCCGGCCGCATACAGGTTGACGGTCTCGGCGTGCGCCATGGTCGATGCAGCCAACGTGATCAGGATCGCGAGCGCCAATCGGTACACGGTATCGGTCCCGCACATGTCGTCCCGGGCCTTTGTGCCCGGGATCCACCCCACCACGAACGCCCGGGCAAGCTGATGACTGGATCCCGGCACTTGTTGCACTGCTGTCCGGTCGGGGAATGATGGACAAAGAGCATGGCGTTGATTCTTCTGTGATTCGAGAAGCTTGCCGGCAGCTCGGACACGGAAGGGGACCAACACCATGCGCCATCACAATACGCTTC
>JBGGME010000447.1:0-40397 GCA_041288195.1 Hyphomicrobiaceae bacterium
CTGCCGCGTCCCTGGCGGCCGCGGCGACGGCCGCATCCAGCGTTCCGCAACGCACGAAATCGGCCTTGCCCTGCAGGGTTGTCGCAAACGCCTCGCTTGCCTCGCCGATCAGGTAGGCCTTGGCAACGCGCGGGAAGTAGGGGGCGAGCGTGGTGATGCCGCCTTCCTTGGCCATGCCGCCAAGAATCCAATAGACGTCCCGCTCGAAGGCGGCGAGTGCAGTTGCGGTGCTGTCGGCGTTCGTGGCCTTGCTGTCGTTGATGAAGAGCGTGCGCCTTTGCCGGCCGATCTCCTCGAGCCTGTGCGCCAGCCCCGGAAATGTCGCGAGCGCAGCTGCCACCTCCTTCGGGCGCACACCCAAAATCATCGCCGCAGCGCTGGCCGCAAGCGCATTCTGCGCGTTGTGGCGGCCGCGTAGCGAGGCGATGCCGGCGAGGTCGGCGAAGGCCCCGAGCGGCCCCGTCCAGGGTGCGCGGGCGACAAGCTCCGTCCCATTGACGTACCAGCCGTGCGAGGAACGCCCGCGCACGCTGACGAGGTCCACCCAGGTCCGGTTGGCGAGCCGCAGACGCTCGGCGATGTCGCGACACCAGTCATCATCCTCGCCGATCACGGGATGCTCGGCATGGGCGACGAGGCGCGCCTTCAGCGCGGCGTAGTGCTCCATCGTGCCGTGCCGGTCGAGGTGGTCGGGGGAGATGTTGAGCAACACACCCACGCTCGGCGCCAGCGACGGCGTTAACTCGATCTGGAACGACGACATCTCGATGACGTGGACCCGGTCCCTGGCTGGAGGCGCGAGATCCAGGATGGCGGTGCCGATGTTGCCGCCCATCTGCACGTCGCGGCCGGCAGACCTCAGGATGTGGGCCGTGAGCGCCGTGGTGGTCGATTTGCCATTCGTGCCCGTGATGGCGACGAAGGGAGCATCTGGGGCGATCTTCGCCCGCTCGCGACAATAAAGCTCGACGTCGCCGATGATCTCGACGCCAGCAACCTGCGCCTTCCTAACGATCCAATGCGGCTCGGGATGGGTGAGCGGCACACCAGGAGCCAGCACCAGGGCAGCAAAGCGGCTCCAATCAGCCTCGCGCAGGTCCTCGACGGTGAAGCCGGCCGCGGCGGCTGCGGTGCGACTTCCGGCGGTGTCGTCAGCGCAGACGACCGTGGCACCGCCGGCAGCGAGCGCGCGCGCCGCCGCCAGCCCCGAGCGCGCCACGCCGAACACGGCGACCGTCCGGCCGGCAAATGTCGTGACGGGAGTCATGGCCGCAGTCTATCGCGAGTCGGCACTGTGTGTCGGCCTTGCAACCACGCGCCACCCGTCGCGAAGCTCAGATCTTCGGGTCGACCAGCTTGACGATGCTGGACATGTCGAGGTCGCCGAAGCCGTTGGCACAGTGGATGGCGAAAGCAGCGGTCGCGGCGGCCCCGAGCGGCGTCGGCGTTGCCGCCATCTGCGCGGCGGACTGCGACAACCGCAGGTCCTTCAGCATCAGCTTGGCCATGAAGCCCGGCTTGAAGCCGTTGCTGGAGGCCGAGCCCGGCACGGGGCCCGGCATCGGGCACATGCGGGAGAGGATGAAGGAGCTCCCCGAGGAGGTGGAAATGACATCGTAGAGCGTCTGGCGGTCGACGCCGAGCTTCTCGCCCATCACGAACGCCTCGGCCGTCGCCAGCGTGATGACGCCTGCCACCATGTTGTTGCAGATCTTGACCGCCTGCCCGAAGCCGGGGCCGCCGCAGTGCACGATGTTCTTGCCCATGCCCTCCAGGATCGGCAGCGCCTTCGCGAACGTCGCCTTGTCGCCCCCGCACATGAAGGTGAGCGTGGCGGCGTCCGCCCCCGTCACGCCGCCCGAGACCGGCGCGTCGAGCATGGCGAAGCCCTTCTCGGCGGCCGCGGCATGGACGGCGCGGGCAGTCTCGATGTCGATGGTGGAGCTGTCGATCAGCACGGTGCCGCGGTCAGCGGCGGCGAGCACGCCGTCGTCGAGGAATACGGTGCGCACGTTGGCGCCCACGGGCAGCATGGTGACGACGAAGTCGACGCCGCTCGACGCCTCCTTCACAGACGCGGCACGCTTGGCGCCGGACTGGATGGCGAAGTTCACCGCCTCCTCGTTGAGGTCATAGACCTTGAGGCTGTGCCCACCCTTGATGAGATTGCGCGCCATCGGCCCGCCCATATTGCCGACGCCGATGAACCCAATGCGTGCCATGTTCTCCTCCCGTGTTCGGGGGTCAGACCCTTCGGGTCTGACCCCGTAGCGCCGACCCCAAGCCATGGGGTCAGACCCGCAGGGTCTGACCCCTACCGCGCAGGCGTGTTGAGGTTGACGGTCACGTTCTTCTTCTGGGTGAAGCTGTCAAGCATGCCTTCGAGCGAGAACTCGCGGCCGATGCCGGACTGCTTGATACCGCCGTAGGAGTGGCCTGGCGACTGGCCGAGACCCTGGTTGACCTGCACCCAGCCGGCCTCGACGGCGTGCGCGGTCCTGAGCGCGCGGCCGATGTCGTGCGTCCACACATAGGCGGCAAGCCCGTAGTGGGAGTCGTTGGCCATGCGGATCACCTCGGCCTCGTCGGTCCAGCGGATGGCGACCAGCACGGGGCCGAAGATCTCCTCGCGCGCCAGCCGCCAGTCGTTGGCGGCGTTGGCGAACACGGTGGGCAGCGCGTAGTAGCCCTCCGAAAGCGGGCCGGTCTTGGGCGGCAGGCCGCCGAACAGCAGCTTGGAGCCGGGCTGCTTCATGCCCTCCTCGACGTAGCCGCACACCTTCTTGAACTGCTTCTCGTTGATGATGGCGCCGATGTCGGTGGTCTCGTCGAGCGGGTCGCCCAGCTTGAGCTTCTTGGTCTTGTCCGCGAGCCTGCCCAGGAAATCGTCGAAGATGTCGGCGTGCAGGAACAGGCGCGAGCCCGCCGTGCACGACTGGCTCTGGCGGGTGAAGCGCATGGCGGCGATGATGCCATCGACCACCCAGTCCTCGTTGGCGTCGGGGTAGACGATGGAGGGGCTTTTTCCCCCGAGCTCCAAGGACACCGGCACGATGCGGTCGGCGGCCGCCTTCATGATGAGCTTGCCGACCTCGGTCGACCCGGTGAAGGAGAGCTTGCGCACGCCAGGATGCGCGGAGAGCGCGGCGCCGGCCTCCTCGCCGTAACCGGCGACGACGTTGAGCACGCCCTTGGGCAGATGCTCGTTGCAAACGGCCGCCAGCCACAGCACCCCGAGCGGGGCGTCCTCGGCCGCCTTGAGCACCAGCGTGTTGCCGGCGCAAAGCGCGGGCGCAATCTTGAGCGCGGCGAGGATGACCGGCGCATTCCAGGGGATGATGGCGCCCACCACGCCGATCGGCTCGCGCCGCGTGTAGCTCAGAACGTGCTCGCCGAGCGGGATGGTCTCGCCCTTGAGCTCGCTGGCGAGGCCGCCGAAGTAGCGGATGACGTCGGCGGCGCCCCTGGCCTCGGGCCGCGCCTGGGTGCGCAGCGCATTGCCGGTCTCCTCGGCGATGATGCGGGCAAGCTCCTCCACCCGCGCCTCCACCGCGTCAGCGATCTTCTGCAGCAGGCGGCCTCGGTCGCGCGGCACCACGCGGCTCCAGGCCGGAAACGCAGCGCTCGCAGCCTTCACCGCCCGGTCGATGTCCTCCGCCCCGCCGCGCGGGACGCTGCCGATGGTGCGCCGATTGCCGGGGCTTTCAACCAGGATGTCCTTGCCGGAGACGGACTCCACCCAGCTGCCGTCGATCAGCATCTGCGCGCGCTTCGGGCCGGTCCCCGCCTGCGCCTTGCTCATTGCCACTGCCATCACTCTAGCTCCCGATAGGAATCGGCCTCCGCTCGATCGCGATCGCTCGAGCCCGCTCGGCGCTTAGCATAGCTCTGCGAACCAGCCCGGAGAAGCCGCGGAACCCTTTGCAGCGCCGCTTTGGCGGATGGGAGGTCCCCGCTCAGTGCCGACCTGTACCGGCGAAGCGGCGGGTGGCGCCCACCAGCTCGTGCACGATGCCGGGCTCGGTCATGGCGTGGCCGGCGTCGCCGACGATGTGCAGCTCTGCCTGCGGCCAGGCGCGTTTGAGGTCCCAGGCGTTCTTGACGGGCGTCACCACGTCATAACGGCCGTGCACGAGGATGCAGGGCAGGTGGCGGATGCGATCGACGCCGGCGAGCAGCTGATCGTCGCGCTCGAAGAAGCCGCGGTTGACGAAATAATGGCACTCGATGCGGGCGAAGGCGATGGCGTAGCTATCGGCCCCGAACAGCCGCACGCGCTCGGGGTCCTGCAGCAGCGATAGCGTGCTGCCCTCCCACACAGACCAGGCCCTGGCGGCGGCGATCTGCACGTCGCGGTCGGGATGGGTGAGACGGCGGTAGTAGGCCGCAATCATGTCACCCTGCTCGTCACGCGGGATGACCTTGCGAAACTCGTCGAATGCCTCGGGGAACATCCAGCTGCAGCCGCCCTGGTAGAACCAGGCAAGCTCCTCGCGCCGCAAGAGAAAGATGCCACGCAGCACGAGATCGCTGACGCAGTCCGGATGGCTCTGGGCGTAGGCAAGCGACAGCGTGGAGCCCCACGAGCCGCCGAACAGCTGCCAGCGCTCGATCCGCAGGTGCGTGCGCAGCCGCTCCATGTCGGCCACCAGGTGCCAGGTCGTGTTGGCCTCCAGGCTCGCGTGCGGCAGCGAGCGGCCACAGCCGCGCTGGTCGAACAGCACGATGCGGTAGCGCGCCGGATCGTGGTAGCGGCGCATGGTGGAGTTGCAACCGCCGCCGGGGCCGCCGTGCACGATCAGCACCGGCTTGCCGTTGGGGTTGCCGCATTCCTCGAAGTAAATCTCGTGGCCGCCGCCGACCTTGAGGCGATCCTGGCGATAGGGCTCGATCGCGGGATAGAGCCCGAGCCGCTCACGTGCCGACATCGCCTGACCGCTTCCTCTCGAGTGTTGGCCGCCTTGGGAGCCTCGGGGCCTTCATTGCGCTGCAATGGTTACATGCAAGCGCACACGTCGGGCAAGTTACGGTGCGGCAATCTCGAAGCTGTGATGAGCTTTCAGGTCTGCGTGCGGTTCTTGAGACGCAGCAGGCGCAACTCACGGTCGTAGAGTGTCTCGCCTCCCGGCACGCGCATCTCGCGTACGGTGTCGAGCGCGCTCCGCCCCGGCGCCGGCGTCATGCGGCTGGCGACGAGACCGGCGGCGAGCGCCAGCGGCAGGCCTACGGCTCCGGCCAGCGCGCTCGATGTATCAACCGCACCGGCTTCCCCCAGCAGCATCATGAAGATCGTTACCACGAGGCCGGTGAACATGGTCGCCAGCGCTCCCCAGGCGTTGACGCGCTTGACCCAGATCGCCAGCAGCAGCACGGGGAAGGATGTGGCCGCACTCAGAGTGAGTGACCAGAGGAACAACTGCAGAGGATCGGCCGGCAGGGCGATCGCGAGCCCGATCGTCACGAACGCGGCGCCCAGCAGGGCAAGGCGGGCGGTGCCGACGCGTGCGGCTTCCGATGCGGTCTCGCCCGAAAGACCATGCACGACATCCTCCGACAAGATGGACGCGATCGCCATCAGCGATGCCGCCAACGCGGCCATGGCGGCCGCCAACGCGCCGGCGAGCGCCAGATAGACGATCACCTGGGGAAATCCCGCGGCAATGGAAAGTGCAAACAGCGCCGCGTCGCGCTCGAAGCCGATGGCAGACAGGCGCACCGTCTGCGCCTTTGCCTCCACGCTGGCGATGCCCGCCTGTTGCAGCAGCTGGAACCACATGGGCAGGCGGTCGCCGGCTTGGCCGACGACTTGCTCGAGCAGCATGGCGCGCAGGTAGACTGCAATCGCCGGCAGGGTCAGCAGCACGACGCCGGACACGAGCACCGCCCAACCCAGTGATTTGCGCGCCTCGTAGACGCCGGGCGTGGTGCCCGATCGCGACAGGAGGGTGGGCGAGGCGGCAATGCCGGCTGCCGCCACGAACGACATCAGCACGAAGCTCAGGCTGCCGACGCTGCCGAAGGACTGCACGAAGCGTTTGATCAGCGGCTCGACGCCTGCGCCCGGAAAGTCGAACGCCAGCGGAGGCGCGAGCACGATCGGCACGCCGTTGACGATCTCGGCCCTGGTCACGATGCGCAGCACGTTGCCATGCGTCATCTGCGGCAGGGGCAGATTGGAGACCATGAGAGCGATGATGGTTGCCGGCACTGCCAGCGCCAGCAGCGCGGCGATGGCCTGCGCCACGCTCGACCAGGTCAGCGAGCGCATGCCGCCCGCAATCACGATACCGGCGGCGCAGGCCACCACCAGCGGCGCCATCAGGCGCTCCGACTGCCCCAGGAGCCACGCCGCAGCATAGGCGGCAAACCGGGCCTCGGCCGCCAGAAGAAGGAGGATGGGCACGGACAGCACTGCCGCAGCGACGATGCGCACGGTGCGGCTCTCGAAACGGCGCCCGAGGAACGTCGGCAGCGTGTAGGCTCCGTGCTTGCGCATGAACGGCGCGAACAGCACTCCCATGAAGACGAGACCGGCATAGAAGGCGATGCTGAGGCACACTGCGTCGAAGCCGATCATGAACAATGACCCGGTCAGCGCCAGGAAGCCGGCGCCGCCGAGCGCGGTAATACCGAGCACCAGCCCGTTGAAGAAAGCAGGCACTCTGCGCCCGCAGGCAAAAAAATCGCGGGCCTCCGTCGCGCTCGAGCTGAGACCGATGGCGGCATAGAGCACGATCGGGCCGCCGAACATGAGCAGACGCAGGAGGCCGTCGGACGCGCCGAGCTGCTCGAACATGAGCGCCAGCACGAACAAAGCCGCGAACGCAGCCGTGAAGATCCCGAAATAGGTGCCGAGCCGCGGATTGACCAGCCGTGTGCGGGCGGTGATCGCCATGTGAACCCAAGAGTCCGAGCCTAGAAGTCCTCGTGCGCCCCATGCCAGTGGTCTATGGCGTCCTGGCGGTTGACGAACACGGCGATGGTGACGAAGCCGATGACGGCAAGGCCGTGGCAGGCGAGAAAGTAGCCGAGCGGGATGCCGAGAATGCGCTTCTCGTTCAGAGCCTCGGCATAGAGCGGCAGCACGATCATGGCCAGAACGAACGGCAGCAGGCTGGCGAGCATCTGCATTTTGGTGTGCCGCCAGTAGGGCTTGCGCTCGTTGCGCTCCATCATGATCGAGCCCTCCTCGCTTCGTGCAGCAATCCGCAGCGCAGCCTCATAGCTGCCGCCCCCAGGGACAGGTTGGCCCCGATTCGTGGTTCAACTGCGGCAGCCGGGCCGCGACCCCCCAACCAGCATGATCGCCAGCACCGCGCAAATGCAGCGCATTTCTGCGCAAAAGCGCGTCGCGGTGCGAGCCGACATTAGCCATTCCGGCCAAAAGCCGCTAGATTTCAGCGAGGTTGCAGATCGGTCGCGGTTGAGCCCGGCTCCCCGGCCCCGACCTGCTTCGATCCTGGGGCTCGGACGCTCGCGACGCATGGCGCACTACCGGTTCATCATCGTCGATGACCACCCGCTGTTTCGCGGTGCGCTCAGCCAGGCGCTGAGCGCGGCGTTCAGGAACGCGGAGGTTCTCGAGGCCGGCTCGCTCGACGAGCTGACCGATCGGCTGGCGACGGC
The DNA here is from genome assembly GCA_041288195.1 of Hyphomicrobiaceae bacterium. Lineage (GTDB taxonomy): Bacteria > Pseudomonadota > Alphaproteobacteria > Rhizobiales > Hyphomicrobiaceae > AWTP1-13. Next base: position 7,627 of record JBGGME010000447.1, read on the forward strand.
AAACGATACCGACCTCATCCTGCTCGACCTGTCGATGCCCGGCGTGCACGGCGTCTCGGGGCTGCTCTATCTGCGCGCCCAGCATCCGGAGGTGCCGGTCGTGATCGTCTCGGCCAGCGACGATGCGGCCACGATCCGCCAGTGCCTCGATTGCGGCGCCTCGGGATTCATCCCGAAATCGCAGCCGGTCGAGCGTATCCGCGAGGCGATCCGCCGCATCATCGGCGGCGAGGTGTGGCTGCCGCCCGACATCGACCTGAGCAATGTGCCGCCAGGAGAGAGCGCGGAGCTGGTATCACGGCTCTCCACGCTCACGCCGCAGCAGGTGCGCGTGCTCATGATGCTGGGCGAAGGGCTGCTCAACAAGCAGATCGCCTTCAAGCTCGGCGTGTCGGAGGCCACCATCAAGGCGCACGTCTCGGCTATCCTGCAGAAGCTCGGCGTCGACAGCCGCACGCAGGCGGTAATCGCCATCAACCGCATCGGCGCTGCGGGAGACTGGCCGCGGCCGAACTGACGGCTGCAGCGTCGCGAGCAGTGGGGCTCAGGCCGAGGCGCGCTGGGGCGCTTTGGCTCCCTTGAAGGCCGGCATCACCTCTTTCGCGAACCGCTCGAGCTGCTCCAGCGCGACCTTCTCCGGCACGCCGACCGACAGGCTCACCGAGATGCGGTCGAGCGCCGGATATTTCCCCTCCAGCGCCTTGATATGGCCGATCAGGTCATCGGCGTTGCCGCACAGGAAGCCGCCGGCCTTCACCGCGTCCTCGATGCGCGGCAGCTTGGCGGTCGGCGCACGCTTGGGATCGCGCATGATCTCGATCTGATCCTCGGTGAGCGCGCGCACGAGGCGGAGCTCGCCGAACATCTTCATGTTCTCCTCGTAGTATTTCGCTGCCTCCTTCATGCCCTTCTCGCGGCTATCGGCCATGTAGAAGTGGAAGCCGAAGCACAGACGCTCGCCGAGCTCGATGTGCTTGCCGATTCTCGCGTGCGCGGCCTGCCAGTCGACGACGACCTTGTGCATGGCGCCGCCTTCGGCAGAGCCGCCGCCCACCATGCCCTGGATGCCGTGCTTGGCCATGAAATCGAGCGCGCGCGACGAGCCGCCCTGGATCGGCTGCCAGCACTCGACGGGGAGGTTGATAGGCCGCGGGACGAGGGTCAGCTCCTTGAGCGTGTAGCCGCGGTAAGGAACCTCGGGCGGCAGGGTGTAGTGCTTGCCCTTGTGCGAGAAGGATTCCTCGTTGAAGGCCTTGAAGATGATCTCGGTCTGCTCCTCGTAGAGCTCCCGGTTCGCCTCCTGGTCGCTCAGCGGCGCCCCGAACGTCTCGACCTCGCGGGTGTGATAGCCGCGCCCCAGTCCGAACACGACGCGGCCCCTCGTCAGGAAGTCGGCGACGGCATAGTCCTCCGCCAGCCGCAGGGGGTGCCACATCGGCGCGATATTGAAGCCGCAGCCGATCTTGATGTTCTTGGTGCGATGCGCGAGGTGCACCCCCATCATCAGGTTGTTGGGGATGCATTCGGTGCCTTCGCGCTGGAAATGGTGCTCGGCCATCCAGAAGCAGTTGTAGCCCATGCGGTCCATGAGCTTGGCCATGTTCTCGGCCTTGCTCAGCGCCGTCACCAGGTGGGAGTTGGGGTAGCGGCGTTCGTTGATGGGCGTGCCGCCGTAGCCGACGTTGTCGAGATCGGCGTGGCCGGCAAAAAGACTGTCGAACTTCGTAATCAAGGCAACCTCCCAGCTGAGCGGCGCGCGAGCTTCAGGCCCGGCGCCTTGATGCAGATTAGATCAGGCAGCCGACCGCGTGGAAGCTCCGCCTGGCTGCGTGGAGCGATGGTCTGCCATGTGACGTGTTGGCTCGGGCGGGAACTTTGCCTAGGGTTCCGGGCAATAGCGCGGCCCAGGTCGTCCCTGCCGATGGAGGTGCGCCGTGAATGAGACGCTTCAGACCGCCCAGGCGGAGCCCCTCTTCAATCCGATGTCGCCGGCGGTGATCGCCGACCCCTACCCCTACTACCACCGCCTGCGCGCGAAGGACCCGGTGCACAAGTCGCCGCTGGGCTTCTTCGTGGCAAGCCGGCATTCCGACGTCAGCTTCGCAATACGCGACAAGCGGTTCGGTAAGGATTTCGTGGGTCGCATGACGCGGCGCTTCGGGCCGCAGGTGATGGAGGAGCCGGTCTACCGCAGCATGCGGCACTGGATGCTGCAGCTCGATCCGCCCGACCACACGCGCCTGCGCGGCCTCGTGGTGAAGGCTTTCACGGCGCGCCGGGTCGATGAGATGCGTCCACGCATCCAGCAGATCGTCGATCAGGCGATCGACCGCGTCGCATCGCAGGGCCGAATGGACCTGATCGCCGACTTTGCCTACCGGCTGCCGGTGGTCGTGATCTGCCAGATGCTGGGCATCCCCAAGGAGGAGCACGAGCTGTTCTTCATGGGCGCACGCGCGAGCGGCCGGCTGCTCGATCCAGTGCCGCTCTCGCGGGAGGAGATCGACGCCGCCAGCGCCGGCAACCTCGCCTCGGCCGAGTATTTTCGCGCCCTGTTCGAGCTGCGCCGCCGCCAGCCCGGTGACGACTTGACGACGCAGCTGGTTCAGGCCGAGGAAGAGGGCAGCAAGCTCTCCAATGAGGAGCTGACGGCCAACATCATCCTGTTGTTCGGTGCCGGCCACGAGACCACCGTAAACCTGATCGGCAACGGCCTGCTGGCGCTGCATCGCAACCCCGATCAGCTGCGCCGCTTGCACGATGATCCTTCGCTCGTGACCAATGCCGTCGAGGAGCTGCTACGCTACGATTCCTCGGTGCAGATGACGGGCCGGACTACCCTGGAGGATGTCGAGCTCGGCGGTGTGCCGATCGCCAAGGGTGAGTCGGTGTTGTGCCTGCTCGGCGCCGCCAACCGCGATCCCGCCGCCTACCCCGAGCCCGACCGGCTCGACGTCACGCGCCCCAACATCCGGCCGCTGTCGTTCGGCGGCGGCATCCATTTCTGCCTGGGCGCCCAGCTCGCCCGCATCGAAGGCGAGATCGCCATATCGACCCTGCTGCGGCGACTGCCGGGCCTGACGATCGACGACGTCGAGAGCCCCGATTGGCGCCAGACCTTCGTGCTGCGCGGGCTCAACAGGCTGCCGGCGAGCTGGTGAGGCAAGACCCTGGGAGGGGCAGAGATGGTCGCGTTCAAAACCATTCGCGCGCGGGCCGCCAAGCGCAAGGGCGGCGAGAAGGCGCTCGAGAGCCTGTTGCCGAAGGTGACGAGCCAGAAGGTGCTGGCCAAGCTCGGCGACGACCGCATGCTGGCGGAGATGGCCAAGCGCATATTCTCGGCGGGCTTCGTGTGGAGCGTGATCGAGCAGAAATGGCCGGGCTTCGAGGCAGTCTTCCTCAGCTTCGATCCCAAGCGTCTCTTGTTTCAGCCGGACGAGTTCTGGGAGGGCCTGGCGAGCGACAAGCGCATCGTGCGCAACCCGCAGAAGATCAAGGCCGTGCGCGAGAACGCAAAGTTCGTGACCGAGATCGCCCGCGAACACGGCAGCTTCGGCAAGTTCCTCAGCGAGTGGCCGGCAGGCGACCAGATCGGCTTGCTCGATCTGATGGGCAAGCGCGGCGCGCGCCTTGGCGGCCGCACGGGTCAGTATTTCCTGCGCTTCATCGGCAAGGACTGCTTCGTCACCTCGACGGACATGGTGGCCTGCCTGCGCGACGCCGGCCTCGACATCGCCGAGAGCCCGACCTCCAAGAAGGACATGAAGAAGATTCAGGACCAGCTCAATGCCTGGGCGAAGGAATCCGGGTTGCCGCTGATGCACATCTCGCGCATCTGCGCGATGTCGATTGGCGAGAACTACGATACCGAGACGCTGATGCGGCGTGGCGGCGGCGCGGAGGAGTAGGCGCAGCGCCGCGCTATCCCCTTGCGAGAGTAGCAAGGGCCATGTGCGCGACGATTACCATCGCGGCGGCAAGAGCAGTGTTGATGACGAGCGATCGGTGACTGCTCGACGCTGCGCCGACGCCGACCGTCATTGCCAGCAGGCTCGCCAGGATAAGCGGTGCCGCCACGTTCTTGCCAATTAGCCCGATCCTAGCCGCAGCATCGACGAGGCCTGTGGCGCCCGCCACGAGCAGCAGAAGCGGGAAGCCGAGCCTGCGGGCTGGATGCATTGCCTTCCTGTCATCAGAGCCCGAGCAGGCCTGCCGCGAGCAGGGCGGCGCCGGTTCCGATCCAGCACGTCAACAAGAGCCCGACGATGATCCAAGCTCCGGGAAACCGCACCAAGCGGTGCTCAACCCCGTTCTTAGGTCGCAAAAGGATTATGGCCAATATTCCAGTCGCGAGGACAATTAGACCCAATGCGTCGTTGACGCATGTGTTTCCCCCCGAGGTCCCTGCTTTTTTCTTGAACCTTTTCAACTGAAATAATTGAGGTATCCCCCCGTCAACAGCGCGAGCACCATCGCAAAGCCGACGCAATACGCAGCAAGCACATAGTTCTCCAAGGGCGTGCCCGCCCAGCGTGGCGCGCGATCTCCTGGAGCCGGCAGGTAAAGCCAGAGGGAGCCGAACAGTGTCAGCAGTACTGCGTGCCCAGCCAGGAGCGCCGCCGTGTTCGCCGTCATTCGCGTTTTTGCCTGTTCGATCTTCTCATGATGCAATGTCGCGAAATACGCTACGGGGTCGACCCTCGAGGCATCGAGTAAGTTTCGGTTAGAGGGGCATATACTCGACGTAAACAAGCGCTCTTCTGTGCCTGCCAGAGGGCCGGTCTGCGCGCGCCCCGATGAAGCGGTAACGAGGGAGGTCGAAGTGGACGAGCAGGCTTTCATTGCGAGCCGTCGTGGCGTGCGCCGTGACCCTGCAACCGGTCGGCGACGCTGCCCGCAAGCTCGACCCGGTCATGGTGGATCGCGGCCCGGGCAGCGAGAGAGACTGCGAGCGGTTGGCGCGGAGACGATTGGCGGATTTCTGCCGTAGCGCTGTTCGCTGGCGGCAAACTCGCTTAGACTGCGCCGTTGCATGGCAAATGGACCCCACACGGAAACGGAGAGGCTTGCGAGCGTCACGGCGCGCATCGCCGCGGCTGCGCGGGCGGCCGGGCGCGAGCCGGCGTCGGTCAATCTGGTTGCCGTCACCAAAACATTCGGGGCCGAGCACATCACGCCGGTGCTCGATGCCGGCCACCGCCTGTTCGGCGAAAACCGCGTGCAGGAGGCAAAGGCCAAGTGGCCTGCCCTGCGTGAGCGCTACCCCGGCATCGAGCTGCACCTGATCGGGCCGCTGCAGTCCAACAAGGCCAGGGAGGCGGTGGCGCTGTTCGATGCAGTCCACACCATCGACCGGCCCAAGATCGCCCAGGCCGTCGCCGAGGAGATGGCGAAGCAGGGGCGGCGCCTGAAGCTCTTCATTGAGGTCAACACCGGCGAGGAGCCGCAGAAGGCCGGCATCATGCCGAAGGAGGCAGCTGGACTGCTACGCCTGTGCCGCGAGGAGCTGAAGCTCGATATTGCCGGCCTCATGTGCATCCCGCCGCAGGACGAGGAGGCGGCCGTGCACTTCGCCTTCCTCGCCAAGCTCGCCCGCGAGCTCGGCCTCGCCAATCTCAGCATGGGCATGAGCGCCGACTTCGAGACGGCCATCGCCTTCGGCGCCACTTACGTGCGGGTTGGCTCGCAGATCTTCGGGACGCGTGCGTAAACCTCAGCGTCACCCGCCGTTGTCATGCCCGCCAAGCGAAGCGTAGAGCGGGCATCCAACCACGAACCCCATCTCTCGAGTCGCTGCTGGATTCCCGCTGACGCGCTCCGCGCTCGCGGGAATGACGAGAACGCACACAGGTTTCTGCGGCCGGACCCTCGCCTGCCCAAATCGGAATGCTAACGTCCGGCGAGACTGATTCGCGCCATTCCGTCCCTGCGTGCCGGCGCTCTCGCCCAGGAGCCAACGCGATGGCAGACGGAAGCAGAACGGCCGAGATCGAAGCCGATGCAGCGGCCGCAGAGGCCGCACGCGAGGCGCGGGCAGAGGTTCTGGAGCGCGCGGAGAAGATCGAGAGCGCGCCGCCAGTGCCGGCCCGCAGCAAGGCCGCGAAAGCCAAGGCCGACAGGGCAAGCAAGAAGGCGCAGTATGCCGAGTTCATCGTCGACGTATGGATAACGCCTTTCAACTCGGTCGAGTTCGGCATCTACAAGCACAGCCGCAACCGCGCCAAATCGCGCCAGTTCACGTCCGACATGGATATCTTCGCCGAGGTGATCGAGAAGGGCGAGCGCACAGGCCTGCTCGGCTACCGCCAGGACCTCTGGAACAAGAACGTCGGCATGGACAAGCGCCTCGTGTTCAAGCTCTTCAACGAGACGGTGAATTGGCGCGCCACCATGGACCTGATGATCGGACGCAGCCTGCAGCTCACGCTCGGGGCCCACGGCCTGCCCGTGACGTGCTTCTCCCTCAATGTCGGCGATCACGACAACATGGTCTACCTCGAGCGCTCGGCCCACAAGTGGCCGATGCTGCCGGAGAACTTCTCCTTCTTCCTGCTGGAGGACGGGCTGCCGAAGTTCTTCAGGTTGAGGCGCGATTTCATAGATCTCGGCGGCGACTACACCCTCTACGACCACCACAACAAGGCGATCGGCTGGCTCGACGGCAAGGTGTTCTCGATCGGCGGCAAGTGGAAGGGCAAGGTCAAGAGCGAGCACGCCGACCCACGCCTGATGATCGTGCTCAAGCTGTTCTGCGGCATGCTGATCTTCAACGCCGACTGCCGCCGCCATATGCGCGCGCTGGCGCGCGAGATCGCAGCAGGCAAGTACACGCCCAAGCTCGAGAAGCAGGAAGCCGACCTCTACATGAACCCACGGCGCGTGCGGTAGCGCCGCGTGGGCGGATCTCAAGACAGGACGCGAGAGCCTTTCTGCGCTGCTTGGGCACCTCGCCTTGGCGTTGGCGGCTTGCCCTTGCGTACCGACAGAGCGCTCTCGATGAAATCGGGCATCCGGAACTTGCGTCGATAGTCTCCGGGCGTCATTCCCGCCGTGCGGCGGAAGAGACGCCGGAACGAGGCAAGGTCCCCGTATCCAACCTCGCGCGCGATCGCCTCCACCGGCGCGGTCCCCGTCTCCAGGAGCTGCTTGGCCTCCTCGATGCGCAGCGCCTGCACGTAGGCCAGCGGCGAGTAGCCGGTCGCCGCCTTGAAGCGGCGGTCGAAGGTGCGCTTCGGCAGGCCCGACTGGCGTGCCAGCTCAGCGACGATGTCCGCGCGCTCGTAGTTCTGCGCGAGCCAGGTCTGGCAGCGCAGGATGGCGGCGTCGCCATGCTCGACGTTGGCGATCATGGAGGCGAAGGGGAGCTGCCCGTCGCGGTGCCACTGGTAGAGGAACAGCTTGGAGATGCGGATCGCCTCCTCGGTGCCGCCGTGCTTGGCAATCAGCAGGAGCGCCAGGTCCTGCCAGGACGAGGCGCCGCCCGAGCACACCATGCTGTGACCAGGCCCGCTCTGGACCAGGATGCGATCCTCATGCAGGGCGACATCGGGGAACTGGTTGCGGAAGAGCGGCACATAGCTCCAGTGCGTGGTTGCCTGCCCGCCGTCGAGCAGCCCGGCCTCGGCCAGCACCAGGGCCCCTCCGCACGCGGCACAGAGCAGGGCGCCGCCGGCGTGCATCCGCCCGATCCAGTCGAGCAGGCGGCGGTCGAGCGCGCGCAGGCCCTCCACGTCGTAGAGCATGACGTTCGGGACGAAGACGATGTCCGTACGCTCCACCTCGGCGATGGTGTCCTGGGGGAGAATGCTGACGCCGGTACAGAGCTCGAGCGGGCCCGGGTCAGCGGTGACGATGCGGGGCTCGAACAGCGGCTGATCGGGCGGCAGCCGCTTCACGCCGCTGGAAGGCCGGTGGGCGGCCCATAGCGTGTCGTAGACGCCGTAGATGATCGACGGGTCGCATTCGCGAAATACCGCCACGCTGACGTGAAGGGGTTTTCCGGTCATCCCGCGGCGCGCCTTGGCTCAAGTGGCTCCATGCCGGCCATTTTGCCTCTCACGGCGCATGGGCACCAGACCTATGTGCACGCTGCAACGGCGCCCACAGCAAGGACCGGGCCCGGCGACAAGACAAACGAGAGGATCGGAGCCATGGACCTGGACATGAAGAAGCTCGAGCCGCTGCTCGGGACGATGGTGAACGAGATCGGCGCGGCAGGAAACGCATTGCTGGTGCTGATCGGTGACAAGCTCGGGCTCTATCGGGCCCTGGCAGCCGGCTCGCCCCTGACCTCGACCGAGCTGGCCAAGAAGACAGGGACGCACGAGCGCTACGTGCGCGAGTGGCTTTCGGCGCAGGCCGCGTCCGGGTTCGTGACCTACGACGCGAAGGCTGGGAAGTTCGTTCTGTCGCCCGAGCAGGCGGCCGTGTTTGCCGACGAGGAGAGCACCGTCAACATGACGGGGGGTTTCTACTCGCTCGCCGCCATCTTCGCCGACGAGGGGAAGCTCACCGAGGCCTTCAAGACCGGCAAGGGGGTCGGCTGGGGCGACCATTGCAACTGCCTTTTCTGCGGCGTCGAGCGGTTCTTCCGTCCAGGCTACAAGGGCCATCTCGTGTCGGAGTGGCTGCCCGCCCTCGACGGCGTGGTTGCCAAGCTCGAGCGCGGCGCCAGGGTTGCCGACGTCGGCTGCGGTCACGGCGCCTCGACCATGATCATGGCCAAGGCCTTCCCCAACTCGGAGTTCGTCGGCATCGACTTCCATGACGCCTCCGTCGCCCACGCGCGCGAGCATGCGCGGGGCGTTGGCAATGTGCGCTTCGAGACGGCGCGCGCCCAGGACTACGAGGGCTCGGGCTTCGACCTCGTCACCATGTTCGATGCGCTGCATGACATGGGCGATCCGGTGGGCGCTGCGACCCACGTGCGCGAGACGCTGGCACCTGGCGGCACGCTGATGCTGGTGGAGCCGAGAGCCGGAGACAGCCTCGCCGAGAACCTCAACCCGGTCGGGCGCGTCTACTACGCGTTCTCGACCAGCGTGTGCGTACCGGCCTCGCTCGGCCAGGAGGTCGGCGCGGCACTCGGCGCGCAGGCGGGCGAGCGAAAGCTGGCGGAGGTTGCCCGGCAGGCCGGCTTCTCACGCTTCCGCCGGGCGGCGGAGACCCCGTTCAACATGGTGCTCGAGGCAAGGGCGTGAGGGGCTGGCGGCGCACGCTTCGCACGTCGTGCGCCGCCGCCTCACGCACAAGAACAGGAAGGAGCTCGATCATGCAGAGCATGCTCGGAGAACTGGCGCAGCCGCGGGGCTGTCCGACCAACATCGGATACTTTTTTGCAAGTCTGGCGCAGCGCGCCGGCGATGGGCTCCTGCGCTCCTGGCGGAGCTACTGGCAGCAAAGGACGCACCGGGCCGCGGTCCTGATGCTCCAGGCCCTCGACGACCGGACACTCGCCGACATTGGCCTCAGCCGGAGCCAGATAGTACCTGCGGTCTATGGCAGCAACGGACGCCCACCCCACATCCGATTGAGCGAGCCGACCCACCACGGGCCGGTGTGACATCTGTCCGATCCTGCCTGCCGAAAGCGCTGGGGAGAGGCCGGGCTACCCCTTGACACTTTTCCCATCAGTTTGCCTATGAAGAAGGCAGATCGGACGGCGAAGTCCGCATCTGCCCAAACACTGGGCGAACCATCGGGGGAGACTGGGGGATGCCGGACATTCAGAAAGCCGTGGAAGGCCTGCAGACGGGGGGCGACGTACTGTTCCTGCTGATGGGCGCCGTGCTCGTGTTTGCCATGCACGGCGGTTTCGCGTTCCTCGAGGCCGGCACCGTCCGCCACAAGAACCAGGTCAATGCGCTCTGCAAGATCCTGGTCGATTTCGCCATCTCGACGGTGGCCTATTTCTTCATCGGCTTCACCATCGCCTACGGCGTCGCCTTCCTCGCCAATGCCGAGGCCATCAGCGGCGGCGCGAAGGGCTTCGACGCGCAGGGCCTGACGCTCGTCAAGTTCTTCTTCCTCGCCACCTTCGCCGCTGCCGTGCCGGCCATCGTCTCGGGCGGCATCGCCGAGCGCGCCCGCTTCGGCGCGCAGTGCGCGGCCACTGCCCTCATCGTCGGTTTCGCCTACCCCTTCTTCGAGGGCATCGTGTGGAACAAGAACCACGGCCTGCAGGAGACCTTCTTCAAGGGCATGCTGGGCGAGGAGTTCCACGACTTCGCCGGGTCAATCGTCGTGCACGCTGTCGGCGGCTGGATCGGCTTCGCGGCCGTGCGCCAGCTCGGCCCCCGGCTCGGACGTTACAAGGACGGCCGCGCCATCGGTATTCCGCCGTCGTCGATCCCGTGGCTGGCCATGGGGTCGTGGCTGCTGTGCGTCGGCTGGTTCGGCTTCAATGTGATGAGCGCGCAATCGCTCAAGGCCGTGAGTGGGCTCGTCGCCATGAACTCGCTGATGGCCATGTGCGGCGGCATCCTCGCCGCGCTGATCGTGGGACGCGGCGATCCGGGCTTCATCCACAACGGCGCGCTGGCGGGCCTCGTCGCGGTGTGCGCGGGCTCCGACGTCATGCATCCGGTCGGGTCGCTGGTGGTGGGCGCGGTGGCCGGCGTGATCTTCGTCCAGGTGTTCCAACTCGCCAGCAACCCGAGATGGAATTTCGACGACGTGCTGGGCGTGTGGCCGCTGCACGGGCTGTGCGGACTCTGGGGCGGCATCGCCTGCGGCATCTTCGGCCTCAAGGCGCTGGGTGGGCTCGGCGGGGTGAGCTTTGCCTCCCAGCTCGTCGGCAGCCTGATGGGCGCGGCCTACGGGCTGGTGGCGGGCTTCGTCATCTACGCCGTGGTCGACAAGGTCCTGGGCCTGCGGCTCACCGCCGAGGAGGAGCAGCGCGGCGCCGACCTCACGATCCACAAGATCGGCGCCAATCCCGAGGAGGACGTGCGCACGGGCCGCGTATGACAACCCGCCCGACGACATGAATTGCGCGCGGGCGCCGGGGCGAACTATGCTCCCGCGCCCACGCAGGAGGCAGCGCTAGTTCCATGACCCAGATGCCAGGCCTTTCAGAGCTCGCCCACGGCGCCGTGCTGTCGTCCTTCACGCGCACGGCACGGCTGCTCGACGGCATCACCCCCGATCACAAGAAGCCGATCGAGATGACCTCGGGCGACCCCAAGGAGCCGATGCCGGGCTTCGTCATCGACAAGTTCGAGGAGGCCAAAGCCCTGCTCGGCACCTATCCGCGCATCCGGGGCTCCGACGAGCTGCGCAAGTCGATCGCAACGTGGCTCGGCCGGCGTTATTCGCTGCCCACGGAGGTGGACTTCGCGCGCGAGGTCCTGCCGCTCAACGGCTCGCGCGAGGGACTGTTCTTTGCCGCCATGCCCGCCGTGGGACGCAAGAGCTTTCCCGGCCGGCCCGTCATGCTGCTGCCCAATCCCTTCTATCAGGCCTACCTCGGCGGCACCTACGGCACCGGCTGCGAGCCTATCTATCTCAACGCCACCCCCGAGACCGGACATCTGCCGGACCTGGACGCACTCGCCCGCGAGCCCGACATCCTGCGACGCGCGGCGGCATTCTTCCTGTGCACACCCGCCAACCCGCAGGGCTCGGTCGCCGGACCCGACTATCTGCGCAAGGCCCTCGCGCTGGCGCGCGAATACGACTTCATCCTGTTCCTCGACGAGTGCTACTCCGAGATCTACACGCGCGAGCCGCCGACCGGCGGCCTCGAGATCGCCGCCCGCACGCCGGAGCGCTTCAGGAATCTCGTGGTCTTCAACTCGCTGTCCAAGCGCTCGAACCTGCCGGGCATGCGCTCGGGCTTCGCCGCCGGCGACGGCGATTTCCTCGAGACCCTGGCCGAGATCCGCAATCTCGCCGGGCCGCAGATGCCGGGGCCTGTGCAGCATGCCTCGGTGGCGGTTTGGTCCGAGGAGCAGCACGTCGCCGTCGTGCGGCAAGGCTATCGGGCCAAATTCGATCTTTGTGACGAGCTGCTGAAAGGCCGCTTCGGCTATCGCCGGCCCGGCGGCGGATTCTTCCTGTGGCTGGACATGAGCCATCTCGGCGGCGGCGAGCAGGCAACGTTAACAATTTGGAAACGGTGCGGCGTCAAAATCATCCCGGGCGTTTACCTGGCGCACGAGGATCGGCACGGCGTCAACCCGGGCCGCGACTTCGTCCGCATTGCGCTGGTGCACGATGTGGCCACCGTCAGGGACGCGCTCGAGCGTATCGTAGCGTTAACGGCGTAAGCGTCCCTTAGTATGGCGTACCGGGGCGACGACCCGGCCCCGCTGCTGCCTGCCTCACTGGAGGACGGGCTCAAGCGGTGGCTCTGGAAAGTGCTGGGCTTCCTGCTGCTCGCCGCATGCGCGGCTTTGAGCGCGAGCCTGCTTACCTGGTCGGTCGCCGATCCCAGCCTCAGCCGCGCCACCAGTGCTTCAGCGCGCAACCTGCTGGGCCCGCCGGGCGCGCTGCTCTCCGACCTCACGATGCAGATGCTGGGCCTCGCCGGTGTGTTTGCCCTGCTGCCCCCCCTGTTCTGGGCGCTCGAGCTGCTGACATCGAAGGAGCCGCCGAGCCTGCGCCGCAAGCTGGTGCTGGCGCCGCTCGCGGTGCTGTTCCTCGCCGGCGCGCTCTCCTCGTTGCCCAAGGCCGCCGCCTGGCCCCTGCATCACGGCTACGGCGGCGTGCTCGGAGACCTGGGGCTCAGCATCCTGACGAGCCTGCTCGGACATGTGAACGCCGACCGCTCGGCAGCGGCCGCCGGGCTCTTCTGCTTCGCCGCCGGCATGATGGGCATGATGTGGAGTCTCGGCCTGACGCAGCGCGACATCAAGCTGATCTGCAGCGCAGGCGTGGGTGCGGGCGCAGGCCGCCGCGCGGACGCCCGTCGGAGCAGGGTCGACCTGGGCACCGTTGCCGGCTGGTGGCGCCAACTGCAAACCCAGGTGTTCGCGCCGAAGGGTAACGAACGGTCAGGTCCCGACCCTGCACTGATGCGTGATCCGCCGATCATACGCGCCAAGCCAGCTCCCCTCGAGGTCGAGCCCGTCGTCGAGGCACCGGACCATGACCCGGTCGTTCCCGAGATCGTCCCGGAGCGGCGGTTCGAGCCCATGCCGGACCCCGCTCCACAGTCGGGCCGCGGCATCGCCTTCGACCACTCGACCGATCGGCTGACGCGCACCATCGCCGAGCGCTTCGCACCCGCCGGGACGGAAGCCGCGCGTGAGACCGCCTCAGCGCGGCAGGAGCCGGAGCTGCCGCTTCCGGACGAGAGTGCAGCCCCTGCCGACTTCGCGCCGCCTCCGGCCGCCCATGCCTCGTTTCCGCATGGCGGCGAGGCGGGGTGTCGGCGACCGCCGCTGAGCATTCTGAAGCGGCCGGCGGCTGGGAAGACCGGCATGCAACCCACCGCGGCCGAGCTGCGCAACCAGGCGCGCCAGCTCGAGAGCGTGCTCAGCGATTTCGGCGTCAGGGGCGAGGTCAAGGGCATCCATCCCGGCCCCGTCGTCACCCTGTTCGAGCTCGAGCCCGCGCGCGGCACCAAGTCGGCCCGCGTCATCGGGCTTGCCGACGACATCGCCCGCTCGCTGGGCGCGGCCTCCGTGCGCGCCGCCGTCGTGGCCGGCCGCAATGCGATCGGCATCGAGCTGCCGAACCCGCGGCGTGAGAAGGTGAACCTGCGCCAGCTGTTCGAGGAGAACGCATTCCGCACCACGGACGCGGCGCTGCCGCTGGCACTCGGCCGCGACATCGCCGGGGCGCCCATCGTGGCGGATCTCGCGCGCATGCCGCATCTGCTGGTCGCGGGCACCACCGGCTCGGGCAAGTCGGTCGGCGTCAACGCCATGATCCTGTCGCTGATCTACAAGCTTTCTCCAGACCAGTGCCGGCTGCTGATGATCGACCCCAAGATGTTGGAGCTTTCGGTCTACAACGGCATTCCGCACCTCCTCTGCCCGGCAGTCACCGAGCCCGAGAAGGCGGTGGCGGCGCTCAATTGGGTAGTCGCAGAGATGGAGGACCGCTACCGCCGCATGGCGCACCTCAGCGTGCGCGGCATCGACGCCTTCAATGCGCGCGTACGCCAGATGCAGAAGTCTGGAGGCGACCTGTCGCAGGTCGCTCAGCTCGCCTCGATGCCCCACATCGTCGTCATCGCCGACGAGTTCGCGGATCTGATGATTGTCGCCGGCAAGGAGATCGAGTCGGCCGTGCAACGGCTAGCACAGATGGCGCGCGCGGCCGGCATTCACCTGATCATGGCGACGCAGCGGCCCTCGGTCGACATCATCACCGGCACCATCAAGGCCAACTTCCCCACTCGCATCAGCTTCAAGGTGGCCTCCAAGATCGACAGCCGCACCATCCTGGACGAGCAGGGCGCCGAGCACCTGCTGGGCCATGGCGATATGCTCTATGCCAACGGCATGGGCCGCACCCTGCGCGTGCACGGCGCATTCGTCTCCGACGACGAAGTGGAGGGCGTCGCCGCCTACCTGCGCGACCAGGGGCCGCCGCGCTACATCGACGGCATCACTGAGACGCGGAGCGAGCAGCCGGCTCTCGACGCGCGCGGTGGTGCCACCGCCGATGAGGACCTCTACGCCCGGGCGGTGGCCATCGTCCGTCGCGACCAGAAGGCGTCGACCAGCTACCTGCAAAGGCGCCTGCTGGTCGGCTACAACCGCGCCGCCGATCTGATGGAGCGTATGGAACGCGAGGGCGTCGTCAGTGCAGCCGGGTACAATGGCCGCCGCCAGGTGGTCGCCAGTTGACAGTAGACCGACGGACGCGCTTTTCACCGGGAATGTGCCGGCCGCAGCTTTGCGCTCCGGCCGAACCGCACTAGAATCCCAATCTGCTCACAATGTTGTCCCAATGTTGGGACAAACGAACAGCACTTGGTCGAATCACGCGCGCCGGCAACCGCGCTTTCGGGGGAGCTTCATGCACGCACGAATTGCGGCTCGGCTTGCGTTTCTTGCGACACTGGCAATCGTGCCAGCGGCTGCGCAGGACGCCAAGAAGCCCATGCCGCCGAACCCCGTGGGCGCAAGCGGCGCGTGGACCCAGACGGTCAAGAAGGAAGCCGCGATTGCCGGCGAGGAGTTCGACAAAAAGCAGGTCGAACTCATCCAGAAGGTGACCGCCTACTTCAATCAGATGAGCGAGATCAAAGGCTTGTTCGTCCAGACCGGCGCCGACAACAAGCGCATGCGCGGCAAATTCTACGTCAAGCGACCCGGTCGCTTCCGTTTCGACTACAACCTACCGAGCCGGATGGTGATCCTGTCTGACGGCCAGTACATGGCCATCCAGGACCTCGACATGAAGACCGACGACCGCATCGAGCTCGACCGAACGCCGTTCAGGGTCCTTCTGCGCAAGGACGTCGACCTGATGCGCGACGCGCAGATCCTCGAGGTGCAAGAGGTGGACGACGTCGTCGTGCTCGCCCTGCAGGACCGCAACCCCGACAATCCCGGCCGTATCAAGTTGTTTTTGGCCAAGAAATCCGGCCTCGAGCTCAAGGAATGGATCACCACGGACGCGCAGGGCCTTGACACGCGCGTGGAGCTCACCGAGGTCAACAAGACCGAGGACCTGGACCCTGGGTTGTTCAAGCCCGCCAACCAGACGTTCCAGAAGCGCGAGTAGCTCCGGCGTGTCTGTTCGGAATCTAGGCAAACGGAAAATTGGGGAAAACTGAAACAATCCGTAACAATTTCGTGATCTGGGTGGGGGACCCCATTGAAAAGGCCCCTACAAGTATTATTTGATAGTTACAGCGAGCGGTGTCGCTCTTCATCGGTAGTGCCCCCCGTCTAGCCGAAAGACATCGCCCGCGGTGCCGGCTTCCCTCCCGGCACCATGCGCATGACGCGCTTCTTGCGCCCAACTCCTCCCCCAGGTTTGGGCGCTTTTCTTTTGCGCAACAGGATGTTGTCGTCGGGCGGCGCCGGCATGTGGCTCAGGCGGCGTCGGCGGACTCTGTTTGTTGACTTCTGGCGTCTGGATTTAACTCGCCTGTCCCGCACGCCGCGAGAACACCATCTATCTGCCGCAAGTCCTCGGCCACGCGAGCCAGGCGCTCGCGAATGCGCCGCTCGAAGTGACGCGCAAGAGCCGCATCCTCCGCCATCTGCGCGTGCACGGCGGCCCGGGTGATCTTGAGGCAGAGTACGCGATCGCAGGCGATGACGGTGGCGCGATAGACGTGCTCCACCAGCATGGCCATTTCGCCCACCAGCGAGCCCGGTTCGATCGGCTCCACCTCACCGTCCGAGCCCGCTGGCTCGATGCGGCCAGCTGCACCCGAGGCGATAAGGAATGCGGCATCGCCCGACCTGCCTGCCTCGGTGATGACATGACCACGGTGGAATTTCACGCGCTCGGCCTGGCGCGCGAGCTCGGTGAGCTGCAGCGGTCGCAGCCCCACGAAGAGCGGCACGCGGAGAAGCGGTGCCACGAGTTTGTCCATACCCATAGCGGCAGCGTCGGGCGATTCGCCATGGCTCGTCCAGGGGCTGCTGGGCCCCTCTCCCAAGTCCCGACGGCGATGGGAGGAACGGGAAGGAGGAACTACGGCACGAGCTTGTAGCCGCCGGTCTCCGTCACCAGCAGCTCGGCATGCGAGGGGTCCTTCTCGATCTTCTGGCGGAGCCGGTAGATGTGCGTCTCGAGAGTGTGCGTGGTGACGCCGGAATTATACCCCCACACCTCCTGCAACAGAACGTCGCGCGTCACCACCTTCTCGCCGGCCCGATAGAGATACTTGAGGATCGAGGTTTCCTTCTCGGTGAGGCGGATCTTGGAGCCCTTCTCGTCGAGCAGCATCTTGGATGCCGGCTTGAAGGAGTAGGGTCCGATGGCGAACACCGCGTCCTCGCTCTGCTCATGCTGGCGCAGTTGCGCGCGGATGCGCGCAAGCAGCACTGCGAACTTGAAGGGCTTGGTGACATAATCGTTGGCGCCGGAATCCAGACCCAGGATCATGTCGGCGTCCGACGCATTGCCGGTGAGCATGACGATGGGGCTCTTGAAGCCGTTCTTGCGCAGGAGCTTGCACGCCTCCCGCCCATCCATGTCGGGAAGGCCCACGTCCAACAGCACGAGGTCCAAATGCTCGCCCTTGACGATATCGACGCCCTTGGAGGCTGTCCCCGCTGTCGTGACTTCGAATTCGTCGTGCAGCGCCAATTGGTCTTTCAGCGACTCGCGAAGCTCCTCGTCGTCGTCGACGATGAGAATCTTGCGTGCGGTGCTCATGCGCTTCGGCTCCGATTGATGGATTGTTGCCAGCAACACACAGTCTAGCATCAGATTTGGGTGGGAAACAAAGCTTGTCGCTGCATAAAACAGGCAACCGCAACGCATCGAAAGCCTCGCAAATTCTCTTGGCGCGCGTGCTGGCGCTCAGCCCAAGCGCCCGCCGAGGCATACTGAAGCTTGGTGCTCTGTCGTTCCCTTGCGCGCTGGGTCGCAGCGGGTGCCGCACCCTGAAGCGGGAGGGCGACGGCGCGACCCCGATCGGCACGTGGCGCGTGCGCGCGGTGCGCTTCCGGGCGGACCAGGTGCGGCGCCCGATGACGCAATTGCCTGCAACGCCGATCCACGAACGCGACGGCTGGTGCGATGCGGCGGCCGACCGCAACTACAACCGCCCTGTGCGCCTGCCCTACGCCGCCAGCGCCGAACGGTTGTGGCGCGCGGATCGCCTCTACGATGTCGCGGCAATGCTCGGCTACAACGACCGTCCGCGCTCGCGCGGGCGAGGCAGCGCCATTTTTCTGCACGTGGCCGGACCGGATCTGGCACCCACCCAAGGCTGCGTCGCACTCGCGCTGCCGCATCTGTTGCGCGTGCTGGCAAGACTTGGTCCGCGCTCGGCGATTGCTGTTCTGGCATCCCCACGAAAAAGGCGCCCGAAGCGATAGCTCCGGGCGCTGAGAGCACGTACCGGGGAAGTGGCGTGCTCGAGGAAGCGGCGAGGCCCGATGGAGCGCGGACCTCGCCGCAAACGAACTCAGTAGTTGTAGGCGCGCTCGCCGTGATCGACGAGGTCGAGGCCCTCGCGCTCCTGGTCCGTGCCCGGCCGCAGGCCGACGATCACCTTGACGATCAAGAGCAGGATCAGCGATCCGACTCCCGACCACACCAGCGTCAGCGCGACTGCCTTGCACTGCGTAATGACCTGCGCAGTCATGTCATACTCGGCGACCTTGTCGATCGTGTAGTCGTACCAGCTCGTGCCGCCGAGCGACGGGGCGGCGAGGAACCCGGTGCCAATGGCGCCGAGGATGCCGCCGATGCAGTGCACGCCGAACACATCGAGCGAGTCGTCGTACCCCAGCGCATTCTTGACCGCAGAGCAGAAGAACATGCACACGAAGCCGGCGACGAGGCCGAGCACAATCGCGCCCATCGGCCCGGCGAAGCCCGAGGCGGGAGTCACCGCAACCAAGCCGGCAACCGCGCCGGAGGCCGCACCGAGCAGGCTCGGCTTGCCCTTGAAGATCTTCTCGGCCAGCAACCAGGCCAGCGCCGCCGCGGCTGTCGCCACGAAGGTGTTGATCATCGCCAGAGTCGCGGTGCCGCCGGCCTCGAGCGCCGAACCAGCGTTGAAGCCGAACCAGCCGACCCACAGCAGCGAGGCGCCGATCAGCGTCATCGTCAGCGAGTGGGGAGGCATCGCCTCACGACCGTAGCCGACGCGCTTGCCGACGACGAAAGCGGCCATGAGCCCGGCGATGCCGGCGTTGATGTGCACCACGGTGCCGCCGGCGAAATCGAGCGCGCCCCACTGGAAGGCGATACCGGCATTGGCGACGACCGCGTCCAATGCGGTCTGCGCCGCGGTCTTGGCGTCGCCGCTCGCGGCTGCCAACGCCTTGCCAGCGGAAATCGTCGCGGAGGGACCGGCCCAGTACCAGACCATGTGCGCGATCGGGAAGTACACGCAGGTGACCCACAACGCGACGAACAGCAACACCGCGGAGAATTTCATGCGCTCGGCGACCGCGCCGACGATGAGGGCCGGCGTGATGGCAGCAAAGGTCATCTGGAAGCAGATGTAGGCGTACTCGGGGATGACCACGCCATTGGTGAAGGTCTCGACGTTCGACTCCGGCGTGACGCCGGCCAGGAAGGCCTTGGAGAAGCCGCCGACGAAGGCGTTGAAGCCGGTGCCCTCAGTGAAGGCCATGCTGTATCCGTACACGACCCAGATGATGCACACGAGACAGACGCAGGAGAACACCTGCATCAGCATCGACAGCATGTTCTTGGTGCGCACCATGCCGCCGTAGAACAGCGCGAGGCCGGGGACCGTCATCAGCAGCACGAGCGCGGATGCCGTCATCATCCAGGCGGTGTCGCCCTTGTTGGGCGTAGGCGCAGGCGGCTTGTCCTGAGCCAACGATGGCTCGATGAGCAGCGCCAACAGGAGTGCCGCGACTGCGAGAGCGGCAATCCGGCGCAAGGTACCAAGCATCATGGGTAGTGCCTCCAAGTGAGCAGCAGGAAGAGTCAGGCGGACAGTCCGTTGTGTGGGTTAGATCGCGCTGTCATCGGTCTCGCCCGTGCGCACCCGCACGGCGTGATCGATCGGCGACACGAAAATCTTGCCGTCGCCGATCTGGCCGGTGCGAGCTGTGCGCACAATGGCCTCCACGGCCTTGTCGACAGTGCCGGATGGGACGACGACCTCGATCTTGATTTTCGGGAGGAAGCTCACCGCGTATTCCGCCCCGCGGTAGATCTCCGTGTGGCCCTTCTGGCGACCGTAACCCTTGACCTCCGTCACGGTCATGCCCTGCAGCCCCAGGTCGGTCAGCGCCGAGCGGACCTCCTCGAGCTTGAACGGCTTGATGATGGCCGTCACGAGCTTCATTTGGTTCCCCTTGTTGCTCAGGCCGCCCTGCTTACAGAGTGAGCAAACGCGGCAATCCCTCGCCGCTCGCACTCAGCGGCGCGAAGGTTAAGAGTCAAAAGACATGCCAGATGCGGGACTGTCTCGTAGAGTATTGGAATTACGCACTAAAATGGATTTGGCTGCGACAACCTCACCTGTATTAGGATGCCTTAAAAATAGGCATATGTCAATTTTTGCTCTTCAGCTGGGCACGAATGCCGATGTCCGTTGCCGCATCAGACCCTCCTGGGCGACCGAGGCCACGAGGACGCCGTCGCGAGTGAAAATATTGCCGCGACAAAAACCGCGGGCGCCATGACTCGAGGGGCTGTCCTGGACGTAGAGCAGCCACTCATCGGCGCGGAACGAACGATGAAACCAAAGGGCATGGTCGAGGCTTGCGAGCTGCATGTCCTTGTCGAACATCAACTTGCCGTGGGCGATCAGCGCGGTGTCGAGGAGCGTGAAGTCGGATGCGTAGGCCAGCACGCACTGATGCAGGGCGAACGCATCGGGAAGACGCCCGCTCGCCCGCATCCAGGCGGCCTGCTCGGGTGCGCGGTTCTCGCGGGTGAAGTACCGGGAGACATCGAGCGGGCGCATCTCGATCGGGCGTTCGCGCTCCCAGTAGCTGCGCATGTTCTCCGGCAGGCGCGCCAAGAGCTTGGACGTGAGCTCGCGCTCGCTCGGCAGCTCCTCGGGCGGCGGCACCTTCGGCATGGCGTTCTGATGGTCGAGCCCCGGCTCCTCGGTGTGGAAGGACACGCTCATGACGAACATCGGCCGGCCGTGCTGGATGGCCGTGACGCGGCGGGTCGTGAAGCTGCGGCCATCGCGCACGCGATCGACATTGTAGATGATGGGACGGGCGGGATCTCCGCCGAGCAGGAAGTAGGCGTGCAGCGAGTGGGCGATGCGCTCCTCCGGCACTGTGCGCACGGCCGCCACGAGCGCCTGCCCCAGCACCTGGCCGCCGAAGACGCGCTGCCACCCCTCCTGCGGGCTGCGGCCGCGGAACAGATTCTCCTCGAGCGGCTCCAGGTCGAGAATTGACAGCAGACCGTCGAGCGCGCTGCCCGACTTGGCGCTCGCCGACTTGGCGGCAGCAGGCTTGGCTTTGCTGGGCATGGGCCACCTCGCTGACGTGACGGCTCGCAAGGGAGGCCGCGGGCAGCACACTGTCAAGCCGCGCCGCTCTACCCGAGCGTGAAGGCCTCGTGCACGGCGCTTTGCACGGCACCGCCCATGATCGGGCCGCCGCCGGCGACGTGGATGGCGTCGCCGACCAGCGCAGCGCCCAGGCCGTGGCGCGGCGTCACCATGGGCGCGTAGGCCCCCCAGCGGTCGGTGGCTGGATCGTAGGCCTCGTTCTGGCCATAGACGCGCTCGTATCCCTCCCCGCCCATGCAGAAGATCTTGCCGCGGTAGAGCACGGCGCCATGGCCGGAGCGCGCGGTCGGCATCGGCCGGCGCGGCTCCCACGAATCCTTCGCCGCGTCGTAGACGTGGTGCAGGTTGGAGTTGGTGAGAAAGCTGTCGACGCGCCCACCGTTCACATAGATCAGATTGCCGACCGTGAGCGTGCCGGTGTGGTCGCGGCCTTGCGGCATCGGCGCGCGCATCTCCCACTTGTCTGCCTTGGGGTCGTAGACGACGTGCCAGTCGACCGACTTCTTGGTGGGGAAAGTGTCTCCGATGGCCCCACCGATGCCGTGCACCTTGCCGCCGAGCCCAACGCAGGCGATGGCCCCGCACGCACGCGGCAACGGCGCGATGGTGCGCCAGGCAGCTGCGCTGCTCTTGAGGTCGAGGGCGAAGCATTCGTTGTGCGGCTTGCGGTTCTGCTCGATGAAGCCGCCGATGGCATAGAGGGTGTCGTCGAGCACCGCGACGCCGACGTGATTGGCGCCCTTGGGCAGCGCAGCCGAATCGATCCAACGATCGCCGGCGGGATCGTAGACCTGGTGGTAGGGCCGGTCGACGCGCTGCTCGCCGTAGCCGCCGACGAGGTGCATGCGGTCGGCGTGCGCCACGGCCCAGGCCATCTCGCTGCGCGGCAGCGGCAGCGGCGCCTTGGCCACCCAGCGCCCGGGGTTGGCCGCCTTCGGCGCCGGGCTGTCGAACACGTGCTGGGTAGCGGCGGTCTCGGGGATGTCGATGCGGCCGGGCTTCTGCAGGCTCTCGTAGAGTCCGCCATGATGCGCGTGGCCGGATTGCTGGGCGCGGGCCTGCGACGTCGCCTGCACTGCGGCGAGGGTGGCAGTACCGGCGATAAAACGGCGGCGGTCCAGGAAAGACATGGCAAAGTCCTATGTTGCGAAGCTGGCGTCTATCCTACATCAGCTTGAGATCGGCGCGCGCCGGCGCTATGGGCAGGCATGGTCGAGACCGCGAAGCGCTACGATGTGATCATTGCGGGTGGAGGCGGCGCCGGGTTAGCGCTGGCCTGCGCGCTCGATGACGCGCTGGGCGGCGAGGCTCGCATCGCCGTCGTCGACCGCAGCGGGCTGACAAGCGAGACGGTGGCGGACGACCCGCGTGCCTTCGCCCTGTCGGCGGGCTCGCAACGACTGCTGACCGTGCTCGGCGTGTGGCCCGCGATCGCCGACTACGCCCAGCCGGTGACGGCAATCGACATCACCGACTCGAGCCTCGATGACGCCTTTCGCCCCGTCCTGGTCTCTTATGACAATAGCGTCGAGGGCGAGCCGGCGACCTGGATCGTCGAGCACCTGCGGCTGCAGCGGGCGCTGCTCGAACGGGCCGAGGGCGCGAAGTCGATCGCGCTATTGGGCGGCGCGGCGGCCGAGGGCTTCGCGGCGGACGAGCATGGCGTCGCCGTCGAGCTGGCAGACGGCTCGCGGCTGCGCACGGCGCTGCTCGTTGCCGCCGACGGACGCCGCTCCAGGCTGCGCGAGGCGGCCGGCATCAAGGTCGTGAACTGGAGCTACGCGCAGACGGGCATCGTCGTCACGGTGCGGCACGAGAAGCCCCATCAGGGCCGGGCCGTGCAGCATTTCCTTCCGGGCGGCCCGTTCGCCATCCTGCCGCTGACGGGCAACCGCTCGTGCATCACCTGGACCGAGAGCGCAGACCGAGCGCGCGAGATACTGGCGCTCGACGACGCGGGGTTTCTCCGCGAGGTGGAGAGACGCTTCGACTACCGGCTGGGCAGTGTGGCGCTCGCCGGCCCGCTCGCCGGCTGGCCGCTCGACATGCACCTGGCACGTGCGCTGGTCGCCAACCGCTTCGCGCTGATCAGCGATGCCGCCCACGGCGTGCACCCGATCGCCGGCCAGGGACTCAACCTCGGCCTGCGCGATGTGGCAGCCCTTGCCGAGGTGATCGCCGATGCCGCGCGTCTCGGCCTGGACTTCGGCTCGCTCGCCACGCTGGAGCGATACGAGCGCTGGCGTCGTCTCGACTCGGCCATCTCCGCCGCCGCGTTCGATGCCCTGAACCGGCTGTTCTCCAACGATGTGACCGTGCTGCGCACCGCGCGCGACTTCGGCCTCGGCCTTGTCGATCGGATGCCGGGCCTGAAGCAGCTGTTCGTCGCCGAGGCTGCGGGCCTCACCGGCGAGGTGCCCAAACTGCTGCGAGGCCACGCCCTCTCGCAATAGCGTGTCGATGCCGGGCGGCACTTTGGAAGATGTCCGCCGCCTGATACGGTCGCCGCCATCCGCCCGCCGCCGAATCCGAGGACCTTCCATGGCACGCCAGCAGCCGGCTTCCCGTGCCGGCCTCCTCTCGATCGATGGCGGGCTGGTGCGGCGCGTGCTCTTCACGATCGGCGCACTTGTCATCCTGCGCCTTGGCGGCTTCCTGCCGCTGCCCGGCATCAATCCGGACATGTTCCTGCAGGTGCTGCCCGTCGGTGCGTCGGGCGTCTTGGGCTCGGAAGCGGCCCGCCGCCTCTCGATTTTCGCGCTCGGGGTCATGCCATACGTGTCGGCATGCGTCATCATCTACGTGATCGCGGCCTTCTCGTCGCGGCTGCAGTCGCTGCGCTGGTCGGGCCCGATGGGAATGCGGCAGCTCAACCACTACATCCGCGTCGTCGCGCTGGCGTTGACGGCCTTTCAAGGCTTCGGCCTTGCCGGCGCGTTCGAGGGCGTTCGCGGGCTCGTGCCGGAGCCGGGCCTGGGCTTCCGCATCGGCGTGACGGTGAGCCTCGTGACCGGTACGGCGTTCCTGCTGTGGCTCGGCGAGCAGGTCTCGCAGCGCGGCATCGGCGACGGCGTGTGGCTTCTCCTGGTCGCCGACACCATCGCCGGGCTGCCGCAAGCGGCGTTCGGCATCCTCGACCTCGGCATCAGGGGCCGACTGCCGGAATGGGCTCTGCCCGCTTGTCTGGCCGCTGTCGTCGCTCTCACCGCGCTCATCGTCCTGGCGGAGCGCGCCGTGCGCATCGTGCCGGCCGGCAGCGCGGGAGGCCAGTCGATCCGGCTGCGCCTCAATTATTCCGGCATCCTGGCGCCGACGCTCGCATCCTCCTTGCTGCTCGTGCCGCTCATGATCGCATCGACGATGAGCGACGGGGGCGCGGGGCTCGCATGGATTGCCGCCGTGCTGGGCCGCGGGCAGCTTGTGTTTTTTCTGTTGTACGCGGGTCTGATCGTCTTCTTCGTGTTCTTCTTCGCCGCCGCTGCGATCGATCCGAGGGTCGCGACCGCACGCGCCTCCAGAGCCTCGAGCTCGCCCGAGTCTTTCGACGCCGTTTTCACGCGCGTCACGGCGCTCGGCGCGCTCTATCTCGTGGTGCTGTGCCTGGCGCCCGAGGCCATGATCGGCCTGTCGCTGCCGGCCTACATCGGCGGCACGTCGCTGCTGATCACCGTCCTGGTGGCGATGGACATCATTGCCAAATGGCAACACGCCTGGCGCGCCCGTACGATACGCGGGTAGGCGAGTGCCGGACGAAACAGCGCCTTCCCCCGGAATGGGCGAAAGAGGCGCCACCTCTGCTCGAAAGGGATTGGCGCCATGTCGCTTTGGTCAAGACTCGTCCAGCTCGATGTCAAGATGCGGCAGGCGATGGCCGTCTACCTGATCATCCCCCTGTTCGGGCTCGCCATTCCGGTGAGCCTTTTCGTCCTCGGGCAATCGTATGTGGCCTATCGCTCGCTTGCCGACCGCGGGGTCCAGGCCATCGCCACCATTCAAACCGTCGCCGAGACCGGCGGGCGCCACAACCGCAACGCGGTAACCTCCACCTTCAGGGCCGCCGACGGACGCGACTACACGTCGAAGGCCTTCTACGCACTCGACGGAAGCCGCCACTTGCGTCCTGGTATGAGGATGGGTGTCGTCTACCAGCACGACCTGCCGTCCAACAACGCCCCGTCGCTCGGCTACGCCAAAGGTGAGCTGCGCAGCGTCGGCTTCTTCGTGCTCCTCGCGTCCGTGATGTTCTCCGTGCTCGCTTGGATCTATCGCGGCGAGTACGCGGCCATGCTGTGCCGCGTGCGGCGCGTGGCATACGCCTGAGCGGAGGTTATTGAGCGCCGGGATCGCTCCCGTTCAACAACGGCAGCAATGCCATCAGTCCGAAAATCGGGCCGGGAACGAGCAGGAGAAATAGATGCTGCGCGGGCAGGCTGCCCGCCAGCGAGTTCAGCAGCTGGATGCTGACGATCGAGATGCCGAAGCCGATGCAGTTTGCAATCGTCAGGGCCGACCCGACCTGGTCGCTCGGGGCGTAGCGCGCATTGAGCGCGGAGAATTGCGGTGAGTCGCCCACGACGACGATCCCCCAGAGCGCGAGGAAGGCGACGAACAGCACCGGTGGGGCCTGAAACATCAGCGGCGAGAGGAGGCAGCACACTCCCGATGCCGCAAGCTGCACGCTCGCTACCCGGGCGCTGCCGAAGTGCAGGGAGAAATACCCGCCCACAACACAACCGAGCGCACCCGCGGCGATCGTGGCGAACGCCAGCAGCGACACGTTGAGGTCGGCGTCGCTCGTACGCGCCTTGTACGCGATCACGAGAGGCGGCACGAACGCCCAGAACGCGTAGAGCTCCCACATGTGGCCGAAGTAGCCGAACGAGGAAGCACGAAAGTCGGCCGACCTGAAGATGGTCGCGAGCGAGCCCGGGGCGAACTTCGCACCGGCAGCAAGGAACGGACCGTCCGGCACCAGCGCGTACATCATCAGCCCGCCGGCGGCGGCAATTCCCGATACGCTGAGCATGACCGCGTCCCACGGCAGCGCGTGGCCGAGCCCCTTGATGAGATGCGGCAGCGCGGTGCCGAGCACCAGTGCGCCGACCAGGAACCCCAGCGCCTTGCCGAGATCGTGTCGATACCAGCCCGACGCGATCTTCATGCCGACCGGATAAATGCCGGCGAGGAAGAACCCCGTGGCGAAGCGCGTGAGGAGCAGGAGCGATACCTCACCCGGCAGAAAATAGCTGCAACCGTTGCTCGCCGCCCCGAGCAGGGCGCAGGTGAGAAACGTCGCGCGCGGCGAATATCGATCCGAGATGGCAAGGAGCGCGAACATGAGCGTACCCGCAATAAAGCCGAGCTGTACGGCGCTCGTCATGTGGCCGAGAGTGCCAGCAGGCCAATCGAAGCGGGCCTGCAGGTCGGGCAGCACCGCATTGCCGGCGAACCAGAGGGATGTGCCGGCAAGCTGTGAGACGACGATTACTGGGAGGATGCGGGCGGGTCGCTCGGGACTCATTGGCGGAAAGTATCACGGGCCGCGCCGAGGAAGCGGCGCTGCAACCTGCAGCAAATCCCCCGATAGCCTGTGCCGCTCAGCGCGGCCTCCGGGGATGCATGACAATCAGCTGGCCTGGAAGAGATCGGCGCGGCGCTTGAGGAGCGACTGGGCCTTGCCGGGCGCAATTCTGAACTCCCAGCCCTGGACGCGCTTGGCGATGTCCTCGGCCGTCTTCTTGGCCTCGCCCTCGCCGCCGGCGGCCTCGAGCGCCAGCCAGTAGTCCTCGCCCTGCTTGCGCAGCCGCAACGTGACGCCGAGGCCGCCGTCGGCCTCGATGCGGATCACGTTGACGTCGTTGCCCGTCATGGTCGCCGCCGTCTTGCGCACGTCCTCCAGATCGATCGTGGCAACTGCGCGCGCGATGTCGTCGAGGCCCGCGCCTTCCTTCAGCTTCTTGTCGTCGGGGATGCCGAGGAGGGCGTACTTCCTGGGATCGGCGGCATCGCGCTGAATCACCAGCGGCTCCTCGCCGGGAATCTCGACCGTGACCTTGGAGACTTTCGGCGCACCGCCGAGGTCGAGCACGGTCGCCTGCACCCAGTCGCGCACGGCGAGCGAGACATCGACGTCGGCGGTGCTGAGCCAGGTCTGGTCGTCGCCGGGCTTCCTCACGTAGGTGCCGCCCTTGCTGGCGCCGAAGGCATCGAAGCGCTTCTTGCCGACGATTGCCGCGGCGAGCGGGTTGCCCTTGTCGTCGAGCAGGCGCACCAGGCGTGACTTGGCGTCCTTGCCCGTGGGGTCCTCGAGCTCGAGGAGCGCGTAGCGGTCCTTGTTGCGGGTCTTGCCCTCGACCAACTCGGCCTGCGCCAGCTTGACGAGCAGGGCGCGCACGGCATCGGCCTTGGCCGGGAAGCCGCCGCGGTCGCTGAGCACCCAGCCGTCCTTGTCGGCGGCCAGGGTCAGCGTCTTGTCGCCCTGCTTGATCTCGATCTTGGCGATCTTGCCCGACTGGGTGATGAGGCCGGGAAACAGGCTCGCGCCCGACACCTTGGCCTGCGACCAGCGGTTCTGCGTGGCAAAGGTGGTGAGCGCCAGCGCCACGGCGAACACCGTGATCACCGTCAGCGCGGCAAAGTGCTTTGGCTTCATGGCTTGCCCTCCCCCGCGTCGCCGGTAGGCGGCTGTGCGCGGCGGCGATGGCGCGCCGCCCATGCAATCCCGCCGACGCCGATCAGCAGCGGCACGAGCGCGATGTTGGCGAACTTGAGCCATCCGTCGAGGCGGTCGATGTCCTGCCGCAGCGCGCGCTTCACCTCACGCAGCTCGCGTCGGATCGACAGCATGTCGCCGCGGAATCTCTCGATCGCCTGCCGATCGTTCTCGCTCAGGATCACCGAGCCGCCTTCGCCAGTCTTCTCGAGCTTGGCGAGCTGGTCCTGTACCTCCTTGAGCTTGGTGGTGAGCGCCTGCTCCTTCTCGCGGTAGCGGCGCTCGGCGTCGCGCCGCAGCTCATTGACGAGCTTGAACGGGCGGTCCTCGGCGCCGCGCCCGCGAAGCGCGATCAGCGCCTCCGAGCCCGAGAGGTTGTCGAGCGCGTTGACCACGAAGGCGGCATTGCTGGCATTGGGGATCGCCACTTGCTGGCCCATGAAATCGCGCACGTCGACCCAGAACTGATCGTTGAGGAGGTCGGCGTCGGCCACGACGATCACATTGACCTTCCCCGAGGCCACGTGCGGCTTGGCGGGCGGGGCCGCCTCGGCCTTCTCCTCCTTGGGCTTGTCGTCCTTGGGCTTATCACCCTTGGGCCTGGCCTCGGTCGTATCCTTGGCCTCCTTGGCGGGCTCCTCCTTGGCGTCCTTGGCGCCATCCGCCTTGGCCTTGTCGTCCCCCTCCTTCTTCTCCGGCTCCTCCTTCTTGGGCTTCGGGGCGCCCTCGGGGAACGCACTGTTGGCCGTACCGGAGACGCGCGCCGCCAGTGTCAGCGGCTTACCCTCGGGCTTGTAGGCTCGCAGGAGGGCAACTGGATCGGGCATGCCGGCGAACTTCTCCGCCGCGATCTGCATCGCTTGCGGGCTCGTCACCACGATCGGCGTCACTTGCGTGGTGGAGCCCTCGGCCTTGGTGAGAAAGCCCGGCGTGCCGAGATGGAGCCGCTCGACGCCACCCGACAACACGTCCTTCTCGTCGAGGCTCGAGCGGTCGAGGCCGAGCCAACCGACGTACTCCGTCACGACGGGGCGCACTCCCCCGCCGAACTGCACGCGGCGCGCATTGGCGATGTCGCCGGCAACCTTGGTCGGATCGAACTCTATCCCCCACGACTTGAGCAGCTTGATGAACTCCGGCGACGGCCCGCCGGCGCCCATCATGGCCATGGGTCCGCGCGCGTTGGTCTCGACCACGGGATCGACGAACGCCAGCACCTTGCCGCCGGCGAGCGCGAACTGATCGATGGCGTAGGCCGCCTCCGCCGTCAGCCGGTCGGGTTGCGCCACCATCAGCACATCGATGTCGGCGGGGATCTCCTTCAGGTCCTGCGTC
The DNA here is from genome assembly GCA_041288195.1 of Hyphomicrobiaceae bacterium. GTDB lineage: Bacteria > Pseudomonadota > Alphaproteobacteria > Rhizobiales > Hyphomicrobiaceae > AWTP1-13. The sequence goes on from JBGGME010000447.1 coordinate 36,783, forward strand.
AGCGCCCGGATCTCGAAGAAATCGCGGATCTGCTCCATCACCACCTGCGGCGGCTGCTGCCGCCCGCCGCCCATCATCGCCATCGGGTTCATGGCCCCGTCGAGCGGCAGACCGGTGATCAGCCCGACGATGCGCTTCTTCGGGTTGGCGAGCGAATAGATGAGCTTGGTCAGGTCGTACTCGAGGAACGGCTCGCGGTCCGTCGAGAAGAACGGGATGCTGGCGTCGGTGTCGGTCGAGTTGGTGGCGATCAGGCCGAAGTAGCCGGTCTCGCCATCCGTGTTGAGCCGCACGCCCCGCAGGCCCGCCGCGACCGCCTTGTCCTCGGCATCGGAAAACGGCTCGGGATCGAATACCTCGACCTGCAGCCGCCCGCCCGAGATGTCGCTGTATTGCTGCAGCAGGGCGCGCACGCGCTCGAAGTAGCGGCCATAGACCGGCGCCGCCTCGCCGAGCCGCCGGGTATAGTAGAGCCGCACGCTGATCGGCTCGTCGATCGCGCGCAGGATGCCGCGGGTGCCCGGCGAGATCGTGAACAGCCGCTGCTGGGTCAGGTCCGCCTTCGCATTCCTGAGCGTGCTCGAGGCGAAGAGATTGACGCTGAGCAGCAGGATCAGCGCCAGGGCGATGCTGGCCCACGCCAGCGTGTGCCGCGGCAGCCGCGCGCACCGAGCGACCAGCCAGTCGGCGCCCGTCCGATAGAGCTCGCGTCCCCGCTCGAGAATGCTAGCCACGATTGCTCCTCCTCAGTCGGCTTTCTTGAGCTCGACGAATATGCGGTTGGCAAACAGCGCAAAGGCGATCAGCGACAGGTAGAAGACCAGTCCCGACAGATCGAGCACGCCCCTGGTGACCCGGTCGAAGTGGGACAGGAAGCTCATCGACGCCACCGCCGAGACCAGGAATGACGGCGTCCAGGCGCGCAGCACGTTGAGCACCAGCTCGAGCCCGCTCATGACGAGCAGGAAGCAGAGCGTCGCCGAGATGATGAAGGCGATCACCTGGTTCTTGGTCAGCGCCGAGATCGCCGAGCCGATGGCGAGGAACGCGCCCGCCATCAGGAAGCTGCCGATGTAGCTGACGAGGATCACGCCGTTGTCCGGGTTGCCCAGGATGTTGACCGTGATCCACATCGGGAAAGTGAGGACCAGCGCCACGCCGATGAAGGCCCAGGCCGCCAGGAACTTGCCGAGGATCGCCTCCCAGGGCGAGATCGGCAGGGTCATCAGCAGCTCGATGGTGCCCGACTTGCGCTCCTCCGCCCACAGCCGCATGGCCACCGCCGGCACCAGCAGCAGGTAGAGCCAGGGGTGGTACTGGAAGAAGGGCGCGAGGTCGGACTGACCGCGCTCGAAGAAGCCGCCGAGATAGAACGTGAAGGCGCCCGTCAGCGCCACGAAGACGATGAGAAAGACCATGGCGAGCGGCGTGGCGAAGTAGCTCGCGAACTCGCGCCGGGCGATGATCCAGGTGTTGCGGGCCAGCTCATGCATGGGGAGCTCCCGTCTCCGACGTGGTGATCTGCCGGAACACCTCGTCGAGGTTGCCGCGCTCCACGATCACCTCCTCAGCCTCGATCAGCCGGCCACGGATCAGCGCTGCCAGCTCCAGCGAGGCCGGTGCGCCCTTGCCCGGCACGGCGCGAAGCTCCACCCGCCCGTTCGCCGAACCGATCCTCTCGACCTTGGCAATGGCCGCGAAATCCCCCAGCACCTTGGTCACCGCGTCGGCCCGGGCGGCCGCGACCTTGAGCGCGATCGCATTGTGATAGGGCAGGCGCCGCATCAGGTCCTCGGCCGTGCCGTTGGCGACGATCCGCCCTCTATTGATGATGACGGCCCGCGAGCACACGGCCTCCACCTCCTCGAGGATATGCGTCGACACGATGATGGCCTTGTCTGCGGCCATATCGGTGATCAGCTTGCGCACGTGGTGCTTCTGGTTGGGATCGAGGCCGTCGGTCGGCTCGTCCATGATCAGCACCTGCGGATCGTGCAGGATGGCCTGGGCGATGGCGACGCGGCGCTTGAAGCCCTTCGACAGGGTCTCGATGCGCTGCTCCAGCACCCTCTCGAGCTCGGTCTTCTCCACCGCAGCCGCGACGCGACGCCTGGCCTCCTCGCGATCGAAGCCGCGGATCTCCGCGATGAAATTGAGGAACGCGGCGACCGTCATGTCGGCGTAGCAGGGGGCCCCTTCCGGCAGGTAGCCGAGCATGCGCTTGGCCTGCCTGGGCTCAGCGAACACGTCGATGCCGGCGATCCGCGCGGCGCCCGCGTCCGGCTCCAGGAAGCCGGTCAGCATCTTCATGGTGGTCGACTTGCCGGCGCCGTTGGGGCCGAGAAACCCCAGCACCTCGCCCTTTTTCACCTCGAGCGATATGCCGTCGACGGCGACGATGTCGCCGAAGCGCTTCTCGAGACCGGTCGCCTCGATCAGGACCGCCATACCCTACCTCCCTTGGCCTCCGCCGTCCGGCCGCAATCGCCGGCGCCGCGGAAGCACCGCAACATGAGCGCAATTGTGGCGCCTTCGTGGGCAAAGCAGCGTACCGCCGTTGACGGTAAACGCTTGCCTCCACCGGCCTTCTCGCGGCGGTTAAACAGGCAGGGCCTTGGCAGTGTCAAGGGGAGAGTGCCAGGAGGGTCGGCGCACTGAGCTCCTGCGCCTGAAAGTCAGATCCAGATCCCATCATCGTCCGCACTGGATTCGCGGCTCAGTCTGCCGACCTCACGCCACCGATTTTGTGTTCGCGAAGGCAGGCTCTGCGTCCTCGAGGCGCCAATCGTCACATAACTGACGACATGAGACTGTTTGTGACGCGGAGATGACATTCACGCAATCTCCGCGCGCCCGACGCTGCGCCTCTTTACCGCCTTCGCCGGCTGGCACGCACATACTAGAAATCCGATAAAGGAGGAACGGGGGATGGCAAGGCAGCTCACGCCGGTGCCGGCATCGTCTGCCGCCGGCTCCACGCTCCTTCTGAGCGGCGTTCCAGCCGTTTGCCGCACCAATGCCGCCAGCGGGGCCGCATCGCCCGCCTTGACCGAGCGCAAGGCCGCCTGACGACCGCCTGCTCTACTCGCACTGTCTCTGCGTCGAGAGGGAACGACATCGATGCCGGCCCAACCCAACCGTTTCGACAAGCACGCCCGCAAGGTTCTGGCGCTCGTCTGGGTCGTGGCGCTGATTGCCGGCGTGGCGCTGCTCGAATGGATGCTCACGCCCGGCGGCGGCCGCCACCGCTCGAGCGCGCACAGCGCGGGGCCGTCCCCTGCCCGGCATATCGTCATGCGCGAGTGGCGGCGCGACACCGACTACACCTTCCCCACGTCTGAGGCGCGCAGGCAATTCGGCGACGGCAGCGTGCCGGCCTCCTATGCGCTCTCCGTCGACTCCGCGGGTTTCATCGAGCCCGCTCGGCGCCACGAGAAGCCCGACATCACGCTGGCATTTCTCGGCGGCTCCACCACCGAGTGCGCGCTCGTGCTGCCGCACAACCGCTTTCCCGATCTCGCCGCGCGCAAGCTCGAGGCCGCGCTGGGCCTCAAGGTCAACGGCCTCAACGCCGGCATGTCCGGCAACAACAGCATGCATGCGCTCGCCTTGCTG
>JBGGME010000448.1:0-3421 GCA_041288195.1 Hyphomicrobiaceae bacterium
ACCGTGCTCAACAGCCCCGGCACCATCGACTGCGACTACCGCGGCGAGGTGATGGTGCTGCTGGTGAACCTCGGAGACGCGGCCGTCACCATCGCGCGCGGCGAGCGCATCGCCCAGCTCGTCGTGCAGCGCGTCGAGCGCGCTACCCTCGTCGAGGCCGACGAGATCGCCGCCACCCACCGCGGCGCCGGCGGCTTCGGCTCGACGGGGGTGCGTTCGCGGAAGAGGTGAGATGGTGAGTGGTGAGTGGTGAGATCGCGCGTAGCGCACCGCGCTAGCTGAGTGTTCCCCTACTCCCTACTCGCTACTCCCTACTCACCACCTCACCCCATTACCACCCGTTAATCCTCGCACTGAGCGTAACAACTACGCCACGCTTCGCGCACGCCCTCATCCAGCCGCACATCGACCGCCCTTTCGCCGCCGCGCCACCGAAGCGCGGCCAAAGAGATCGCATAGTGAGACCGCTCGGGTCCGACTCATTCGTTCATTGCGATCTCATCGAGAAAGGAAAGGGCCATGCGGTATATCTCAGCTGCCCCTCTCGCGGCAGCCACATTTGCGGCGATCGGCGCCTGCGGCGGCGCCGCGCTCGCCGATCCATCCCCGCGCATCACCGGTCCGCTGGTGCACGAGAACCTGGCCATCTACTTCGTGCACGGGCAAGGCGCTGCAGGCCCGGTCCCGCTGACGCTGCAGGAGGGGCTGGCCAAGGGCAACGTGCAGGTGGTGGAGACCGGCCGGGTCAACGAGCTGCAGATCGAGAACACCGGCAGCGAGGCCGTGTTCATACAGGCCGGCGACATCGTCAAGGGCGGCAAGCAGGACCGGGTGCTCACCGTGAGCCTGCTGCTGCCGGCCAACTCGGGCCGCGTGCCGATCGCCTCCTTCTGCGTCGAGCAGGGCCGGTGGGCGCCGCGCGGCAAGGAGGACCACGCCAGGTTCACGAGCGCCAAGGAGGCGATGCCCTCGCGCGAGGCGCTGCTCGCCATGGCGGCTCCGCCGCGCGAGCCGGCGGCGGGCGCAGCTCGCGAGGCCGGACCTTCGGATGCGGCAGACCGTGAGGCGAGACAGGCTTACGTCCAGCGCTCGCGCGAATCGAACGAGACGGCGAGCAAGCAGCGCAAGGTCTGGGAGGAGGTGGCGGCAACGCAGAAGAAGCTCTCCGACAACGTCGGCGCCGCCGTCGCCTCGCAGCAATCGGCCTCGAGCCTGCAGCTCTCGCTGGAGAACGAGAAGCTGAAGGATGCGCGCGCCGCCTACATCAAGGCGCTGCAGGGCGCGGGCGAGAAGGACGGCGACGTCGTCGGCTACGTGGTCGCCATCAACGGCAAGCTGAGCGTCGCCAACGTCTACCCCTCCAACGGACTGTTCCGGAAGATGTGGGAGAAGCAGCTTGCCGCCGTCGTCACCGAGGCGATCGGCGAGAAGACTGCGGCGCAGCCCGCCGCCGCTGCCCAGCCGCCGGCGCCGGCCGCAGCGACCGAGTTCCTCGACGCCGCCGAGAAGGGCAAGCCCTACGAGCGCACGCTTGCCGCCGGCATGCGCCAGGAGGTGCGCGACGCCGACAAGTCGCTCTACAACGAGGCGCGCGGCTCCGACGGCAAATGGATCCACCGCAGCTACCTCGCGAAGTAGCGCGGAATTCCAGGACCCAAGAATTCCTGGACCAAGTCGAAGGCCCCTGGTTCGCCGTGGCGGCGAGGCAGGGGCGTTCGCTATTGGCGCTGCGCTGATGAAAGTGGATGCGGGAGGCACAGACGTCGGGGGAACCGCATCGCTGCACGACGTCCAGAGGGCTCATCGAAAACTGGGGGGAAGTCGACCGAGCCGTTCTCCTAGGCCTCCCGCTCCCAGCAACGTGAGCGACTATCGGGGTTGCGTCCCTAACATGGATTAGGGTCTAGTCGCTCGATTGGCCGATCTCGTTGGCAGAGTTGCGGAATTTTTTTTCGAGGACTCCTCCGACCCGTCGTCCGCCGCAAGCGATCACGGGCGATATCCAAGCGGAAGTTGGCAGTTGTCGTGAGCTGCGTGTTTTCACCGCGCGATCACGTTGTAGCGCGAGCACTCTCCGGGAGCCGTCCAGTTGGTGCGAACGCCTCCCGGAGAAAGATCCTCTGCGCGATTCCCCGCGCGGCCCTCAAGGATCTCATATGCTCGCCCCGCCGACATCTTTGTAAGCGGAGAGACGTCGGCTTGCCCTAACAGAGGTTAGTCGCGGGCGGCCTGTGCACAACTGGTCGCGTTTCTCGCGACGGTCGGTCTTGGGAGGAGCAGACGCTTCACAGCGACTGCCAGCAGGCCGGTGCCTAGTTTCTGTCCGCCAGCCGCACGCGCCCGAGCCGCAGCGCGTTGCCGACCACGGACACCGAGGACAGGCTCATGGCGGCTGCGGCGATCATCGGCGACAGCAGCAGGCCCATCACCGGATAGAGCACGCCCGCCGCGATCGGCACGCCCAGCGCGTTGTAGCCGAAGGCGAAGAGGAGGTTCTGCTTGATGTTGGCAAGCGTTGCCTCGGCGAGCCGGCGCGCCCGCAGGATGCCGGAGAGATCGCCCTTGAGCAGCGTGATGCCGGCGCTCTCGATTGCCACGTCCGCGCCCGAGCCCATGGCGATGCCGACGTCGGCGGCGGCGAGCGCAGGGGCGTCGTTGATGCCGTCGCCGGCCATTGCGACCCTGCGGCCCTGCGCCTTGAGCTCGGTCACGATGCGCGCCTTGTCGGCCGGCAGCACGTCGGCGTGCACGGTGGCGATGCCGAGCTGCCGGGCGACGGCCTCGGCGGTGACGCGGTTGTCGCCCGTCGCCATCACCACGTCTATGCCGCGCGCCTTCAGTGCGGCCAGCGCCGGGAACGCCGTTGCCTTCACGGGGTCGGCGACCGCGATCCAGCCCGCGAGCTTGCCGTCGATCGCCGCCAGCAGCGCGATTCTGCCCTCGGACCTCAGCCGCGTCAGCTCCGCCTCGGCGCTCCCCGCCTCGATGCCGAGACTCTGCATGAGGCGCTGCGTGCCGAGCGCGACGGCCCGCCCCGCGACATGCCCGCGCACGCCCTGGCCGATGATCGCCGAGAAATGCTCCGGGGCGAGCAGCTCCACCCCGCGCGCCTTGGCGCCGGCGACGATCGCCTCGGCCAGGGGGTGCTCGCTCGCCTTCTCGAGGCTCGCTGCCAGTTGCAGCAGTGTCGCCTCGTCGAAGCCCGCGAGCGCGACAACGTCGGTCAGGGCCGGCTTGCCCTCGGTCAGCGTGCCGGTCTTGTCGACGATCAGCGTATCGACGGACGCGAGCCGCTCCAGCGCCTCGGCGTTGCGGATTAGCACGCCCTCGCGCGCCCCGCGGCCCGTCGCCACCATGATCGATATGGGTGTCGCCAGCCCCAAGGCGCAGGGACAGGCGATGATGAGCACGGATACGGCCG
>JBGGME010000449.1:0-8170 GCA_041288195.1 Hyphomicrobiaceae bacterium
TCGCCTGCGCGACGGGCAAGCGCATCGTCTTCTACTGCGCCTTCGGCGAGCGCTCCGCCATGGCGGTGCAGGCGGCCCAGGACGCCGGCATCGCCTCGGCGTGCCATATCCACGGCGGCATCGACGCCTGGCGCAAGGCCAACGGCGCGCTGGTGCGGTAGTGTAGGGGGCCGCATTGCGGTGCCCTTCTCCCCCTGGGGAGAAGGTGCCCGAAGGGCGGATGAGGGGGCCTTCGGGTGACGTAGTAGCCCCTCACCAGTTCGGCCGAATGACTTGCAGCCTCGCCATGAAGCGTCTCGTTCGACTCTGAGCGACGCGTGCCGAGGCTGCAAGTCATGGCCTCACGTCCTCTCCCCCGGGGGAGAGGGTAGCGACACGGAGGACGTCCATGAAGCTCAGCGCGCGCAATGCCATCAAGGGCAAGGTCGCCAGCATCGACCGCGGCCAGGTGACCGCGATCGTGCGCATCGACATCGGCGGCGGCAACACCATCACCTCGTCGATCACGATGGCAGCGCTGAAGGACTTAGGGCTAAAGAAAGGCTCCGAGGTGACCGCCGTCATCAAGGCGAGCGAGGTGATCCTCGGCGTCGACGAGTAGACGGTTCGCCGGCGCCGATGCCGCCACTGGGCGCGGTCAGATGACCTTGCGTTGCCGCATGTCCTTCACTTCGGTGCCCGAGCTGCCGAGCCATTCGCCGTAGACGGCCTCGCTGTCGCCGCCGTGCACGGGCGAGGGCTTGATGGGCACCTTCGTGTCCGACATGCGCAGCGGCCAGCCCGCCACGGTCACAGGGCCGCGCACGGGATGGTCGATGACCTGCATCATGCCGCGCGCGTGCAGGTCCTTGTCGTGCAGCAGCTCCAGCGTGTTGAACACGGCCCCGCAGGGGACGCCGGCGCCGGCGATGACCTCCGTCACCTCCTGCTTGGTGCGTTTCGAGGTCCATCCCGTGATCGCTGCGTCGACGGCTGCCTGGTTCTTGAAGCGGGCAGGCCCGTCGACCATGCGTGGGTCGTCGAGCAGGTCCTCGCGCCCGATCGCGCGCACCAGGCGGCGCCAGTGATCCTCGTTGCCCCTCGAGCAGAAGATGTAGGCCCAGTCGTCGATGCCGCCCGGAGCGCACTTGTAGAGCCCGCCGGGCGCCGTGCCGACGACGCCGTTGCCGCCGCGCGGGAGCAGGTCGGTGCGCGCCGCCTGCCGGCTCATGGGCGTGCGGCAGTAGTTGAGCATCGCATCGCGCATGGCGATCTGGATGTGCTGGCCGCGGCCGGTTGCCATGCGCTGGTAGAGGGCGGCGAGGATGCCCATGGCGCACAGCATGCCCGTGCCCGTATCGCCGATGGTGGGGCCGGGCCGCACCGGGGGCGCGTCGGCGAAGCCGTTGACGCCCATGGTGCCGCCCATGGCCTGGGCGATCATGTCGAAGCAGAGGTAGTTGGCGTGCGGGCTCTCCGGCGCGAAGCCCTTGACCTGGGCGAAGATCAGTCGCGGGTTGATCTCGGCGAGCTTCGGGTAGTCGAAGCCGAGGCGCGCGAAGGTGCCGGGCGCCATGTTCTCGACCAGTACGTCGGCCTTCTCGATCATGCGCCGCAGCAGCGCCTTGCCTTCCTCGCTCTTGAGGTTGCAGGTCACGCTGCGCTTGTTGAGATTGTAGTAGATGAAATAGTGGGAGTCGGCGTCGGGGCGGTCGGTGAAGCCCCAGCGCCCCGGCTCGCCGCGATTGGGCTCCTCCACCTTGACGACATCGGCGCCGAGCCAGGCCAGGGCTTCGGTGCAGGAGGGGCCCGCCTCGAACTGGGTGAGGTCGAGCACCTTGATGCCCTCGAGCGCCGGCGCGGTGCCGGCGGCGGGGTCCTGCTTGGTCACTTTGTCCTGCATCGTTTCACTCCCATTCTTGCTTATCGCAACATTTGAACCGCAATCGAACGCTTTCGCCAAGCTCGGCTAGCCGGCATCGCCCTGGCCCAACACCTCCCGGGCTATGATCTTGCGCATGATCTCGGAGGTGCCGTCGAGGATGCGCACCACGCGCACCTCGCGCCAGATCCGCTCCACGGGGAGCGACTTGGCGTAGCCCGAGCCGCCGAACATCTGCAGCGTCGCGTCGGCGACCCTGAACACCATGTCGGCGCCAACGTACTTGGCGAGCGCGCTCCTGGCCGTGCGCTGCTGGGGCTTGGTGTCGTAGGCCCATGCGGCTTCGCGAGAAACGAGCCGCGCCGCATGCAGGCTCGCGTACATGTCGGCGATCTGCCATTCGATGCCCTGGTTGGCGGAGAGCGGCGCGCCGAACTGCTTGCGGGTCGTGACGTGGCCGACGGCGAGCTCCAGCAGCCGCTCCGCAGCACCGACGCAGTAGGCGCCCCAGCACACGCGGCCCGCGTCGAGGCACTTCATGGCGGTGGCAAAGCCGCGGCCCTCGGCTTCGCCAAGGAGGTTGGCCGCGGGTATGCGGCAATCCCGGAAGATCACCTCGGCGTGGCCCGAGCCGTTGCCGGCCAGCATCTCGGTTGCCTCGCCGATCTCGAGTCCGGGCGTGCCCGCCTCCACCAGGAACGTCGAGATGGCGCCCCTGGGATTGTCGGAGCGCGTGCGCGCGAACACGGTGAAGAGGCCGGCGACCGGTGCGTTGGTGATGTAGATCTTGCGGCCGTTGAGGACGTAGTGGCCGCCGTCGCGAACTGCAGTCGTGGCGATGCCTCCTGCGTCCGATCCGGCGCCGGGCTCGGTCAGCGCGAAGGAGGCGACGATGCGGCCGCTCGCCAGCTCAGGCAGCCAGCGGCGGCGCTGCGCCTCCGTGCCGTCGAACTCGATGCCCTTCGAGCCGATGTGCACGTTGACGCCCGAGACGTAGTAGTAGGCGATGTGCGCCTTCGCCAGCTCCTGCAGCGCGAGGCAGGTACCGAGCATGGTGAGGCCGAGGCCGCCGTAGGGCTTGGGCGTGTTGAGGCCGTAGAGGCCCATGCGTCTGAGCCCGTCGAGGGCGGACGGCGGGATGACGCCCGTCTTCTCTATTGCCGCATCGTGCGGGGTGAGCTCCGCGGCGACGAACGCGCGGACGCGGCGCTGCCAATCGGCAAGGTCTCTGGGCAGGTCGAAGTCCACGCGACCCTCGAGCCGAATGCTATCCTCGTTACTTACCCGAAGCCTCGCGCCAGGCGAGGAGCCGGCGGATGCCCTCGCGCATGTCGACCTGCGGCTTCCAGCCGATGATGCTCTCGGCGGCGGTGTGGTCCATTTTCCAGGCGCCGCCGGCGCTCAGCTGCACCTTGCCCGGATCGGGCTCCACGTGCTCGGGCACGAGGTCCTTGCCGGCGAGCTCGGTGACGAGGCGCACGATCTCGAGCGTCGTTGTCGGCTTGGGCCCCGAGATGTTGACGGCGACGTTGGTGGCATCGGCGGCGAACGCCGCGGCATTGGCGCGGGCCGCGTCGCTGACATGGACGAAATGCTTGGTGTCGGCGCCGTCGCCGACGACGCGGGGGCGCAGGCCCTGACGCACGCGGTCGTGCGTCTCGATGATGTAGAGGGCGTTGGTGGCGCGGTAGTGCTGGCGCTCGCCGTAGACCGTGGAATAGCGCACCGCCACGTAGTCGAGCCCGCGCTTGAGGTGGGCGTCGCGGCAGAGCTGCTCGCCGATGATCTTGGTGGCGCCGTAGATGATGGCGCCCGTCGGCGCGCCCCAGGTGAGGAAGGGCGTGGTCTCCACGAGATCGCCCTTGAGGCCGGGTCCGTAGCCGTAGACCGCGCTCGAGGAGGTGAACACCATCTTCTTCACGCCGTTGAGGCAGCAGGCCTCGATCACGTTCTGCGTGCCCCGCAGGTTGACGTCGAGGCCCATCCACGGGTCGCGGTCCATGGTGATGGACATGAGGGCCGCGAGGTGCAGGACGCCGTCGACGCCCTTGGTGGCGGCGATGATCTGCGGCAGCCGCATCACGTCGCCCTGAACGAGCTTGAGCCGCTTGTCGCCCTCCAGGTGCTTGATGTTCTCGGCCGAGCCCTGGAAGAAGCTGTCGAGGATCAGGACCTCGGCGGCGCCCTCCTTCAGGAACAGCTCCGCGCTCGCCGAGCCGACCAGGCTCGCACCGCCCACAATCAGGAAGCGGTTGCCTTTGATGGGCAGGGACCGGCCTTGCGAAGCTTTTGCGGCAGTCATGGCGGCGTCCGGATCTGGCTGGGCGAGGTCCCGACAATGACGCCTCGGGGCGGCTACCACAAGGGTAGCTTCGGCTGGGATGTTGCCAGCGCATGGCTCAGCCGACACAATCACATCTCTTGCACCGGAGGATCCCTGTGGCTGACGCAAAGGTTGCCCTCGTCATCGGCGCAGGCGATGCGACCGGCGGGGCCATCGCCAGAAGGTTCGCGCGCGAGGGTTTCGTTGCCTGCGTCACCCGCCGCAACGTCGACAAGCTCGCACCCCTCGTCACCCGCATCGAGAGCGAGGGCGGGCGGGCGCGCGCGTTCGGCTCGGACGCCCGCAAGGAGGAGGAGATGGCGGCGCTCGTTGCCACCATCGAGCGCGAGATCGGCCCGATCGAGGTGGCGGTCTTCAATATCGGCGCCAACGTGCGCTTCCCGATCCGCGAGACCACATCGCGGGTCTATTTCAAGGTGTGGGAAATGGGCTGCTTCGCGGGCTTCCTGATGGGGCGCGAGGTGGCGAAGGTGATGGTTCCCCGCGGCCGCGGCTCGATCCTCTACACGGGCGCGACTGCGAGCGTGCGTGGCAGCGCCGGCTTTGCGGCTTTCTCCGGCGCCAAGCACGCGCTGCGCGCGCTGGCCCAGAGCATGGCGCGCGAACTCGGCCCCGAGGGCATCCACGTTGCGCACATCGTGATCGACGGCGCCATCGACACCGAGTTCATCCGCTCCAACTTCCCGCAGCGGTACGCGCTGAAGGAGCGCGACGGCATCCTCGATCCCGACGCCATCGCCGAAGCCTACTGGCAGCTGCATACGCAGCAGCGCAGCGCCTGGACGCACGAGCTCGACCTGCGCCCCTGGCTGGAGGCGTGGTGATGCGTCGCCTCATGCGCGGCCCGGTCCCCCTCCCCCTTGCGGGGAGGGGCTAGGGGTGGGGGTCAAATGTGATGGCAAACGAATACGCCAGGTATCTGCGCAAGAACAAAACCTCGGCTGAGCGCCGACTTTGGCGAGAGCTGCGGCCGTTGAAGCAGGTTGGTTTCAAGTTTCGCCAACAGGTGCCGATCGACCGTTTCATCGTCGATTTCGCCTGCCTGTCGCAGCGGCTCATCATTGAGGTCGATGGGGGTACGCACAGCTCAGAGGCGGAGCTGCGGAAAGATGCTGTGCGAGAGCGATACCTCCGGGATCAAGGCTTCCGCGTTCTGCGATTTTGGAATGCGGATGTAAGGGAGAACATGCAAGGGGTCATGGACACTGTCGTCGCTGCACTCGAGACCCCCACCCCCGACCCCTCCCCGCAAGGGGGAGGGGAGACCCTCGGGGCACGCGCAGCGGCCCGCAACAACGAACGCTGAGGAGACGCGCATGACACCCAAGGTGGAGTTTCACTTCGATTTCGGCAGCCCCAACGCCTACTTCTCGCACAAGCTGATCCCGGGCATCGAGCAGCGCACGGGCTCCAAGTTCGTGTATGTGCCGATCCTTCTCGGCGGCGTGTTCAAGGCCACCGGCAACGTCGCGCCGATGGTGGCCTTCAAGGACGTGAAGGGAAAGCTCGCCTACCAGCGGCTCGAAACGCTGCGCTTCATCAAGAAGCACGGGCTCACGCGCTTCAAGATGAACCCGCACTTCCCCGTCAACACCGTGCAGGTCATGCGCGGCGCGGTGGCGGCCGAGGCGGATGGCCAGCTCGAAAAATACGTCGATGCCGTCTTCCGCTTCATGTGGGAGGACGAGAAGAAGATGGACGATCCTGAGGTGATCCGTACGTCGCTCGACGGGGCCGGCCTTGACGGCGCCCGCACGCTCGCGCGCATCCAGGAGCAGGAGGTGAAGGACCGACTGCTCAAGAGCACCGAGGCCTCGGTTGCCCGCGGCACGTTCGGCGCGCCCACGTTCTTCGTCGGCGACGAGATGTTCTTCGGCAAGGACAAGCTGCGCGACGTCGAGGAGGAGATCGCGGCGGCGAAGGCGCGGTGACCCCTCACCTTGCTCCGGAGCTTGTTGCTGCCCCTCACCCCGACCCTCTCCCCATGCCGGAAGAGGCATCGGGAGAGGGGGCTTACATCGCGTCGTAGTCGAGCACGAGCCGCTCCGATTTCGGCACGGCCTGACAGGTGAGGATGAAGCCGCGCTCGATCTCCCAGGGCTCCAGGCTGTAGTTGACGACCATGTCGGCCTTGCCCTCGACCACCTTGGCGCGGCAGGTGCAGCACATGCCGCCCTTGCAGGAGTAGGGCACGCGGATGCCGGCCGCGAGCGCCGCGTCCACGACCTGGCCGCCGGGCGGCACCATGAAGCGGTGGCGCAGCCCATCGAGGATCGCGATCACCTCGGCGCCTTGGGACGCTCGCGCTGGCGGTTGTGGCTGCCCCTCACCCCGACCCTCTCCCCGCGAGCGGGGAGAGGGAGTCACGCATTTTGCGCGATAGGCGCCGCCGCCGGGGGCGAAGAACTCGTGGTGTACGCGCTCGCGCGGGACGCCGAGAGCCAGGAGTGCGTTGCGCGTCTCCTTGATCATCGAGCCCGGCCCGCACAGGAAGAAATGCGCCACCTCCTCCGGGTTGAAGAGGCTCGCCGCGAGCGCCTTGACCTTGTCGCCGGTGATGCGGCCCTCGAACAGCGGCGCGCTCGACTCCTCGTTGCGCGAGAGTACGTAGAGCAGCGTGAAGCGGCGGAGGTAGCGGTCCTTGAGGTCCTCGAGCTCGCGGCGGAACATGATGCTGTCGGGGCCGCGGTTGCCGTAGACGAGGGTGAAGCCAGTCTCGGGCTCGGTTGTGAGGCCATGCTCGATCATGGCGAGGAGCGGCGTGATGCCGGCACCGGCGGCGAAGGCGACGATGTGGCGCGCGCGCCCGTCGCTCTCAGGCAGCACGAAGCGCCCGGCCGGCGGCATGACATCGAGCATGGTTCCGGCGGAGAGGGTGTCGTTGGCCCAGTTGGAGAACGCTCCGCCGGGCACGCGCTTGATGGCGACGCGCACGCAGGAGCCGCCAGGCGCACGGCAGATCGAGTAGGTGCGGCGCTGTTCCGCGCCATCGATGCTGGCACGCACAGGCAGGTGCTGGCCCGGCATGAAGCGGAACGCGTCGGCGAGCGCCGGCGGCACCTCCAGCGTGACGACAACGGCATCCGCCGTCTCGGGCGCGACCTCGACGATCCTCAGCGGCTGGTAGTCGTGCATTGCGCCCTTCGGTCCGGCAATGGGCTCAGAGACACTTGAAATAGTCGAAGGGCTCCGCGCAAGCCTCGCAGCGCCACAGGGCCTTGCAGGCGGTCGAGCCGAACTCGGAGATGCGGGAGGTGTCGGTCGATCCGCACTTCGGGCAGGCTACGGTCTCCTCGGCGAACAGCGAGCGGACTGCTGCTCCACGCGCCGGCGGCGCGATGCCGTAGTCGCGGAGCTTGCGCCGGCCGTCCTCGGTGATGTCGTCGGTCGACCAGGCCGGGGCGAGCACGATATCGACGCGCGCCGCTGTGAGCCCGGCCTCGGCCAGCGCCGCCTCGACGGCCAGCTGGATTGCGAGTGTGGCCGGGCAGCCAGTGTAAGTCGGGGTGAGCTTGACGATGATCGCGTCTCCGCGCCGCTCGACCCCGCGCAGGACGCCGAGGTCGGCGAGCGTCAGGACGGGGATCTCGGGATCGACGACGGCCGCGGCTGCTGAGTGCGCGCGCTCGAGATCCGATTCCCCTCCCCCCTGTGGGGAGGGGTTAGGGGTGGGGGGACTCCCTGCGCGTCGAGGCTCCCCCCCTCCCTGTCCCTCCCCCACGAGGGGGGAGGGGACGCCCGCGGCTTGTCTCGCTGTACCCATCTCGGCCGCTCACCACGTAGCGCCGGGATGGGCGCGGTGGAGCACCTGCATCTCCGCCAAAAGGTGGCCGAGGTGCTCGCTGTGCCGGCCCTTGCGGCCGCCCGTCTGCATCCAGCGGTCGGCGGGGCGTGCGAGCATCGCCTCCCTGAGCACGCGGTCGAGGGTTGCCTGCCAGATCGGCCGGATGGTCTCGCGATCGACG
>JBGGME010000450.1:0-4163 GCA_041288195.1 Hyphomicrobiaceae bacterium
CCCGACCTGGTCCGCCCACGCTGCACTGCAGCATTCAACGAGTTGGATGACAGGATCGGGTCAAATCCGGAAGAATTGCGGACCCCCGAGCGCGTGTCCGCATGTCCCCCGAAAGCAGACTCGGACACCCTTGGTGCGGGACCAGCCCGAGCCACGTTGACGGGCGCGCGGCCGTCGCCCCGTTGAGACGCCGCTTCGTTGTATGTGAATTGGACCAAGTGTGGTCCAATTGACCTTCAACCTCGGGGGCCGCCGCCGAGTGGTTCGCATAATTGGCCTTATGGACACCGTTCCGGGGTCGTTCACTACTGCAAGTGTATCGCCAGCATGCCGGTTTTATCGGTGCCGCGCTTGCCCCCGCACCGGCTATTCCATGTGTCATCGCTCGTGTGTATCGCCGTCGCGGTGATCACCGCTTGCCCGGCACAATGGCGTTAAACGAGTTGGTCGCGCGGTACATGACGCACAGCGTGCCGTCGTCCATCTCCAGCGCGGTCGACAGCACGAACGACTCCGGATTTTTCATCGATTGACGCAGTGAACCCAACGCCGCCACCTGTCGCTGCCAGCGCGCTTCTGCCTTGGCAAGACGAGTCTTGGACTCCGCATACACTTTGGCGTTGTGCTCCGTAGTTGGTTGCGTTCTGCGCCTTCTGCCCGGCCGTGGGCGGTGGCGGTCCTTTCTCTGGTAGTGACTGCACGACGACCCCGACGAGCGCCGCCGCGGTCACGAAGAACACCTGCGTGATCGACTGCCCCGTGTAGACGAGGAAGATCGACGACAGCGAGGCGCCCATGGCCGCCGCAAACACCCAGAACGCGATCTGCGCTGCCCCGACGCGCCTCGTCATGCAATCGCAGCCCGTGCCGTCGACCTACATTGATGTCAGAGCTGAGGTAGCCCTTTCGTTTGCGGCCGCCTCATGCCAACCGCTGAGCTTTGAACGGGCTGTTAGCGTTTCTCAATCTCCTTGAGCGTGTCCGACTCATGCCTCTCGGCCTGCTCGCTCATGGTATCAATTTTCGTGCGGCCGCTGTCGTCCTTGGCAACAGGGTTCGGCACGCTGTCGAAGTTCGGGAGGTCTCCGATGGAGGAGCAGCCCCCAGCCAAGAGAGCGACGGTGAAGAATAGCAGCGCTCGGCTTCGCAGCATCAGCATCATTCAACGTTGTCGCCTGCGACCCTGTAGTTGAAATCGGTCGTCGTCATAGTGTTGGGGCCCCTTGGCAGAGGATGCAGAACGTTTCGCAGCGGGGAGCGCGCTCTCATCTCGCATACCCCGGCGGAGTTTTTTGCCACGCCGTACCCGTTATGCCTCTGCTCAGCCCGTACTCGAAAAGCTTCAGCATATAGGCGCGGTCGAATGGGCCGGAGTAGGGGTGTTTGAAGTCCTCGCCGATCAGGGCAAGGCTAAAATCGATACGATCACGCTGCGTCGTTGTGTAGATGCGGTAGAGGTCGCCAATGCCCTGGTTGGCGATCATCGTCTCAATCGCACGCCCCGCAATGGCGAGCGTCTTGCGCTCGACCTTGCCCGATGGCGGCGAAACGCGGCCGTTGCGGATGACATAGGCAGCTGGCCTCTGGGTCTCGTCGCGGCTAAGGATGTTGCCGAGCCTGAGCGACGGTGGATAAAGGAAGACCTGCGAGCTGGCACCCCCGTCGACATGCATTTCCTGGAGCTTAGTCTGATCCAGAAGCACGTCGATCATGACAGGTGGGAAGAGCCCCGGAATTGAGGCAGCCGCGAGCATGACCTTGCGAACGAGCTTCAGACGTGACGGGTGGCCGCTGGCGGCAATCGCGCCGATGTTCCAGATCACCGGCTTCCCCGTATCGAGGTTCGTGGTGGACACGAGCAGCAGCCGGCCCTTCTCGTATTCCCCGGCGATGCGATCAAGGATACGAATGTCGAGGTACTTGTCGATGGAGCGCGCCAGCGGGGCGTTGTCCATCAGCGAGTCGTTGTTGACCGCTGACAGCAGGAAGCGCTTGGATGCTATGACCTCGGACGGCTGTGTCTCGGTGTAAATTTTCTTGAGCACCCCGTCGTACTCGGTGCCTAGGAATGCAAACGGTGCAGCGAGCGCCCCAGTGCTTGTGCCGGTTACGATCTTGAACTGCGGCCTATCCCCGCGTTCGCTCCAGCCAACCAGCACGCCCGCACCAAATGCGCCATCCTCTTGCCCGCCCGACATGGCGAGCATGGTGTTGGAGAGGCTTGGCCATTCACGCGTCAGCGACTGCCAGATTTCCTGTTTCAGGGCCTCGCCGTCGTCATCGTCGAAACGAGCGTTGGGGATGCGCAGGAAGGATACAGCCCCCGAGCCTAATGGGACCGCGTCGAGCCGCGCAGACGCGCCGCAGCCCGCGAGACAGAGCCCGGCAAATAGTATTGACGCGAGCCGCAGTAGCACCAGTTGCCTTCCCCCTTTGGGAGGCGTTAGCCCAACAATTTGACGACAAAGGGGAAATTCAGCGGCGCGGGTGTGCAGACGTGGCCGCTACCGTGTCCTGGATTAGGTGCGGCAATGGCGCATTTTGTTCAGTCTGCACGACGTTCACTTTGTCGTCGCTTAATGGCCGCGAGCTGGCTGAAGGATTAGCGCGTGGTGCAGACCCATCGCTGAACGCTGCAGTTGGTGGAATACTGGCTACAGACGCCGAGCGCATAAGATTCGGCCAGGCCCTGGTTGATGGCCCAGCCGGTGCCGTAGCCCGACGGTCCTACGGCCAGGGCACCGGACCCATTCTGGAACCAGAACAGCACGCTGCAGTCGCGCGCCTGCTGCATACAATTGGCGAGCGCCACGCGCTCGGCTTCCTCGTGCGAGGCGTAATCGTAAGGACCAGCCGTGTGAGCGCGTCGACGGAGAGTAGGCGATGGCATCGAAGCGGGTGGTGGGGCGACCTGCGGCGTCGCCACGGCGGGTGGGGCGGCCGGCTGCTGGGAGCGCGGCACCGCCGGCGGAATAGCGGCCGTGGCCTGCTTGGCCTTCAGCTCCTCGATGCGCGCGCGCGCCAAGTCGGCATGGAAGGTGCCCATGTAGCGCGCCACGAAGGACTCAAGCAGCGCGACGTTGGTCGAGTCCTTGGCGAGATTCCAGGCGCGCTCGGCCTCGCTGGGTTGCGGTGGCGCGGCCAGTGCGCTGGGCGCCGCGGGCGTCTGCTGCCGCGCCTGAGGTGCGGCGGCGAAATAGAAGCGTCCGGTGAGGGCCGAATGCTCCCACGGCACCTGGCGACGCTGCGTCACGGTCATCACGTCGTTGCGCACGGCGATCAGGATGGCGCTCAGATCGTCGCTCGACGCGGAGAGCTGCCGCACGAGCGCGCCGGCATGGGCGAGTTGCGGCCGTCGCCGTCGAGGGCAACATTGCCCGGTTGGGTCGAGAAGCTGATCAGCGTGCCGACCCCCGACTCGGCGGCGGCGAGGCCGCGGCCAACATCGGTGGAGCGTGTGCCCATGCTGCGCGCGAGATTGCGGGCGAGCGGGTTGTCCCGGCAGGCGTCGAGGAAGAGGATGTTGGTCTGCGCCTCCCGCTCCATGGTTCGTTGGATGAGGTCCAGCCGCACCATCTGGAAGTCGAGGGCCGCGGCGGTATCTGCCTGCGCGTCCACCGGGACCAGGTAGTTCTGCCCGCCAACCTGGAGACCGTGTCCGGCATAGAAGAAGAGGCCCACCGACGCGCCCCTCAGCGCGCCGGCGAACTCGGCCACCTTGCGGTCGAAGGCCCCCTTGTCGAGGTTGATACCGTCAATGACCTTGAAATTGAGCTTGCGCAGCGCCGCTGCAGTGTCGGCGGCGTCGTTCTTGGGATTGCCGAGAGGGGCGACGTTCCGGTAGGTCGAGTTGCCGATCACGAGTGCGACGCGCCCTTGCGCCTCGGCGGCGCCTTGAGCGCCGGCGAATGCAAAGACAGACGAGGACGCATCAAAGGCACAACTCGGCCATCGCCCTAGCCCTGAGCATAGGTGCTGATAGCATTCCAGTTTGTGAGAGTTCCGCGACCGGGGGCCCACATGGATGCCGGGTGGCCGGCAATGCTTCCGCGGCTTGCGGCCGTCTCAGCTCGGCGATGCGGGACATCAAAGCGAGCCGCTGTTCCTTCAACGCCCCGAGTCTTGCGAGCTTGCTTTCGTGACCCGTCCGTCTCAGCACCGCG
>JBGGME010000451.1:0-24025 GCA_041288195.1 Hyphomicrobiaceae bacterium
GGCAGCACCCGCGGCTTGCGCCTTTACGCCGGTCATTTGCAATGCTTTCGGCCATACGCAGGTGCCGCAAATCGAGAATTGACGGCCCCCTTCGTGGGTCGACCAGAGTGCGCACTCCCAGTTCGTAGCAAGAGTGCAGCATAAGCGCCACAGCCGATTCTGTGGCCCAGAATGTGGCCCTGACGGGGCGCGTCAGCCGGCGCAGAGAAGCCAAGCCATTGAAATCATTGGCTCCGCGGGTAGGATTCGAACCTACGACCAGCCGGTTAACAGCCGGCTGCTCTACCGCTGAGCTACCGCGGAATAGCCATTGGACCGAGGCGGGGGTCTTAGCAAGTTGCGGGGCCCGCGCCAAGCCGATTGTGGGGGCGCGCGGTGGGCGGCCCATGGCGGCGGCTCGACCCTGCCCCCGAGCGCCCGCGTCAGACCGCGGCCGGGCTTGCCCGCGAGGGGGAGGCGGACACCGGCTAACGCCGGTGCCGGAGCCTGGGGCCGGCCGGCGCCTGGCGCAGCTTGCGGGCGGCCGCGGGTGGGGCCGGGGCGAGGTGATCGAGCGGCAGCGCGGCCGAGGCTTTCAAGCTCCGGATGGCGATGTTGCTGCGCACCTCCCGCACCATCGGCAGTTCCAGCAGCTTGTCGAGCAGGAAGCGCTGGTAGCGCTCGAGGTCCGGGACCACGACCTCGAGCAGGTAGTCGGCCTCGCCGGAGACCATGTGGCAGGCGACGATCTCGGGCATGGCAAGGATCGCCTTCTCGAATGCGTCGGCGCGCCTGTTGGCGTGACCCTCGCTCTTGACGCCGAGAAAAACGGTGACGCCGAGCTGAACGCGCTCGCGGCCCAGCTGCGCGCGATAGCCCTCGATATGACCCGTGCCCTCCAGAGCCTTGACGCGGCGCAGGCATGGCGAGGGCGAGAGGCCGACACGCTCGGCGAGCTCGACGTTGCTGAGCCGGCCGTCGGCCTGCAGCGCGGCGAGAATGCGCAGATCGATCGCGTCGAGGTCGTCGCTTGGCATGGATGGGCGCAGCAGTGGAGACAAGCAGCATAATATTGCGAGAACGCCCAGCCGACCAGCACAATTCGCAAGGACATGCCGCGGTCCCATGCGCAATAGTGCGGGAGTTGCCGTCGACCAGAGCCGCAGCCAGGGAGCGACACCGTGAGCGAGCCGAACGACACCAAGGGACTGCGAGAGGCCGTGCAGCGCTACTTCGATCTGATGTACGACGGCGACACGTCGCGCTTCGATCGGGTGTTTCGCTCGACCGCGCAGCTGCACGGGTTCCGCGAGGGTAAGATGACCATGTGGCCGGCAGCCGACTACAAGGAGATCCTGCGCGGCCGGCAGTCGCCCAAGGCGGCTGGCGCCCGGCGCGAGGAGCAGGTGCTGCTCATGGACTTCGCGTCGAGCAGCCAGGCAATGGTGAAGGTTCGCGTCCGGATCAATACCATCGTGTTCGTGGACTATCTCACCTACCACCGCATCGACGGCGAGTGGCTGATCACGGGCAAGGCCTACCACGTCGAGAGCGTCGACAGGGCGGGCTGGCCTCAATGATGTGGTCCGCATAACGGTGAACCACGACAAGGTCCTCGCTCGCTCGGCTGCGGCGCCGGCGATGACAACACATCATCGCGTGCAGCGGTGCATCATACCTTCTTTGGCCGGGCGCGCCGCTTCGGGCCGCCCTTGCGAGCGCTCCGCTTCGTCGCCGGTGGATTGCTGGCTGCAGCCGCGCGTAGAGGGGACACCCGACCGTTCCTGCCGTTGCAGGCGCCCGCCGGTTCTGAGAAAGTCACGCAGCGTGTCGGTGTCTCCAACGCTTTCTCTCAGGTCTCGCAGGTCGCGGCCCTTCGCCATGTCGCCGTTCTTTACAGCTTCGTCGAAAACGAGACCGGTGAGCTTTCCGATCTCCTCTACACTGGACAAGAAGCTCTGGACGCGCCGCAACTCCGCCGGGTCATTGAAGCGTTCCGGGCCAGAGTCGAAGCGCTGGATCACCGCATCCAAACTCTCGGGCAAGCCTCCGAGCGCCTCGGGCATGCCGTTGGTCAACTGCTCGAGGACCGTTCGCTGCTCGGCAAGAAGCGCGAGCGAGCGCAGCGTGCCGTCGTCATCCCACACGACGATCTTCCAGAACTGCATCGGGATCTGGACGCCGCGATAGAGCGGATCGGCCTTGACCCCGCCGCTGGCCTTGTCGCGAAATACCGGCCCGGCGAAAACGTTCACGCGCTCCTGCATCGTCACTGCGTTGCGCAGCACGTAGGTCTCGACCGCCCGCCAGCGCAACTTGCCCTTCTCTGCGGGGCGATCGTCGCGACTGCCCTGATTGAAGAAGCCGAATTGCGGGGCGATGTTGGTATAGAAGTATGTGTCCTTCTCGGCCGCCAGAGTCATCTCGTCGTCGCCCCAGGCGGGATCGCTGCGCAGCGTGATGTGCCCCTTCTGAAACATGCGCGCGGTACGATCGTTGCCGACATCCTGAAAACCTGGAACCTTCTGTTTTGCGTAGAACGTCGTGCCGAGCTGGTGCTCACGGTGCACTCGCGGGTCGAGGCGGAAACCGCCGCCGGCTTCGGCCGCCTCGGCGCTCTCGAGGCCACGATCCCTCAGGGTCGCGTCATCGTCGATCATCCCTGAACGGCGGTCGACGTGGCGACTGAGCTTGCCATCGATATTGCAGGCCGTGAAGAATGGGAGCCGTCGGTCCGCGTTCATGACGATCGAGAAGTGATGATAGGGAAGCTCGAACTCGTCTTCGCCGTGGCGCGCGTCAAGGTTGCGCGCCACCTCATGCCTGACGTTGGTCAGCTTCGGCAGCGGTACATTGAAGCCTCGGATGAAACCGGGCTCGTAGCCACGGCGATCCGAAAGGTCGATTTCATGTCGCGACATGGGACGGCTCCCGTTGTTTGAGGGGCGCAGCGATTCTCCGGGCCCGGGTCTGGGCTCACCACCGCTGCGCGACCAGATTTCGATCGCACTTGCCAGTCGTGCTGCGCCTTCAATGCCGCCACGCCGCTTGGCGTCCAGATCGGCGACGATCTTGCTGATGCGCACGCCCTCGTTCACCTCGGCGTTCCCGTTGGGCATGAGGCCGCTCACGGCGAGCGGACCTGGACCACCCCAGTGGTGGAGCGCGATCACCTGCCAGTCGTTGTTGAACACCGGGGATCCAGACGAGCCGCCCTCGGTGTCGGCAATATAGTGCAACACCGGCTCCAAACGCGACACGAGTCGATTCTCGCGCAGCACGACCTCTTTGCGGCGGCCCTTTGGATGCTGAATGATGTTGGCGACCTCGCCGAGCATGTGCTTGTCGCCAGCGGCGGAGAGAGGAAGGAACCCGAAGCTCTCCGGCGGGCGGGAGCCCGCGAATCGCGGCCCGAGGGCGACGAGTGCGTAGTCGAGCCCTTCCTTGGGGTCGGAGACGAAGAAGCGGGCATCGAACTCGAAAACAGTGGTCTGTTTTTTGCCTCCCTTGTCATCCGTCTCGAAATCGAACTCGGCAAGGAAGCCGGGGGCGACGCTCGCAGAAGCGATTACGTGCTGGTTGGTGAGCAGCAGTCCCGGAGCGACCAGGAAGCCCGAGCCCTGCGGGCGACCGTCGCGGAAAATGATCCGAGCTACCGCATCGGCGGCGGTGCGACCGCGGGACAGAAACGACACGCTGACAAAGTCGTACGTGAGACCGATGATCGATTCCGGGCCTGCCTTCGGTTGCGGCGCCGCCTCGGCCATTGCCGGCTGCTCGATTGCTTCCGCCGTCTCCCGGATCTCGCGGGCGAGCTGTTCCGGATCGAATTTCTTGCGCAAGGGCGTCTCATCGAGCTTTGCGCGAAGACGGGCGACAGCGCGGTCTTGCTGCGTTTCGGCCCCAAGCGGATTTCCGTGACCGATCTGCTGGAGACTTCGTGCGATCTGGTCTCTCGCGGAAACAAGCCGGTCGGAGACCACGTCGTCGAGAGCACGTTGCGAAATATCTGACATGTGCGCACCAATACGAATAGCTCAATGTAGGCCCAATCTATCGCGATGGAGTGGGGCCCTGCAAGCGGCGACTGTCGCGAACAACAAAAAGGTGAATGAGCCCACCGCCGCCTGATGGCACCCGCGGATTGTCTTCGTTCTGTTGCAGAGCGCGATGTAGGCTCAGGGCCCAATCTTGCTGATGCGCGCAGTCGGCGGTGCAGCAAACCTCCGCGAGCACGCGTGGTCGGCGCTCGACGGCAGCTGGGCCCCGGATAGCCTCCGCATGCGCGGCGGCTTCCGGGGATGCAGCCTTCACCATCACGGCTCCTTGCCAGCCTTCGCCTTGGCTCCCTTCGCGGCGGCGGCGGCGGCTTTGGCCTGTTCGGCGGCGTCCTGGGCGAAGATCTCGTCGAGCTCCTGGGTGTGGCTCTTGGCGCGCTCCTGAAGCTTCTCGAGGTCGGTGTAGTGCCTGTAGTCCTCGTAGAGGCGGCGGCGGTCGGTGGTCATGAAGGTGTCGACGGCGAAGCGCACGTCGCGCTCGGAGAGGCCGAGGCCGCGCAGCAGCTCGCGCGTGAGGTCGAGCGAGGAGAGAAAGGTCTCGCGGCGGATAACCTGGACGCCCAGGTCCATCAGCTGGTGGGTGTGGCGGCGGTGGCGCGAGCGCGCGTAGATCGGCACGTTGGGATAGTGCTGCTTGACCATCTGGGCGGTGCGCAGGGACGCCTCGACATTGTCGATGGCCAGCACGAAGGCGCGGGCCTTGCCCGTCTGCGCCGCCTCCAGGATCTCGTGCCGGCTGGCGTCGCCGTAGAAGGCGCGCGCGCCGAACTTGCGCACGGTGTCGACGTGCTGGGGATCGGAGTCGAGCGCGGTGAAGGGGATGCGCTTGGCGAGCAGGATGCGGGCGACGATCTGGCCGACGCGGCCAAAGCCGGCGATGACGATATGGCCGTCGTTCTCGGGCGGAGTGTCGAAGGCTTGCGCCACCACCGCGCGCGGGGCCAGGCTCTCGTCGATCAGCAGCAGCAGGGGCGTTGCCGCCATCGACAGGGTGACGGCGACCGACAGCAGGTCGGCGACGGGCTTGGCGAGCACGCCGGCATCGACGCCGGTCGTGAACAGCACGAAGGCGAACTCGCCGCCCTGGGCGATGGCGAGCGCGAAGCGACGTGCCGGCCCCGACTCCAGCCCGGCGCGGCGGCCGAGTGCGTAGAGCACGCCGCTCTTCACCGCCAGCAGGCCGAATACGATCGCCGCGACGAGGTAGGGGCTCTCGACCGTCAGCTTGAGGTTGAGCGACATGCCGACGGCGGTGAAGAACAGACCGAGCAGCAGGCCCTCGAACGGCGCGATATCGGCCTCGATCTCGTGGCGATAATCGGAATCGGCGAGCAGAACGCCGGCGATGAACGCCCCCAGCGACGCCGAAAGGCCGGCGTGCTCCATCACCAGCGTCACGCTGACCACGGTCAGCAATGCGCAAGCCGTCATCGCCTCCTTCACCCGCGTGCGCGCAACGATGCGGATCAGGCCGTCGAGCACGTAGCGGCCGACGATCACCACCAGCAGGATGATGCCGATCGCCTTCAGCGCGGACAGGACCTCCATCGGCGCGGCTTTTCCCGCCGTGACGGCGAACAGGGGGGTAAGCGCTATCAGCGGGATCGCCGCCAGGTCCTGGAACAGCAGCACGCCGAACGCCATGCGGCCGTGGCGCAGGGCCAGCTCGCCCTTCTCCTCGAGCACCTGAAGGGCAAACGCGGTGGACGACAAGGAGAGGGCAAGACCGGCGAACAGTGCCGTGGGCCAAGCAAGGCCAAGGGCCAGGGCAATGAGGGCAAGGAGGGCGGCAGTGATGGCCACTTGGGCGCCGCCAAGGCCGAAGATGGCCGCGCGCATGGCCCAAAGGCGGCGGGGACGAAGCTCGAGACCGATGAGGAAGAGGAGGAGGACGACGCCGAACTCGGCGAAATGGAGTACCGAGGTGACCTCGTAGATGGAGTAGACGAAGCCGAGGCCGAAGGGACCGATGAGGACGCCGACGAGGAGGTAGCCCAGCACGTTGCCGATGCGCAGCAGCTTGGCGAGCGGCGCCGCCACCACGGCGGCGGTCAGGAAAAGCGCCACTTGCGTCAGGGTCACGTCGGTCATGCGCTCTGTCCGGCGGCTCTATCCCGCATTTGCAGCTTCTTGCGGGAAGGAACGACCATTCCCGCTGGGCCGCGTGTAGATAGGGATTTCGGGGCGTCGGGCGCAACGGTGAAATGACAGTTGAGGGGCGAGGACGGCCTCAATCCCCGCCCGGAGCCCTGAACGTATCGCTGTTTCACGTGAAACATCGGCGGCGGGCGTCTCGACGGGCGCCTACACCCGCGGCGGATGCGGCTTGGGGTGGATGAATTCCCAGGGCGAGGTCTCGCTACCCTGCGCCACCTCGATCTCGATCAGCACCGGCCCTTTGGCCTCGAGCGCCGCCTCCAGGACCGGCCGCAGCGCCTCGGGCGAGGCGACGCGATGGGCCTCGACCCCGAACGATCTCGCCAGCAGCATGAAGTCGGGGTTGGCGAGCGCCGCGCCGATCACGCGGTTGCCGAAATTGGTGCGCTGGTCGCGCATCACGTTGCCGTAGGCGCCATTGTTGAACAGCAGCACGACGACCGCGATGCCGTACTGCACGGCGGTTGCCAGCTCCTGCACGCCGAACAGGAAGCCGCCATCGCCGGCGACGGAGACGACCGGCTTGTCAGGATGCGCCACCTTTACGCCCAGCGCCGAAGGGAAACCGAAGCCGAGCGTGCCCTGATAGCCCTCGGTCACGTACGTGCGCGGGCCGTAGACGGGGTAGCCGAAGTAGGAGGTGAAGCCTACCTGGCTCAGCTCCGTGACGAAGATGCCGTCGCGCGGGAGCACCTCGCGGATGACGTCGAGATAGGCGAGCTGCGGCTGCACCTTCTCGATCGCGGCACGTGCCTCGGCCTTCACGGCGGCGATGCGCTCGGCGACTTTCGCCGAAGCCCTCGTCTTGGCGGATTCCGCAGTCGGCGGCTTGGCTTCGCCCTTGCGTCCCCGCAGGCGGCGCACGGCCGCGAGCAGGGCGCGGACCCCGGCCTCCGCATCGGCGACGATGCCGGCATGCGGGACGAGGCGGCGCATCTCCGCGGGATCGATGTCGATGCGGACGAGGTGCGGCGGCGCCTGCGGGCGGTCGATCAGGGACATCATGCCGGTCCAGCGCATGTAGGGCATCTCGGCGCGCGTGCCGACGGCGACGAGGGCGTCCGTCTCGGGCCACAGGCGATAGGCGGCGTAAGAGGAGACGCCCAGGGCATGGTCCTCCGGCACGACACCTCGCCCGCCGCGGAAGGCCGCCACGGGCGCCTGCAGCTCCTCCGCCAGGGCCTCGATCGCCTCGCTGGCATGCTGGGCGCCGCTGCCCGTGATGATCATGGGCCGCCGCGCGACGGCGACGAGCTTGGCGGCCGCTTCCACCTCGAGCGGCGATGGCGCGGGCGGCTCGGGGATGGCCGCCGGCCGGGGCGGCTCGACGAACCCACTCGAGGCCATCGTGTCCCACGCCATCTCGACCGCCACCGGCCCCGGCCGCCCCGAGAGCATCTGCCGGAACGCCTCGTTGATGGCGGCCGGGGCATCTGCCGGCCGCTCGATGCGAGTTGCCCATTTGGTCAGCGAGCGCAGGGTTGCGAGCTGGTCGGGCAGCTCGTGCAGATGCCCACGGTTGCGGCCGAGGAACGCCGAGGGCACCTGCCCCGTGATGCAAAGCACCGGCGCGCAGCAGCCATACGCCGTGCACAGCGCCGCCGTCGTATTCAGCACGCCGGGACCCGGCACGACGGCATAGACGCCCGGACGCCCGGTCGATCGCGCATAGCCGAACGCCATGTAGCCGCAGGCCTGCTCGTGCCGTGCCCCGACCGTGCGAACCTGGTCCGCTCGCTGCTGCAGGGCGTCAAATAGGGGGTAGAGCTGGGCGCCCGGCAGGCCGAACACGGTATCGACGCCATTGGCGACCAGTGCCTCGACGATCGCCATCCCCCCGGTCATCGTCCCGGCCTTGGCGCCGGTCTTTCCTTTCGCCATCGCGTCCCTGCCCGCCGCAAACCAAAATTTACCACTATCACGGGTCGGCTGCGGCTCGAAGCGGTCGGTCCGAACCCTGTTTCACCGGGAACAGACGGGGTCCAAGACCGCTGGTACCTTCCACCCATGATGCCGCACGGGCATCCGCCCCGAGCTGAAGGAACCGCCCCAATGTTTGCCCTCGACCTCCGCAAGATTCTCGCCGTCGCCCTGCTGGCGACCGCAGTAGCGGCGCCCGCGTCGGCCAGCGATGCCCTGATGACCACCCAGCAGGCCGTTATCGGACAGAGCTACGCCGAAGCCGGTCCGGCCGACACCAGCGGTCTGATCGTCCAGCAATCCTCGCAACTCGAGACCAAGGCTCAGATCGCCGAGCCGAACGCGCCCAAGGCAGCAATGCCGCAGCCGCAGAAGCCCATGGCGCGCCAGAAGGTTACCGAGCTTCGTCCCGCCGTTGTCGGCATGCGCCAGCCGGCCGCTCCCGGCGCCGCCTACCGCGCCTCGCCCCCGCTCATCCTCGGCGTCGGCTACTGATGCCCTAGTTGGTTCCGGACGCTTGGGGAGAAGGCCCGCACTCTGGTCCTCGGACCGGGTGCGGGCTGTTTGCTGTTCGCCCCCTGCTTTCTCATCTCGCGCTTGCCATGAGCCATGCTGACACCGTCCTGTCAGCAGCGCGCGCCGCACACGTTTTCGCGATTTGTACCCACCTCGATAGTTTGCAAGCATGCTCACACGGCAGCGGCGCAGATGGAGCCGCATCAACGCAATCGATTGACACCAGCACGCCCTGAGCCGGCCCGGAACAAATGAACCGGCCCGGAATTCCTGAACCACCGACCTGCCATAGCCGCCAGGCATGGTTTCCAAAGCGAGAAAGTGCCCAGGGGTCAGCGGACCCTCGCCTATGGTTTTGGTCGTCGGCAAACGGCTGTCCGGTCGCCTCGCAAGTGGGCGATTCGAATAGGAAAAGAGGAGTTGAGATGACGGATCGGTCTCAAGGCACGCCCCGCCATGCGGAGCCCCGCCGCACGCAGCAGGAGCGGCTGCTCGAGACGCGGGCCCTCTCACTCGAGCTGGCTCGCCCCCTTTCCCCTGAGGACATGACCGTCCAGCCGATGGACGATGCAAGCCCCACCAAGTGGCACCTGGCCCACGTCACATGGTTCTTCGAGACCTTCATCCTCGCCAAGCACCTCCCCGGCTACCGGACGTTCGATCCCGACTTCAACTACTGCTTCAACTCCTACTACGAGAGCCAGGGACCCCGGCAGCCGCGCCCCAGGCGCGGCGTCCTCACGCGACCCTCCTGCGAACGCGTGCTGGCATATCGGGCCCATGTCGATGACGGCCTCGCCAAGCTGGTGGCACGCGGCCTCTCTCCCGGGTCCGAGATCACGCGCCTGATCGAGGTCGGCATCAACCACGAGCAGCAGCATCAGGAGCTCCTGCTCACCGACCTCCTGGCGCTGTTTGCCGCCAATCCGCTGCGGCCGGCATATCGCGCCGTGCGGCTGGCTGGCGACGCATCCGCTGCCGAGGCGATTCGCTGGGTCGAGTTCGCCGGCGGCATCCACCTGGTAGGGCACGAGGGCGCCGGCTTCTCCTGGGACAACGAGGGTCCCCGCCACGACGTGCTGATCCACCCGTTCCGGCTTGCTGACCGCCTCGTCACCAACGGCGAGTGGCTCGATTTCATGGCCGACGGGGGCTATCGCTCTGCCGCCCTGTGGCTGTCCGATGGCTGGGCCACGGTCAACCGCGAAGGCTGGCACGCGCCGCTCTACTGGGAGGAGCGCGACGGTCAGTGGCTCGCCATGTCGCTCGAAGGCCTGCAGCCGGTCGATCGCGCGAGCCCCGTCGCCCATGTGAGCTATTTCGAGGCCGACGCCTTCGCCCGCTGGGCCGGCAAGCGCCTGCCGACGGAGTTCGAGTGGGAGGTCGCTGCCGAGGGCCTGCCCCTAAGCGGCAATACGCTCGCCACACGCGCGCTGCGGCCGCAACCAGCGCAATCGCCCGCGAATGGACAGCCGCGTCAGATGTTTGGCGACGTCTGGGAGTGGACCCAGAGCGCCTATCTTCCTTACCCCGGCTATCGTCCACCCGAGGGGGCACTCGGCGAATACAACGGCAAGTTCATGGTGAGCCAGCAGGTGCTGCGCGGCGCCTCCTGCGCCACCCCCGACGGCCACACCCGCGCGACCTACCGCAACTTCTTCTACCCCCACCAGCGCTGGCAGTTTATGGGCCTGCGTCTTGCCTCGGAGATCGTGTGATGCCGACACCCAATATGCGCAAGCTGCTTGCCGAGCGCTTCGCGCTCGTCGACGACGAGTTCACCTCCGCCGTTCTTGACGGCTTGTCGCGGCCGCAGAAATCTCTGCCGTGCCGCTTTTTTTATGACGCGCGCGGCAGCGCGCTGTTCGAGGAGATCACGCGGCTGCCGGAATATTACCCCACGCGCACGGAGGCTGCGATCCTCGAGGCCCACGCCGCCGAGATGACGGAGGGGATCGCAGACGACAGCGTGTTGGTGGAGCTCGGCTCGGGCTCGAGCCTCAAGACCGAGACCCTTTTGCGCAAGCTGCCGCGGTCCTGCGCCTACGTGCCCGTCGACGTCTCGCCCGCCGCGCTCGAGGATGCCGCGCAGCGGCTGACGGAGCGCTTCCCGCACCTCGACGTGCGGCCCATCGTGGGCGACTTCTCGCGGCCAATCACCTTCCCCGCCGACATCGGCGAGCGATCGAAGACCGGATTCTTCCCCGGCTCCACGATCGGCAACCTGACCCCCATCGAAGCCGGCCGCCTGCTCGCCGTCCTGCGCAACACGCTCTCCCCCGGTGGCCGACTGATCGTCGGGGTCGACCTCAAGAAGGACCTGCGCACGCTGCTGCCGGCGTACAACGATGCGGCGGGAGTGACGGCCGCCTTCAATCTCAACCTGCTTGCCCGCATCAACCGTGAGCTTGAAGGCTCCTTCGATCTCGACGGCTTCCGCCACGAGGCCATCTACAACGCGCGGGACGGCCGCATCGAGATGCATCTCATCAGTCGCCGCGCCCAGGACGTTACCGCGGCCGGTCGCACCTTCCGCTTCCGGGCCGGCGAGACCATCCACACCGAGAACTCCTACAAGTACTCGGTGCGCCAGTTCCAGGACCTCGCACGTTCCTCGGGCTGGCGGCCCATGCACGTCTGGACCGACAAGGCCAACCGCTTCAGCGTCCACGCGCTCGTCGCCCGTTAACCGCGCGGCGGACCTGCTGCGCTTCCCCTCCCTCTTGCGGGGAGGGGTTAGGGGTGGGGGTGAATCACGCCGCAGCCGGCGCCGCCACCGCCACCTGCGCATCGCGCGAGGCTGCGCGCGTCTGCTTGCCCGCCGACTGCCACACGACCATGCGGCTCTCGAGCGCGCGCGCCAGCATGTAGTAGGCGATCGACAGTACGAGGATCGCGAGGATGCCCGCGAACACGCGCGGGCTGTCGAGGATGGTGCGGTTGAGCGTCACGAGATAGCCGATGCCGGCCGAGGCGGTCAGCATCTCGGCCACCACCACGCCGATGATGGTCAGCGCCCCGCCCAGCCTCAGCCCCGCGAACACCGTCGGCACTGACGCCGGAATGATCACCCGTGTGATGAGCTGCGGCAGGGTCGCGCCCATGCTACGCGCGGCCAGCACGAACTGCGGGTCGATGGTGCGGATGCCCGCCGCCGTCGACAGCATCACCGGAAAGAACCCGTAGATGCCGGCGAAGGCGATCTTCGACTGCGAGCCGATGCCGAACCATGCCGTGAAGATCGGATAGAGGATAACGATCGGCACGGCGTAGAGGCTCGAGAAGATCGGCAGCAGCAGGTTGCGCAGAACGGCCAACCCGCCGACTACTGCGCCGACCAGGATGCCGAGACCGCAGGCGATCAGCATCGACAGCGCCACCTCGTAGAGCGTCACCAGCAGTGCGGCAAAGTAGATGTGTTTGTCGACCCAGAGCACGTAGAGCGTCTTCGACAGCGCCGGCAGGAACAGCTCCGGGATGACCCCGGTCGTCGGCACGAACTCCCACAGGGCGAGCAGGACCACCAGCATCGCCCAGCGGACGGTTGAGGGAGCGGGCCAGCGCATGGGAAACCTCACCTCAGTCCGCTTTTCGAATCTGCTGCCAGATGCGGTCGCGCAGCCGGCCGAACACGTCGGTCGCCATCATCTCGTAGGTGCGCGGCCGCGCCAGCGTAACCTGGATGTGATCGATGATCCGGCCGGGCCGGGCCGACATCACCAGCACTTCGTCGGCGAGATAGACCGCCTCGGTGAGGCTGTGCGTGATGAATACGACCGTTTTCTTGGTGGTGGACCAGATGCGCAGCAGCTCATGTCCCATGGTCATGCGCGTCTGCTCGTCGAGCGCCGCAAACGGCTCGTCCATCAGCAGCACCGGCGGGTCCTGCACCAGGCCGCGCGCGATCGAGACGCGCTGCTTCATACCCCCCGACAGCTCGTGGGGATAGCGCGCCCCGAACCCGTCGAGGCCGACGAGGCTCAGCATGGCCTGTGACCGGCGTCGGCGCTCCTCGCGCGGGGTGCCGCGCAGGCTCAGCGGAAACTCGATGTTGTCGAGCGTGCTGAGCCAGGGAAACAGACTCGCTTCCTGAAAGATGACACCGACCCGCTCGGGATCGGGATTCGGGATCGGCCGGCCGTAACAGAGGATTCTGCCCTCGGTCTGATGCCTGAGCCCCGCCATCATCATCAAGAGGGAGGTCTTGCCGCAGCCGCTCGGGCCGACGATGACCACGAACCGGCCCACCCCAACCGACATCGAGATGTCCTGCAGCGCCGGCACACCCCCCTCGGGGCCGGCATAAACGTGGCTCACGCGGTCGACCTCGATCGCCGCCTCGCCGACCCGGCCACGCACATCGCTCAGGTTCGCCACGTGCTGCATCGAGCCTCCAGGACACGCACGGCCTCGTTGAACGCGATCGCCACGGCCGCCAGCACGATCACTCCGGCGAACAGCTGCGGCATCTGGAAGTTCTCCCCCCAGTTGGAAATGAGATGCCCGATGCCCGTGCGCGAGGCATACATCTCGGCAATCATCACGCCTGTGAAATTGAAGATCATGGAGATGCGCAGCGTCTCCAGCAGGACCGGCATCATGCTCGGGACGTACACCCGCAGCAGGATCTGCATCTGCGTTGCGCCATACGAGCGCGCCACCATGATATGGTCCTGGCGCACGGACTCCACAGCCGCCGTCGCGCTCATGAGCACGACAAACGCGGTCGTGAAAGCGGCATATGCCACCTTCTGCTGGAAGCCGATGCCGAGCATGAGGATGAACATCGGCAGGAAGATCGACTTCGGGATGCTGAACACGTAGAACAGCACCGGCTTGAAGATCTCGCCGACATAGTCGTTCTCCGCAATCGCGATTCCCGCCGCCGCACCCAGCGGCACGGCGATGATGAAGGCGACAATCACCTCCGCGGCCGTGACGGCCACCGCCTCGTGCACGGCCGGCCGGCCGAGCAGGTCGACCAGCGTCTGCAGCACCAGCGACAGCGGCGGCAGCAGCAGCGGGTTGACCACGCCGCTTCGGGGGAGGATCTCCCACGCAGCCATGACCAGCGCCAGCAGGGCCAGCCGCGTCAGTCTGATCTGGAGTCGTGTCATTGTCGCAGCGCCGGCAGCTGACCTACGCCTTGGTCGGCACCGGCTTGAACTGCGTGACAAAGATGTCCTTGACCGGCGCCAGGTCCGTCATGCCGATGAGGCGCGCCATGTCGAGGGCCCGCTCCATCCACTCGAGCTTCATCTCGCCGTCGCGTGACAAGTGCTTGATGTTGCCGTCGAGCTCGCGTGCCGCGATTGGCTCCGGGATCTCGTCGATCTCGGCGACAAGCTTTACCGCGGCCGCGCGGTTGGCATCGGCGACAAGGAAGGCGACCCCGCCGTAGATGGCGTTCAGCGCCTTCTGCACCACCTCCGGCCGCTCCTTGATGACCTTGTCGCTGGCGATCCAACTGCCTGTCGAATGCGCCGGCACCTCGGCGCCGTAGTCGATTAGCGGCCGGGCCACCTTCTCGTCGATCACCTTGTAGGTCAGCGGGGAGTAGAGCACGGAGGCATCGATGTTGCCGGTCAGCAGGTTCGGTACCAGGCCGCCGCCACCGAGCGGCACGCGCGTGAAATCCATCTTGTGCTCTGCAAGCGTCCAGCGCGCCAGGATGTCGGTGCCGGAGCCAGCCGACGTGATGCCGACCTTCTTGCCCGCGAGCTCGGACACCTTCTTGATTGGCGAGTCGGTCTTCACGACCATGTACCAGCCGTAGTAGCCGTTGGCGCCGTTGGCGACACACCTCACGTTGACGCCCTTCTTGAGGCCTCCCGCGACGCTGGACGACGAGTTGAGGACAAGGTCGGCGGCACCCGCCGCGATCGCCTCGAAGCCTTCGGCCCCGCTGCGATAGATCGTGAGCTCCGCCTTGATCCCCTCCTTCTCGAACAGCTTCTGGCGGATCGCCGTCTCGCAAATGATGGTCGGCCAGTATGTCTTGGTCGGCACACCGATGCGGATCGTGCCGGCTCCCTGGGCAATGGCCGCGCGCGGCATCAGCGCCGCGGCCGCGCCTCCCACCAGCATGGACCTGCGCAGCAGGT
This sequence comes from Hyphomicrobiaceae bacterium, assembly GCA_041288195.1. Taxonomy (GTDB): domain Bacteria; phylum Pseudomonadota; class Alphaproteobacteria; order Rhizobiales; family Hyphomicrobiaceae; genus AWTP1-13. The sequence continues at coordinate 14,735 of JBGGME010000451.1, forward strand.
CGGGTTCCTCGCGTTGCGGAGCCTTCGACATCGGCATTCCTCCCAGTCATGGCCGGGGCTCGCGTTGACCGCAGCCCTCGTGAACCGAAGCGCCGAGTGTAGTGGACGGCCGCAAGTGGGCAACCGAAAACGGCCCGCCGCGTAAATTGGTCCGGGGGCATTCCGTATCGAGGGTGGGGCACTGCCCATCCCGGGCACCGCCAAATCAACGAGCACGATACGAATGCTGCGCGTCAAACCCCACGGCAAGTCCATGCGCGGCGTCTATGGCCGTGCTAGCGTACGGGCCGCATCTCACGCACGAGGACGAGAAGCGCCGATGGCCTACGCTCCACTGCCCCTGCCGGAGGGCGCACCCCCTGTCCGCATCAATCTTTATTCCGACACGCAAACCCGCCCGACGCCGGCCATGCGCCAGGCAATGCTGCGCGCCGAGGTCGGTGACGAGCAGGCCGGCACGGACCCAACCGTCACCGCGCTCTGCGAGCGCATGGCGGTTCTCCTCGGCAAAGAGGCGGCCGTGTTCCTGCCGTCCGGCACAATGTGCAACGTCATCGCCATCCTTACGCACTGTCGATCCGGCGAGGAGGTGATCGCGCACCAGACCGCCCACATCCTCACCAGCGAGGGCGGCGCCCATGCCGCATTCAGCGGGGTGCAGATCCAGCCCCTGCCCGGTCCACGCGGCATGTTCACCGCCGAGCAGGCGCGCGCCGCCATCCGGCCGCGCACGCGCTACGCTCCGCCGCAACGACTGCTCGAAGTCGAGCAGACCGCCAACATCGGCGGCGGCACGATCTGGCCTCTGGCGCAACTCAACGCGGTCGCCGCCGTCGCGCGCGCCGAGGGCTGGGGCACCCACATGGACGGCGCCCGGCTCATGAACGCCTGCGTCGCAGCCGGCATCTCGGCGCAGGAGATGGCCGCCTCCTTCGATTCGGTCTGGGTCGATTTCACCAAGGGGCTCGGTGCGCCGCTCGGCGCCGTGCTCGCCGGCAGTGCCGAGTTCATCGGTGAGGCCTGGCGCTGGAAGCAGCGGCTCGGAGGGTCCATGCGCCAAGCCGGCATCTGCGCCGCCGCCTGCCTGCATGCGCTCGACCATCACGTGGATCGGCTGGCCGACGATCATCGCAACGCCAAGACCCTTGCACGCGGCCTGCGCCAGATGCCGGGCGTGGCGGTCGAGGAACCGGACACCAATCTCGTGTTCTTCGACACTACCGGTGCAGGGCTGCCACCCCCTGAGCTCATAAGCCGTCTGCGGCGTGAGGGCGTGTCGCTCAGCCTTCTCGGCGGCCGCGTGCGCGCCTGCACCCACCTCGACGTTACCGAGACCATGATCGAGGAGACGCTGAGCCTGATCCGCCGCCAGCTCTCGGCGGCGTGAGACAGGGATCAGTCCCTAGCCTCGCTGCCCGACCGACCATGGGCCGCCGCGAGTGCGGTATCGGAGGGCAACTCAATCCCGGCAATCTCGACGATGAGCTTCTTGAGCACGGCCTCGGCGAAGGTCTCGTAGGACTCGGCCGGCACCATGAAGGCTCCCGGCCCGCCAATCACGTTGTCGCGATAGTAGAGATCGAGGCCGGGCTCGAGCGCCAGGATCGGCAGGCCGTTGATGGTGGCGCCCGCATTCACGGCTTCATCACGCGCCAGCGTCGCCGGCCGTCCGCGATTGTTGGCCCCGTCGCCCGACACGTCGATGACGCGCCGCGCGCCACGAATCTCGGTCGCCGGAAACAGCGTCATGGCATGATCGATGGCGCCGCTGATGGAGGTGCCGCCGCCAAACAGCTGGCGCGGCGCGCGCGCAATCGCGTCGGCGAAGGCGAGCATGGAGGCCTCGTCCCTGATCAGCATCCACGGCACCACCTGGATCTGCAGCGCCGGGCCGGTCCACTGCACCATCGTGACGCCGATCGACTGCCGCGTACCCGAGCCGATCGCCTTGAGCAGCAGCGGGCTGCGGAACGCCGCCACGTAGCCCTGCTTCTGCAACTCGAAGCGGGCCTCGCTGACGCTTCCCGAGGTATCCACGGCCAGGACCAGCTGCAGGTCCACCGGCTGCGCCGAGGCTGGCTCCCCCACGTTCGCCGCGAACAGGACCGCCAACGCGAGAATTGCCAACCGCAACGTCTTCACCACCCGAACCATGCCATGCCGCTCGGCTCACTGTGCCGCGCCGCGCCGGATTTTGCCAGTGAGGTTGCAGAAGAAATCGGCAAGTCTGCCGAAGGCGGGTTGCCCCGCCTCCGGCCTGAATGCGTGGGACTAGGTCGCGAGCTGATCGCCGATCGGCATCTGCCGCAGGCGCTTGCCCGTCGCCGCAAAGATTGCGTTGTAGAGCGCCGGCGCGAACGGCGGCACTCCCGGCTCGCCCACCCCGCTCGGAGGCACGCTGATCGGGTGCTCGACGATATGCACGTTCGTCTGCGTGGGCGACTCGTCGATGCGCACGAGCTGGTAGTCGCTGAAGTTCGACTGCTCGACGGCGCCACCCTTGAAGGTGATCTCGCCGTACTTGGCGAGCGTCAGCCCCATCACGGCCGCGCCCTCGATCTGCGAGCGCACCCTCTCGGGATGCACGCAGTAGCCACAGTCGATCGCCGTGTCGACGCGCGGGATGGTGATCTTGCCCTTATCACCGACCTCCACGTGCACCACGGTGGCGATGTAGCTCACGAAGCTGCGGTGCGCGGCAATGCCGAGCCCCTGGCCCTTGGGCAGTTGCTTGCCCCAGCCCGCCTTCTCCGCCGCCAGCTCCGTTACCCGCCGCAAGCGTCCAGTGTCGACCGGGAACGTCTCGGCTGGCTCACCGTAGTTCCACCACTTGGTGGTGACCGACTTGCTCGGATCGACGATCCGCGCCGGCCCGATCATCTCCAAGAGGAAGTCCTTCGGATCGCGGCCGAGCTGATGCGCCATCTCGGCAATGAAGGACTGGATCGACCAGGCGTGCACCACGTTGTTGACCGACCGGAACCAGCCGATCCGCGCGTGGCTCTGCGCCTCGCCGCTCTCCTGGCGGATGTTGGGCACGTTGAACGGGGTATCGACAAAGCCCAGTCCCAGCTCGATGTCGAAGGGGTGCTTGGGATCGGGCGCGAACGTCGATAGGATCGTCGGTGACGCGCTGCGATGCCGCCAGGCGACCACCTTGTTGGCGGCATCGACGCCCGCCTCGAGGCGCTCCGCCGTCACGGTGTGATAGAAACCGTGCCGGAGGTCGTCCTCACGCGTCCACACCACCTTCACCGGCGCGCCGCCCAGGTCCTTGGAGATCAGGGCCGCTTCGATGGCGAAGTCGCACTTGGACTTGCGCCCGAAGCCGCCACCGAGAAGCGTGGTGTGCACCACCATCTCCTCGGGCTTGACGCCGACGGCCTTGGCGATGTCGTCGCGCGCCTGGCCTGGGCTCTGCACCGGCGCCCACACCTCCCACTTGCCGCCCGTCATCCGCGCGGCTGCCGCCGGCGGCTCCATGGTGGCATGCGCGATGTGCGGAGCGTAGTACTCGGCTGTGATCACCTTGGCAGCGGAGGCCAGCGCCTTGTCGATGTCGCCCTCGTTGCGCTCGACCTTGCCGCGCTTCTTCACGGCGGCTTCGAGCTGGGCGCGGTAGGCCTTGGAATCGTAGACCTTGTTGGGTCCATCGTCCCAGGTGATCTTGAGCGCGTCCCGCCCCTTGAGCGCCGACCAGGTGTCCTTGGCGACCACCGCAACGCCGCCGAGCGGCGCGAATTTGGCCGGAGCCGGCGTTGGCGCGATCTGCACGATCTTCTCCACGCCCGGCACCTTCAGGGCCGCGCTCGCATCCAGCGAGGCGACCTTGCCGCCGACCACCGGCGGTCTCGCTATCACCGCAAACTTCATGCCCGGCAGCATCACGTCCTGACCGTACGTGGCCTTGCCGGTCGTGATGTCGACGAGATCGGCAATGCGCACATTGCCCTTGCCGATGTAGCGGAACGCGCTCGCTTCCTTGAGCTTGATCTTGTCGGCTGCAGGCACGGGCTCCGCAGCCGCGGCCTCCGCCAGCTCGCCATAACCGAGCTTTCGCCCGGAGGGCTTGTGCACGACCTCGTGCAGACGCGCCTCGACCTCGGAGGGGGCAACACTCCACTTCTTGGCCGCGGCCGCCTCCAGCATGGCCCGCGCGGCAGCTCCGCACTGGCGCATGGGCTGGATGAAGTGGCGGACGCTGCGCGAGCCGTCGGTGTCCTGGTTGCCGTAGGCCTTCTCGTCGCCCGGCGACTGCACGATGCGCACGCGCGCCCAGTCGGCCTCCATCTCGTCGGCCACGATCATGGGCAGCGCCGTTCGTGCGGCGCCGGTCCCCATCTCGGCGCGCGCTGCAACGATGCTGACGATACCGTCCTTGCCGATCGAGACGAACACCTTGGGATTGTTGACAGTGCCGTTCGGCATGGCCGTGGCGCCGGTCGGGTAGTCGGCCAATGCGCCTTTGACCATCGGCAGTTGCGCGGCCAGCACGAGCCCGCCGGTCGCGGCGACGCCTTTGAGGAACCCGCGGCGGCTGACGTTACTGATCTTCACTCTGCTATGGGTGTCGAGCTCGGTCATGTCACGCCCCCTTGGCAGCGGCGCGAACGGCCGCGTGGATGCGCTGATAGCAGCCGCAGCGGCACAGATTGCCGGCCATGGCGCTGGTGATCTCGGCGTCGGTCGGCGCGGGCTTCTTGGCGAGCAGGGCCGCGGCCTGCATGATCTGCCCGGTCTGGCAGTAGCCGCATTGCGGTACGCCAACGTCGCGCCAAGCAATCTGCACGGCGTGCTCACCCTTCGGATGAAGCCCCTCGATCGTCACGACCGATTTGCCGGCGGTCTCCGACATCTGCACCATGCACGCACGCACAGCCTCGCCCTCGAGATGCACCGTGCAGGCGCCGCACAAGCCGACGCCGCAGCCGAACTTGGTGCCGGTCATGCCGGCATGGTCGCGCAGGTACCAGAGCAGCGGCATCGACGGATCGCCGTCGTAGCTGCGCTCCTGTCCGTTCACTCTCAAGCTTGCCATCCTGGTTCCTCCTTCTTGGCCACGAACCCGCACACGAGACGCGGTCACGCCGCGCTGACGGAGCGAAAGGCCGGACCCTCTTCTTGTTCGTTTCGGACGAGCGCCGAGCAGGCTAAGAGCACCCCGAATGGAGGTGGGCACTGTCGGTGGCGGCGCACGGGTCAAGGCCGTGCGTTGCGGAAGGGATCGTGGGGCTCCCGGTGCTGTCCTTATACCGCCCACTTCGCCCCGCAATTGGGGCGGCGTGGGTTCACAAGCTTGTGACGCCGCGCTGCAGCACAAAGCTTGGGAAGCGCCCCAAACTTTTGGGGCTCGCTCGCTACGCTGGGCTCCTCCGACTGTCGCGGCGATGGGCGATGGGACGCAACCTCGCCGTTAGTATCAGGTGGCTCGCGCCAGCTCGACCGCAGCGTCGACCTTGATTTCCACCATCTGCACAGGCGGCTTGGTCTTCCAGTGGACAACGCGCAGGTTGCCGTCGTGGGTTTCCACGATCGCGGTGCAACTCTCCACCCAATCGCCGCAGTTCAGATAGTGGATGCCACCGAAGTGACGGTCGGAGGCATGATGGATGTGTCCGCAGATGACGCCCTCGACCTCGCGCCGAATCGCCTCGGTAGCGACTGCCTCCTCGAAGGCGCCGATGAAGGCCACGGCTCGCTTGACACGATATTTGAGATACGCCGACAGCGACCAGTAGCCGAGGCCGAGGTGGCGGCGGAGCCAGTTGACGGGATTATTGAGCCACAGGGCGAATTCGTAGCCACGGTCACCGAGGAAGGCGAGCCATCGCGCGGTGCGCACGACGACGTCGAACTCGTCGCCATGCAGGACGAGGTAGCGGCGCCCATCCGCGGTGACGTGCACGATGTCCTTGTGGATTTCTACGCCGCCGAAGTGCAGCCCGGCATAGTCGCGCAGGCCCTCGTCGTGGTTGCCCGGCACGACGACCAGGCGGACGCCCTTGCGCGCCTTGCGCAGCAGCTTCTGCACCACGTCATTGTGCGGCTGCGGCCAATGCGGGCCGCGCCGCACCTTCCAGAAATCTATGATGTCGCCAACCAGATAGATGATGTCCGCTTCGAAGTGCTTCAGGAAGTCCAGCAAATCCTCCGCGTGCGCTGTTCGCGTGCCCAGATGCACATCGGAGATGAAGAGTGCACGCACATGCCTGCTGAAGCCGGCACCTGCCTCTAGCTCGTCCCATGGTTTGGTCATGTGCGCCTCTAGAGCGGATTCGCGTTGCAGACCTATGACAGCGGCTGCGCGCAGAGATCGGCCAGCCCGGCAACTGCGCGCCAGCGGGGAGAGGCGAAACGCGGCCACCGGGCTGACCTTGCTCGGACGTCGGAAGAAGGCGGACCGCGTCCGAACCAATGAGTTGCCGTGGCTCTACGCAAGCAGACGCAGGACAAGCCAGAGCCCAGCAGTTGTGCCAATTCTCTCATCCGCAGCGCGCACATGCGTCGTGAACCCTGCGCCGTCGGAACTTGGCGCATCCACGTAACGCCGGTATGACCACAATCAAAAGGCCTCGAAGCTGTAGCCGGCGCCCCGCACCGTGCGGATGGGATCGCCGGACCACGCCTGCAGCAGCGCCTTGCGCAGCCGGCCGATATGCACGTCCACGGTGCGCTCGTCGACGTAGACGTCGGTGCCCCACACGCCGTCCAGCAACTGGTCGCGCGAGAACACGCGACCGGGCGACTGCATCATGAACTCGAGCAGACGATAGTCCGTGGGACCCAGGTGGATAGCGCTGCCGCAGCGCAGGACGGACATGGCCATCCGGTTGAGCTCGATATCGCCGACCTTGAGCACATCGGCGACCAGAAGCGGCTTCACGCGGCGCAGCAGCGCGGCAACCCGCGCCAGCAGCTCGTTCACGGAGAAGGGCTTGACGACGTAGTCGTCGGCTCCGGTGTCTAGGCCGCGAACGCGATCTGATTCCTCCCCACGCGCCGTCAGGATGATGATGGGCAGGCTTCGCGTCGAGTTCGCCTGGCGCAGGCGTCGGCACAGCTCGATGCCGGACAGCCCCGGCAGCATCCAATCGAGCACCAGGAGGTCGGGCACCGTTTCCTTCAGCCGCGCTGCGGCCTGATCCCCGTTCGCGCTCACCTCGACCGCATAGCCGGTCTTCTCGAAGTTGTAGCGTAGCAGCTCGAGCAGGGTTTCCTCGTCTTCCACGATCAGGATCCGTGGGGACATCAGCGCCAATTCCCTCTCTGTGTTTTTCCCGCTCCCAGCTCCCACGCCACCCAAACACGCGACCCGATCCGAATCGCGCCGCTAACAGCGCACGATCCTGTAGACAACAGTCGTGTAATGCCTTTGTGACATGCGGCGCCCTAGATGCTCTTTGCTCTCCATATGGTTGCTGTCACGTTGACGCCATCCAGCCGTTACGCGCCAGTCACGCGATGCTCCTAGGTTTTGGTCGCGATTCGAGCGTGCCCAGAGGGACAGCGGAGGCAGGATGCCGGGTGACGATGCGCGCCGGAATGGCCCGACGCGGCGCGAGCTGATGGCCGCGGGCGGGGCTTCCGCCCTCGCGCTGAGCACCGGATTGGGACTGGGGGAGCCGCCTACGACCGCAAGCGGAGTCGTATTCGAGGACCGCGGCGGCGCTGGCCGTCGCCGACCGAGTGACCCCGGCATCGCCAATGTCATGGTCTCCAACGGGCGCGATGTCGTGCTGACGGACGCGGACGGCCGCTGGCGTCTGCCGCTCACTGAAGGCGACAGCGTGTTCGTCATCAAGCCCCCGCATTGGAACATCCCCTCGCGCGGCGGCGGACTGCCGCAGATCTCCTACCTCCACCATCCGCGGGGCACGCCTTCGGACCTCGAATTTCGACATGCCGGAGTGGCACCGACCGGTCCGCTTCCAATCTCGATCGACTTTGCGCTGCAGCGCCGGCCGGAGGCCGCACAGTTCGAGGTTCTGCTGCTCGCCGACACGCAACCGGAGAACGATACCGAGCTCGGCTATCTGCGCGACGACATCATTGCCGGCACGTTGGGCTGCGGCGCCGCCTTCGCCATCAACCACGGCGACATCGTCTTCGACGATCTGGCTCTCTATCCCCGCTACCTCGAGATGCTCGCCGCGACCGGCATCCCCTGGCACCACTGCCCCGGCAACCACGACCTCAACTCGGAGGCCCGCGACGACCGTCACTCGCGCGAGACCTGGAAGCGCGTATTCGGCCCACGCCACTACGCGTTCCAACACGCCGACGCCACCTTCATCGTGCTCGATAACGTGCACTACTTCGGGCACAACCCCGGCAAGCCGCGCAGCGGCCAGTACTGCGGCCTGATCGGGGAGCAGCAACTCGCCTTCGTGCGCAACGTGCTGGCGCACGTCCCGGACGACCGGCTCGTCGTGCTGTCGATGCACATCCCGCTCGCCACCTACCAGGACCCCAGCAACCCTTCGGACAACACGGCGGATCGCCTGGCGCTGCTGGACCTGCTTGCCGGTCGCCGGCACAGCATCAGCTTCTCAGGCCACATGCACCTAACCGAGCATCATTATCTGTCCGCTCCCGATGGCGACCCGTCGCACCCGCACCATCATCAGGTCCTCGCCGCCGCCTCCGGCGGCTGGTGGGGCGGCCCCCGCGACCGGCGCGGCATTCCCTTCGCCGACAGCCCGGACGGCAATCCCAACGGCTATCATGTGCTCTCCATCGACGGCAGCCACTGCACGACCCGCTTCGTGGCGGCTGCAGGCAAATCCACGGGAGGGCTGCGCGCCGTTGTGCAGGGCCCTTCTCGCCGAGAGCTTTCCGTGCTGTCCGACGCCCCTGTCCCCGTTTCGGCCCTCGGCGACTGCCTGCTCATCGTCAACGTCTTCGACGGCGGGCCAAAGACCGAGGTCGTGTGCGAGATCGAAGGCCGCAGCGCGGCTCGCATCGTCATGCAGCGCACGGCAGCGCCCGATCCGGTCTTCGCGGACCTGTGCAACCGGCACGCCTCGCTGCAGAAGGCATGGGTGAAGCCCGTGCCGTCATCGCATCTGTGGACGGCGCCTCTGTGCACAAACCTGGCGCCCGGGGCCCACCGGCTCACCTTGCGTGCCGTCGACGAGTACGGCCGCGAGCTCACAGCCTACATGATGCTGGAGGTAGCGGCGTAGCAGAGCGCTTCGCCGCCGCCCGGCTGACCTCGTCAGCCGAACCGCCCGGTGATGTAGTCCTGAGTGCGCTGGTCCCGGGGATTGTTGAAGATCACCTCGGTCGGCC
>JBGGME010000452.1:0-21324 GCA_041288195.1 Hyphomicrobiaceae bacterium
TGCTGCCATCGGCGAGCTGGCGCTGGATGCCTCGATTCGCGCCGTGCCGGGTGCCCTGCCGGCGGCGATCGGCGCCAATGCCATGGGCAAGGGGTTGATCTGCCCGTCGGCTTGCGGGCCCGAGGCGGCATGGGCAGACGAGGACATGGCTGTGCTGGCGGCGCCCCACCTGCTGTCGCTTGTCAACCACTTCGCGGGGCTGCAGACGCTGGCGCGGCCCATACCCAACGTCGAGGCCGACGCGGCGCCGTTGCCCGACCTGCGGGACGTCAAAGGTCAGGAGAGCGCCAAGCGCGTGCTGGAGGTGGCGGCTGCCGGCGGGCACAACCTCTTGATGATCGGCGCACCGGGCTCGGGCAAGTCGATGCTGGCCGCGCGGCTGCCCTCCATTCTGCCACCTCTGACGCCGGAGGAGATGTTGGAAGTCTCCATGGTGCATTCGCTGGCCGGCGAGCTGATGGGCGGCAAGCTCGCGACGCGCCGGCCGTTCCGCGCGCCGCATCACTCGGCCAGCATGGCGGCCCTCGTCGGCGGCGGCTCCAAGCCGCGCCCAGGCGAGGCGTCACTGGCGCACCTTGGCGTACTCTTCCTCGACGAGCTGCCCGAGTTTCTGCCCAACGTGCTCGACGCCCTGCGCCAACCCCTCGAGATCGGCGAGACCGTGATCGCGCGCGCCAACCACCGCATCGCCTACCCCTCGCGCATCCAGCTGATCGCTGCGATGAACCCCTGCAAGTGCGGCGGCAGCACGCCGGGCCAGGCGTGCAGGCGTGGCCAGCGCTGCACGTCGGACTACATGGGCCGCATCTCGGGGCCGCTGCTCGACCGCATCGATCTGCAGATCGAGGTGCCTGCCGTCTCCGCCGCCGACCTGGTGCTGCCGCCGCCCACCGAGGGTAGCGCCGAGGTGGCAGCCCGCGTCATGGCGGCGCGCGAGCGCCAGCGCGCCCGGTTCGTGACGCTCGGCGCCAAAGGCGTGCGCACCAACGCGGACTGCTCGGGGACCCTGCTCGAGGAGATCGCCATGCCCGACGAGACGGGCGTCGCCCTGCTGCGCCAGGCGTCAGAGAAACTGCATCTCTCAGCGCGCGGCTTCCACCGCACGCTGCGCGTGGCGCGGACGCTGGCCGATCTCGACGGGGTGGAGAAGGTCGCTCGCCTGCACGTCGCCGAGGCGCTGAGCTACCGCGGCGAGACCCTGCGTCAGCAGCTGGCAGCGTGAGGACTTGCGCTGTGGCGAGGGCCGGCTGGTCTTGCGTTGCTGGCTACTCGTCGAGGTCGACGCCGTGGCGGTCGGCGATCGAACGCAAGGCGTGGACGCGCTCGCGATAGGCGAGGCGGATGCATGTCGGGTCGCTGCCGCACGCGCGCCGGTCCGCCAGCCACTCGCGCTGATGCGTCCTGAGCCTCCAGCGGCGGTAGGGACCGAGCTCGGACAGCAGCTTGTTGTAGTAGCGGTTCATGTTGGCATCAGCGCGCAGCATGCCCCGCGTCCTGCAGATCGTTCTCTCGTCGGCATGCCGCGCGTCGGCGCAGAAGCTCGCGGCATCAGCGCCACCCGTCGTCAGGACCAGGCCGGCGAAGACGAGGGCTGCTCTTGTGGTGCGGTTCATGATCGGGTTCTCCTGGCTCGTGGCGAGATGTGTCGTCCTCGCGTTGGCAGGAGATATAGATCGCGGCCCCGGGAAACGCTCCGCAATCCCCGGAACCTGCCCGGCAGGAAGCGATATTCTCGGAGCCCGGGCGATATTTCCGGGCGCGTGGTCGCCCATCGGCGCCGGAATGGCGGCCGTCCTCGAGCGCCCCGCCTACCTCGGCCGGCTCAGCTGATAGGTGAGGTGCGCCTTCACCGTCGGCCACTCGGGAGCGATGATGCTGTAGACGCAGGTGTCGCGCATCGTACCGTTGGGCATGACCATGTGGTTGCGCAGGACGCCGTCGAGCTTGGCGCCGAGCCGTTCGATGCCCTTGCGGCTCTGGTGGTTGAAGAAGTGCGTGCGGAACTCGACCGCAATGCAATTCAACGCCTCGAAGGCGTGGGCGAGCAGCATCAGCTTGCACTGCGAATTGATCTCGGTGCGCTGCACGCTCCTGCGATACCAGGTCGAGCCGATCTCGACGCGGCGCTGCGGCGCATCGATGTTCATGTAGGTGGTCATGCCGACGGCCTTGCCCGAGGCGTTGTCGATGACCGCGAATGGCAGCATGGACCCCTTCTCCTGCAGGGCGAGCCGGCGGTCGATCTCGGCGCCCATCTTCTCGGGCTCCGGAATGGTCGTGTACCAGAGCCCCCACAGCTCGCCGTCCTTGACGGCCTCGATGAGGTCGTCACGATGCTTGTGCGCGAGCGGCTCGAGCGTGGCGCGCGAGGCGCGCAGCGTGACAGGTGGGGGCCATGCCATGGTATGGGTCCTGAGGTAAGCCTGGGCGGCGGCGATATTGAGCGCGGGCGTGCACGGATGCTAGCCTTTTCTGCGAGGAAACGCCGCGAGAGGAAGCCACGACATGACGGGCACGAGCGCACGGAAGCCAACGGTCGCCCTGGCGATGGGAGACCCCGCCGGCATCAGCCCGGAGCTGACGGCCAAGCTGCTGGCGCTCAATGACGTGCGCGAGGCGGCGCGCCTCGTCGTCATCGGCGATCGTCGGGTGCTGGAGGATGGCGCCCGCATCGCCAAAGTCACGCTCGACATGGACGTCGTCGCTGCCGACGCGGCCCTGCCGGAGACCTCGGCGCGGCCGGTGTTCGTCGATCTCGGCCACCTCGATCCCAAGACCATCGAGCGGGGGCAGGTTGCGCGCGCCGGCGGCATCTACGCCAAGGAGAACTACCTCTCGGCCCTGGCGCTGGCCAAGGCGGGGGCGGCGCACGCGGTGGCGTTCACGCCCTTCAACAAGGGCGCCATGAAGCTCGCGGAGCCCAGCTACGACGACGAGATCCTGTTCACGGCCCGCGCCATCGGCTTCACCGGCGAGGCCCGCGAGTTCAATGTGCTCGACGGCCTCTGGAACGCGCGCGTGACGAGCCATGTGCCGCTCTCTGCCGTGGCCGGCATGCTGTCGGTGCCGGCGATCGTCAGAGGCCTCGAGCTCACCCACGCCGCCATGTCGGCCGCCGGCTTCGCCCCGCCCCGCATTGCCGTCGCCGCGCTCAACCCGCACGCCGGCGACAACGGCAACTTCGGTCGCGAGGAAATCGACATCCTGGCGCCGGCGGTGCAAGCGGCGCAGGCCAAGGGCATCGCCTGCGACGGCCCCTATCCCTCCGACACCGTGTTCGTGCGGGCGCGCTCGGGCCAGTTCGACGCCGTGCTGACCATGTTCCACGACCAGGGCCAGATCGCCATGAAGCTGATCGGCTTCGACAAGGGCGTCACCCTGCTCGGCGGCTTCCCGATGCCGATCACGACACCGGCCCACGGCACGGCCTATGACATTGCAGGAAAGGGGATCGCCAAAATCGGCGCCAGCCGCAACGCGGTTCTGCTGGCGGCCAAGATGGGGCGCGAGGCGGCCGTGAAGGCGGGCGCCATGCCGAGGGTGAGCCTCGCGGACGCCCGCCGCGCCCTCAGCCTTGCCGCAATCCCGCAAGCTGCCTGACGTGGGCGTCGAGGCTCCCCCCACCCCTAGCCCCTCCCCGCAAGGGGGAGGGGAACGGCAGCAGCTTTCCGGGTTGCCGATGGTCGACGCGCACCACCATTTCTGGGACCTCGCTCTCAAGGCGCATCCCTGGCTCGTCGATGCGCCGATGATCCCGTTCCGCTACGGCGACTACGCCGCCATCAGGCGCACATACCTTCCCGACGACTACCGCCGCGACGCGCGCGCCCTCAACGTCGTCAAGACTGTCTACGTCGAGGCCGAGTGGGACCCGGGCGATCCCATCGGCGAGACGCGCTGGGTGCATGAAACGGCTGCGCGGCACGGCCTCCCCAGCGCCATGGTCGCTCAGGCCTGGCTCGACCGCGCGGACGTGAGCGAGGTGCTGGCCAAGCAGGCGGCGTTCCCACTGGTGAGGAGCGTGCGCCACAAGCCGACGGCTGCGGCCCGTCGGCAAGACGCAAGGCGCGGCGCGCCGGGCTCGATGGATTGTCGGTGCTGGCGCCGGGGTTTTGCCCTGCTCGAGAGGCACAAGCTCCACTTCGACCTGCAGACGCCCTGGTGGCACTTCGATGCCGCGGCCGAGCTCGCCCGCGACTTTCCGGCAACGACCATCATAGTCAATCACACCGGCCTGCCGGCCGACCGTAGCGTGGAGGGGCTGGCCGGCTGGCGCCGCGCCGTGGAACTGCTGGCGGAAGCGCCAAATGTGATGCTCAAGATCTCGGGCCTCGGCGTGCCGGGTCAGCGCTGGACCTACGAGCTGCAGGGCCCAGTGGTGCGCGACGCCATCCGCATCTTCGGGGTCGAGCGATGCATGTTCGCCTCCAACTTCCCCGTCGATTCGCTCGTTGGCACCTTCGATGAGATCTACGCCAGCTTCCTCGAGATCACATCGGACCTGCCAGACGACGCGCGCCGCAAGCTGTTCCACGACAACGCGGCGCGCATCTATCGCTTGTAGCGGTCCCAACGGTGTGCGACCTCCGGCCTTCGCCGGGGCAAGCCCTCCGCGTCAGGCACCCTATCCCCGACCTACCGCTGGCCCGCCTCGGTGAAGAACTTCTCGCCGTAGGCGAAGCGGTTGGGCTTGAGGAAGAAGCCCAGGATCAGTGCTCCCTTGGGCGCGACTGCCTCGTGCTGGTTGCCGGCCGGCCGCCAGCAGAACTGCCCCGGCCCGCACACGCCCTCGTGGTCTTCGAGCGTGCCTTCCAGCACATACGTCTGCTCCAGCGCGGTGTGCTCGTGCAGCGGCACGACGGCGCCCGGCGCCAGCTTGAAGAGCGCGGTGGTGCGGCCTTCGTCGTCGGAGTAGAGCACCTTGATCTGGATGCCAGGAAATTTGGTCGGCTCCCATGCCATGTTGGGCACGTCGAGGAAGCGGGTGGCGAGCTTCGGATCGTTGTTGAGCTTGATATCGGCGTGCACGACGTTGCGCGGCGCTTGCGCGGCTTGCTGAGCCATCGGCTTCCTCCTCGGTAGAAGTATTGCACTCACATTGTCCCGCAAAGGCTGTCCGCGGCAAGCCTTCCGAACCCCTTCATCAGGGCGCTACCAGGTCTACGAGCTGACGTTAGAGCATAATTATGCTGTATTCGCAGAATATGCATAATTGGCATCGGTTGCGTAGGAGGAAAATATGATGGATGTTAGGGCTCTGCTGGTGGCTGCTCTTATTTCGATCCCCAATTTCGGCGGATCGGCGGAAGCGCAGGGTCTGAGGCCAAGTGAATTCGGTGGCCCCGGACCACATTTCGAGTTCGTGCAAAGGCGCGGGTCAACTGCGTGGCGCTTTTTTGTCCCTAGATCAGTCCCTAGAATGCTTCGCGAGCCTCACATTCATTTTCGCCACGACGGACCCCAACACTGCAGGCCGCCATATTGCGTCATAGCGAGGCAACCCGTCAGAAGGCGCGGGTGAACCGATCGGATCATTCAGCTGATCTTTGAGACGCCCGGCAGCACACGGCCGTGTCAGCCCTTTTGGGCGGGCGCCTTCGGCAGCCGCGCCAGCAGGCACAACGGGATGGAGGCGCCAGCCGCCAGCACGTAGAGCACCCACGCATTGGTGTAGCCGATGATGATGGACTGGCGCGCGATCTCGCCCGACAGCTTGGCCAGGCCCGGCGCGGTGTCGACCGCCCAGGCGCCCATGACCCACGGCATCTCGAGCACGCGGTTGTAGGGCGAGACATACTCCACCATGCGCGCGTAGTTGGTGGCCTGCGTACGCACGATCTCGGCCACGGCGATCGAGATGAACAGGCTCGAGCCGAAATTGCGGAAGAGATGGAACAGCGACATGGCCTCGGCGCGGAACTGCGACGGCAGCGTCCAGAACGTGATCACCGTCAGCGGCACCCACGAAATGCCGATCGACATGCCCTGCAGCATGTTGCACAGCATCAGCCGCGTCATGTCGACGTTGAGGTCGAAGCTCATCAGCCAGAAGCCGGTTATCACCTGCAACAGGGCCCCGAGCGACAGGCTGAGCCGCGGATCGAGCCGCGCCATCGGCATCGCCGCGAAGAAGCCGATTGCCGAGCCCAGCCCACGCGCGCCGATGATGTCGCCGATGGCGGACTCTGGGTACCCCGCGTGCTGCTGCAGCAGGGGCGGCAGCAGAACGATGATGGCAAAGTTGAGCATGCCGAACAGCGTGACGAGGATCAGCCCCAGCGCGTAGTTGCGGTCGGCGAGCAGCTTGAGACGCACGAACGGGCGCTCGGTCGTGAGGCTGTGCATGCAGAACAGGTAGATCATCAGGCAGCCGAGCAGGGTGGCGAGGATGATCTCTCCGCTCTCGAACCAGTCGAGTCGCTGGCCGCGCGAGAACACGATCTGGCCGGCGGCGATCCCCGCCGACAGACTGATGAAGCCGAGCCAATCGAGCCGCGTGCCCTGTTTAATCTCGCTGCGCGGCAGCGAGAACCAGCAACCGATGACAGCCGCGGCGGCCACGGGAACGAGCATCCAGAAGCCCCAGCGCCAGCCGAACGATTCGGCGATCTCGCCAGCGAACATGGGACCCAGGGACGGCCCGATCATGTTGGACATGCCGAAGATCGACATCACCGTGACGTGCTGGGAGCGCGGCGAGCTGTCGAGCAGGAGGGTCTGCCCGAGCGGGACCAGCGGCGCCCCGGCCGCGCCCTGCAGGATGCGCCAGAAGATCAGCTCCTCGAGCGAGTTCGAGGCGCCGCACATGAAGGTCGAGATGCCGAAGAACAGTGCCGCAGCGATCATCACCTCGCGCTGGCCGAAGCGGTCCGCGAGCCATCCCGTCGCCGGCGTCGCGACCGCTGTCGCGACGATGTTGAAGGTCATCACCCAGGACACCTCGTCCTGGGTGGCGGACATCGCACCCTGCAGTTGCGGCAACAACGCAGATGAGATCAGCACCGACCCCGCATAGATGGTGGTGCTCAGCACCACGGTCAGCAGGATCATGGTCCGCTGCGTAAGCGTCAGCTGGTAGACAGGCTCGTCGCTCATGACCGCAGTTCTGGCGCTGCAGACCTGATCCGCTGTTAGGGACCTTGACAGCCGTAGTCATCGATATAGTAACGTAGGTTACTATCTGACGCCACTATTTCTTGGCCCATCCTGGGCCCTCGCACGCAGGTGGTGAATGGCGCCCGACGACGAGCACTACATCGGCTACACCTTCACGGACGTTGCCCGCCTGCTGCGCACGGTCTTCGAGCGGCGGGTGCGCGAATTCGGGTTGACCCGGGCGCAATGGACCGTGATCGCGAGGATTTATCACCGCCAGGGCTTGAGCCAATCCGACGTCGCCGACATCCTGGAGATCGAGAAGGCTTCCGCTGGCCGGCTGATCGACCGAATGGAGGTCAAGGGCTGGCTGCAGCGTCGCGACGATGCCAGCGACCGGCGCGTCAATCGTCTGCACCTAACCCCCGCCGCGGAGCGCCTGCACGCTGCCATCTGGCCGCTTGCGGAAGCCACGGTCGACACCGCGCTCGGCGATCTGTCGCTCGATGAGCGACGCCAGCTGGCGAAGCTCATGACGCGCGTGAAAGGCAAGCTGCAGGCACTTGCGGAGCACGATCCGGAAGCCAATCCGGGACGAGGCGAGGATACCCGCGACCAGGAGGCGCGCGCGCTGTGAGCGAGCTTCTGAACCGTCGTTGGCTGCGGCCGATCCTGCTCGCCGGCGTTCCCGGCCTGGCGGCGCTCGTCGTGCTGCTGTTCTGGCTGTGGGGCGGACGCTACATCTCGACCGAGAACGCCTACGTCAAGGCGCACATCGCCCAGATCTCGGCGGAGATCGCCGGACGCATCCTCGCGGTGCACGTGCACGACCACGCCGAGGTGAAAGCCGGCGATGTCCTCTTCACCATCGACCCCGAGCCCTACCAGGTGGCGCTCGCCAAGGCCCAGGCGGAGCTCGACTCCACCCGCAGCCAGGTGCGCACGATGGTTGCAACCTGGCACGAGGCCCGGAGCGAGCTGCAGGAGGCCGAGAGCAAGGTCGCCTACTGGAACACGCAGCTGGCACGCCAGAAGACGCTCTCCGAGCGGGGCATCGTCTCCTCCAGCAAGTTCGAGGAGGTCGAGAACAACGCCACCGCCGCTGTCGATCGCGTGTCGGTCGTGCGCAAGAAGGTCGACCGCGTCGCCACCCAGCTTGTCGGCGACCCGAACCGTCCCGTCGACGAGCATCCGATGGTGCGCGAGAAGATGGCCGAGCGCGAGCGCGCCCAGCTCGACCTGGCCCGCACCGTCATCCGTGCGCCGCTGCCGGGCACGGCCGTCAACGTAAAGCTGCAAAAGGGTGAGCAGATCAAGGCAGCGACCCCGCTGTTTGCCGTGGTCGCGGAATCGCGACCCTGGGTGGAGGCGAACTTCAAGGAGACCGAGCTCACCCACGTCAGGAGGGGGCTTGCCGCCACCGTCGTGCTCGACATCTACCCCGACATCGTTTGGCAGGCGGAGGTTGAGAGCATCAGCCCGGCGACGGGGGCCGAGTTTGCCCTGCTGCCGCCGCAGAACGCTTCCGGCAACTGGGTCAAGGTGGTGCAGCGCCTGCCGGTCAGGGTCCGCCTGCTGCCGCTGCCTGGCGAGCCGCCGCTGCGCGCCGGGATGACCGCCACGGTCAAGATCGACACGGGCCGCGAGCGCAACCTGGGCCATCTATTCGGCGGCTGGACCGCGGCCGCCACGGGGCGCTAACCGCTCTCATTTCGCCTCCGCTGCCTCGAGGCGGCTGTTTGTTTCAACTGACAGGTTGAAGCGGGCATGCCTGCTTTGGCATTCTGCTCCTCCGATCGGGTTGGGGGTGCCACATGAAAGTCCTGGTGCTGGGCGCTGGCGTGGTCGGCACCACGACGGCCTACTTTCTCGCCAAGGACGGGCATGAGGTCGAGGTCGTCGACCGCCAGGACAAGGCCGCCATGGAGACGAGCTTCTCCAACGCGGGCATGGTCTCGCCGGGTCACGCCTACACCTGGGCCTCGCCGCGGGCGCCCAAGATCCTGTGGCAGTCGCTCTACCGCGACGAAACCGCGCTCAAGTTCCGCCTCAAGGCCGATCCGGCGCTATGGGCGTGGTCCTGGAAGTTCCTGAAGGAATGCCGCGCCGAGCGCGCCGCCATCAACACCGCCAACAAGCTGCGCCTGTGCATCTACTCGCAGGGCCTGTTCGAGGAGGTCAACCGCACCGAGCGCGTTGCCTACGACCGCCACGTCGGCGGCGCGCTCTACCTCTACCGCGACCCAGAGCACTTCGATCGCGGTGTCAGCGCCATGAAGATCTTGACCGACGGCGGAATGCGGCTCGAGCCTGTGGGTCCCGACCGGATCGTCGAGATCGAGCCCGCTTTGTCGAGCGAGAAGGACAACCTCGCCGGCGCGATCTACTGCCCGACCGATGAGTCCGGCGACTGCCACAAGTTCTCGAATGCACTCGCGGACCTCCTCGCGCGCGACCGCCGCGTCACCTTCCACTGGGACACATCCATCGACCGCATCGTCGCCGACGGCGGCCGTATCACCCGCGTCGAGACAAGTAAGGGCGCCCTGCAGGCGGACGCGTACGTCGTGGCCCTGGGCAGCTACTCGCCGCTGCTCACGCGCAGTCTCGGCCTGCGCCTTCCGATCTATCCCGTGAAAGGCTATGCGCTGACGATCCCCATCGGCCAGCGCAACAACGCGCCGGCCGTCTGCGGGGTCGACGAGAAGTACCTGATCGCCTGGTCGCGGCTCGGCGACCGCCTGCGCGTCACGGCCAAGGCTGACTTCGCCGGCTACGACCGCTCGCACTCCGCCAAGGACTTCGCCCACATGCTGGCGACCATCAAGGCGCTGTTCCCCGACGGCGCCGACTACGCCAACGCCTCGCAGTGGGCGGGCCTGCGCCCCATGACGCCCAAGGGCACGCCCATCCTCGGAAGAAGCCCGCTGACGAACCTGTTCCTCAACACCGGCCACGGCCACATCGGCTGGACCATGTCGCTGGGCTCGGCCCGCATCGTCGCCGACGCCATTGCCGGCCGCGCTGCCGCCATCGACACCGCCGGCCTGACGCTTGCGGACGCCTGATCGGCTTGTCGTCAGCGCGCCGGCGGGGTGCGAGGGAGCAGGAAGGTCAGCAGGCCGAGCGCCGGCAGCCAGGCGGAAAGCTTGAACACGGCGATGATGCCGATCTGGTCGGCGAGCAGGCCGAGGGCCGCCGCCGCGAGGCCCCCCAGGCCGAACGCCAGGCCATAGAACAAGCCGCCGATGAGACCGACGCGGTGCGGCACCAGGTCGATCGCGTAGATCAAGATCGACGCGAATGCGCTCGACATGATCAGGCTGATCACGACGCTGAGCACCGCCGTCCAGAACAGGCTCACGTACGGCAGCAGGAGCGCGAAGGGCAGCGAGCCCAGGATCGAGATCCAGATGACGCGGTGGCGGCCGACGCGATCGCCCACCATGCCGCCGATGACGACGCCGACCGCGCCCACCACCAGGTAGAGGAACAGCAGGACCTGCGAGGCCTGCACCGTCACGCCGAACCGCTCGATCAGGTAGAACGTGTAGTAGGACGTGAATGCCGCCGTGTAGGCGTTCTTCGACAGCAGCAGGACGATGAGAACGGTCATCGCCATCAGTATGGGGCCGCCCGGCAGGCTGGCCTTGGCCGGTGCTGCCGGACGCGCCTTCTCGGCCGCGACCTGCGAGCTGCGCATCTGCGCGTAGCGCGCGCCGGTCCACGACATGAGCACCATGGCAATCAGCGCCACCACCGACACCCAGGCGATGCTCGTCTGCCCGCGCGGCACCACCATCATGGCGGCGATCAGCGGCCCGATGGCGTATCCGGCATGTCCGCCGATCTGGAAGACGCCCTGCGCGAAGCCCTGCTGGCCGGCCGCCGCATGGCGCGCCATGCGCGTGGCTTCCGGATGGAACACGGCCGAGCCGAGCCCGACGAGTGCCACCGAGACCAGCACCATCGCGTAGCTGTTTGCGCATGCGAGTCCGATCACCCCCATCAGGGTAGCCCCCATGCCCGCAACCATCGCGTACGGCCACGGCCTGTGGTCCGTGACGTAGCCCAGCAGCGGCTGCAGCAGCGACGAGGTCACCTGGAAGGCGAGCGTGATCAGGCCGATCTGCGCGAAGTCCAACCGATACGCCTCCTTGAGAAGCGGATACATCGCCGGAACCATCGACGCGATCAGGTCGTTGAGCAGATGCGCCCCGCTCAGCGCCAGGAGGATCGGCAGCAGCGGGCGATGCGAGACGTTGACGGCCATGGTCATGGCCGGACCCATGGACCTGCGCGCCGATCGCGTCAACCACCGGCCGGCGCATAGCACGCATCGCCCATCGCTATTTCACCGCAGATGCTCGCACGGCGTCCGCAGATGGGCAGGTGGAGGCAAAGTGCAGCAGTGGAGTGTTTCGTCCAGATCACACGGTGAACAGACGTCCCCACTGCGGCAGGGAGTCCTTGACGCCGCCGAGGCGGAGGAGATGCCAGGCTTGCGCCGGGTTGGAGGCGAGCATCGGCTTGCCGGTGTCGGCCTCGACCTCGCGGATGATGTCGATGGTGCGGATCGAGGTGCACGAGACGAAGATGCCATCGACATGCGGCGAGCGCGCCAGATCGATCGCCGCCGCCTTGGTCGACTCGAGCGTGATGCGCGCCACCTCGTCGTCGTTGGCGTTGTTGAAGGAGCCCATGACAGGGACGGACACGCCACGCTCCTCGATGTAGTCGCGCATCATGTCGTTGATCGACTGCACGTACGGCGTCAGCAGCGCGATGCGCTCGAGCCCGAGCGCCTTCATGCCGGCGATGGCGCCCGTGATCGGCGACGAGCAGGGAATGCCGGGACGCGCCTTGTGCATCAGCGCGAACACCTTGTCCTCGCCGATCACCATGGCGCCCGACGTGCAGGTGAAGCCCGCCACGTCAATCCTCAAGTTCGGCATGATCACGCGCATGCCGCCCTCGACGTCCGTCTCCATGCGCGCCAGCGTCTCCGGAGTGATGGTGGCGTCGTTCCAGATGCGCGACTCGTAGAAGTCGACGCCGGGCAGGGCGAAAATGCGCCGGAACTCGTGCTCGCTGGTCTGGTCCGTCGCCAGCTCGATGAGGCCGATCCTGAGCCGGGCGCCGAGGCCCTGGTCGAGCTCGTGCGGCAGATGCGTCTTGTTGACGAGCAGGGCGGGGCGGCTGGCAGGCCGGTTCTTGGTCGCTGTCACCATGGGTCGCTCCAGGAATGCGCGGCAGACGAAGCTTCGGACCGGGCCGTCACCCCAGGACGCGGCGCAGGCGGGCCAGCACCTGGTCGGGCGTGTCGGCGTCGTGAACGATGACGGTCGGCAGGTTGAGCTGCGCCACGACGTCCTGGTTCTCGCCGTTGACGGCGGCGGCCGTGAAATCGAAGGTGGCGAGCGTGTCGGCGATCGCGTCGGGATGATCTCCCACCACCAGGGCGTCTGCGCCGGCGCGCTCGATCTCCTCCTGCAGCGCGTTCACGAGCGCGCTGATCTCCCCATCGACGACGATCAAGATCGAGTGGCCGCGTAGCTCTGACATTTGCGCTGCTTCCCCGGAGCGACAACGTTCTCAGTCGCGGGAAAATGCCCCTGCCAAGCAAATTTCTAGCGCCAAGCCATGATCCCGACAACTGTCCTTCCATGCTCGCTCGATTCGCCCGCGGCGGCGCTCGGCCGAGTCCTGCCCCCTGTGTTGCATGTGCCCCACCCGCTCAGCGCATGGCTGAGCCTGGACGCATTGCTCATGCCGTCGGCTATGATCCCCCGCCGAGGCCGCCCCGAAAGCAGGGGTGTGTCATGCCGTCGGCTTGTGGAGGAGCTCTCTCGATGAAGGTCGGTCTTTTCGTCACCAACCAGCACACGCTCAAGACCGACATGGTCGCCGCGCTGGGCGAGCAGATAACGATGGTCCATCTGGCTCGGGACCGCGGCTGGGACTCCCTCTTCACCGGCCAGCATTACCTCAACGAGGGCGACAACAAGCAGTTGCAACCGGTGCCGTTCCTGGCGCGGCTGGCGGCGGAGGCCGGCGAGATGACGCTGGGCCTGGGCATCCTGCTGCTCAACCTGCACAACCCCGTCTACACGGCCGAGACGGTGGCCTCGCTCGACGTCATCGCCCGCGGCAACTTCATCTTCGGCGTCGGCCTCGGCTACCGCGACGTCGAGTTCGACGCCTTCGGCGTGCCCAAGGGCGAGCGGCTAAAGCGCTTCGAGGAATACCTGGAGCTGGTGCAGCGCCTGTGGACCGAGGAGAGCGTGTCCTACGACGGACCCGTCTGCCGCCTCGACAAGGTGCACATGAACATCCGCCCCGTGCAGAAGCCGCGACCGCCGATCTGGATGGCGGCCAACGGCGACGCCGCGGTCAAGCGCGCGGCCCGCATGAGCGACGCCTGGCTGGTCAATCCGCACGCCACCATCGAGACCATCCGCCGCCAGATCCCGATGTACAAGGCTGAGCTGAAAGCGGCTGGCAAGAGCGCGCCGCGCGAGCTGCCGCTGATCAAGGAGATCTACTGCGCGCGCGACCGCAAGACTGCGCTCGAGATGGGCGGTCCCTACCTGCTCGCGAAGTATCGCGACTATGCCAAGTGGGGCCAGGACAAGGTGATGCCCGACGACACGGACTTCGGCCAGTCGTTCGAGGAGCTGGTGCAGGGCCGCTTCATCCTGGGCTCGCCGGAGGAGTGCTACAACCAGCTCAAGCCCTATTGGGAGGAGTTCGGCGTCAACCACATCGTGCTGCGCATGCACTGGGTCGGCATGCCGCTGTCCACGTCGCTGGCCAGCATGCGGCTGATCTCGGACGAGCTGCTTCCCGCCCTGCGCAAGGTGTGACGGCCTAGCGGCCCGCCGCTCTCCGCAACGCTCGCTTGGGCCGTCCGTGGCGAGCCGTGACAGGTCGCGGTGGACATGCTGTTGGCGGGGGCAACGAGGGATCAGTCATCTGGGGGGCCAAGCGCGTGCGCGTCATCACTCAAATCCCGAACAACGATCTCATCGAGGCGCAGAAGGTTGCCCGCATCGCAGAGCGCGCCGGCTTCGATTCCGTCGTAACTGCCGAGAACGCTCATAACCCCTTTCTTCCGCTTGCTGCGGCCGCCCTGGCCACGGAGCGCATCCAGCTCGGCACAGCCGTGGCGATGGCCTTTCCGCGCTCGCCGACGGTCACGGCCCACGTGGCCTGGGACCTTCACAAGGCATCGAAGGGGCGGTTCTACCTGGGGCTCGGCTCGCAGGTGAAAGCCCACAACGAGCGCCGCTATGGCCTTGCCTGGTCGCCGCCGGCGCCGCGCATGCGCGACTATATCGAGGCCGTGCGCGCGATCTGGGATGCATGGGAGAGCGAGGCAGCGCTCGACTACCACAGCAACACCTACAATCTCACGCTCATGACGCCCAATTTCTCGCCCCGGCCTGCCGGCCTCCCGCGGATACCGGTATCGCTGGCGGCGGTCGGTCCGGCGATGCTGCGGCTCGGCGGCGAGGTGTGCGACGGCGTGCGCCTGCACCCGTTCTCGACGCGACGCTACCTGGCCGAGGTCTCGGTCGCGCGCATTGCGGAAGGGCTTGCGAAATCGGGCAGGGAGCGACGCAACGTCGAGGTGATCGCTGGAGGCTACGGGTTCATCGGAACGGGTCCGAACGAGGAGGCCATCGCCAAAGCCCGCGCCTACGTCCGCTTCCGCATCGCCTTCTACTGCTCGACCAAAGCCTACTGGGACGTCCTGCGCCTGCACGACCTCGAATGGCTCGGCGAGAAGGTCAATCCGCTGCCGCGGGAGAACCCGCTGGAGCGAGATGGCCGAGCAGATTCCCGAGGACAAGATCGACCTGTTCGCAACGCTTGCCGACTACGAGGCACTGCCCGCGGCGATCGAGAAGCGCTATGGCGGCGGCGCCGATACGGTGTTGCTGCAAATCGGCGCTGACGAGGACGTCGATCGCCTGGCCGCGTGCGTAGCCGCAATCCAGCGCATCCCGACGCCGTTCGAGGGCTTCAGTCCTCACGCCAAGGCCGACTGAGGGCTGCAATGTCCTCCACCAATGGTCCCTAGGAGCACGACAGGACGTAGGAGGCGGGCCTGCACCCGCCTCCCCGTCAGCCTAGGAAGAGTACTTGATGGTGCAGCCGTAGGGACGCGACGTCGTCACCGACACGGGCTTGCCCTGCTTGACCTCTTCGAGCGCCTGCTCGACGTAGTTCTTCGCCGTCTTGAGGTCGTCTAGTCGCGTGGTCGCCTTGTCGTCGATGCCGCCCATGAAGACGAGCTTGCCGTCGCCAGTGATGACGTACATGTGCGGCGTCGTTTGCGCGCCGTAGGCGCGGCCGACGGTGCCCTTGGTGTCGAACAGCACGGCCGTCGGCGCCGCGGCGCGGTCGGTGGTCAGCTTGTTGGCCTCGGGCCCCGTGACGTAGCCCTGCGAGCCCGGCATCGAGGAGATGAGGGTCAGCCACACCACGCCATCGCCGGTCCATTTCTTCTGCAGCGCCTGCATGGCGTTGCCTCCGTAGTGCTTGCGCACGTACGGGCAATCATGGTTGGTCCACTCGAGCACCACCGTCTTGCCCTTGAAGTCGGCGAGCGAGACGGTCTTGCCGTTGCTGTCGCTGAGCGTGAAGCCGGGCGCGGGAGCGCCGATGCGCGCCTGCGCCGCCGGGTCTGCCGTGCCGGGTGCGCAGGTCAGTCCGAGCGCCAGCACCATCGCGGTGCCGGCGCCGCCGGCAAGCAGCAGGTTGCGTCTGTTGAAGAGCGGCATGGGAGGTCACTCCTTTGCGGTTGAGAGGGAGGCCCTGCGCTGAGGCAGGCTGGAGATGCGGTCTATCTCGCCCAGCACTATGGCCGGGGTGAGAATTTGCGGCAGGACGATCGGCTCGCTGTCCCCAGCATAAAGCAGATAAAGCGGCACGCCACTGCGCCCGTGCTTCTCGAGCACGCGCGTGATCTCGGGGTTGCGGTTGGTCCAGTCGCCTTTGAGGTAGGCGATGTTGCGGTCAGCGAACGCGGCCTTCACCGCGGCACTCGAGAGGGCGGCCTGCTCGTTGACGAGACAGGTGATGCACCAAGCCGCAGTCATGTTGACGAACACGGGACGGTTCGTCGCCAACAGCTCGCCGAGGCGCGCCTGGGTGAAGGGCTCGTAGCCGGCCGACGCGCTCATCTGCGGCGCACCAGCGGGCCCTGCGCGCTCGAGCGCGGCGGTGAGAGCCGACACGCCGATCAGCGACGCGGCAACCGTCCCTAGTCCGAGCCGCCTGCCCCACGTCGGCGTTGCCGTCTGCGCCGCGTTGAACGACCAGGCCGCCAGCGCCACCAGCACGAGGCCGATCAATCCCGCGAGCAAACCGGCAGGGCTCACCTGCTGCGCCAGGACCCACACGAGCCATGCCACCGTGGCGTAGACCGGGAACGCCAGCACCTGCTTGAGCGTCTCCATCCAGGCACCGGCCCGCGGCAGGCGGCCAATGAGCCCTGGGGCGAAGGTGAGCACCAGGAACGGCAGCGCCAGGCCCAGGCCGAGCGCCAGCATCACGGAGAGCGCGACGCCGGCCGGCTGCACCAGGGCAAAGCCGATGGCGGTTGCCATGAACGGAGCCGTGCACGGTGTCGCCACGACGGCGGCGAGCACGCCGGTGAGGAACGAGCCGGCAAAGCCGGACCCCAGCGTCAGGTGTCGCATGAGGCCCGCGCCAGCGCCCTGAAGCGTGCCGCCGACATGGAACACGCCGGACAAGTTCAGGCCGACCGCGAGCAGCACGTAGGCCAGCACGGCGATCACCACGGGCGACTGCAGCTGGAAGCCCCAGCCCACCTGCAGGCCGGCGGCGCGCAGACCGAGGAGCAGCACGCCCAGCGCGCCGAACGCGGCCAGCACGCCGGCGGTATAGGCGAGCCCGTGCTTGCGCACGCGCTCGGGCGACTGTCCCGAATGCTCGACCAGCCCCAGCACCTTGATGGAGAGCACCGGGAACACGCACGGCATCAGGTTGAGGATGACGCCACCCAGAAGCGCCAGCATGGCCGCCTGCAGGATGGCGGCAAGCGTTGCCGGCTCGGGCGCCGCTGCGGTCGCCGCACGGATGCGCACGTTGCCGAGCTCGAATGCCTGCCGCGCCGTGTTGCCGCCCAGCGCCTCCTCGATGACGAGCACGCCGCCGGCGTCGGTGGGCTGGCCGCTGGAGAACTGGTTGCGCTCGAGCTGCAGTGTGAGGCCGTCGCGACCAACCTGCAGCTGCTGGGGGGCGGCGTGGCGCAGAAGCGTCTCGGCGTTGGGGAAGTAGTAGGCGGATCGGATCGTCTCGGGCCTCAGGCCTTTCGCGGCGACGTTCAGCGTCAGCCGGTCTGGTCCGAGTTCGAGGCTCGCGGGCCACGGTGCGGGCTGCGGCAGGCGCGTTCGTGCCGCCTCGAAGATTGCCCGGGTCTGCGGATTTGGACCTGCGGCGGTGCCTGGGGCGGCTGAAGGGACGCTCAGCGCCAGGCTGGCCTCACCCGGGATGCACTCCTTCTGGCACGCGAGCCAGCTGACCGCGGCCTTGATGTCGACCGGTACGCCGCCGCTCGTCCCTGCAGGCGGCGAGATGCGCGTGAGCAGCACGGCCTCGTGCTCGTAGCCGAAGTTGACGAGATGGGCGACGGGGATGCGCTCGGGCGTCGGCCATGTGATGGGACCTGCCGAATATCCGGCCGGGAGTTGCCAAGCGATCGCAACGGCTTCCCCAGAATCGCCGGGGTTTCGCCAGTAGACGTGCCAGCCGTCCTTGATGGTCAGTTTCAGGCCGACCCACAGCGGCTCGCCGGACGCGACGGCGGCGGGCTCCGCAATGAGCTCGGCCTTGACGAGGTCATCGGCCGGCGCCGCCGCGCGCACCGGGAGGGAGCCCACGAGCATCAACAACAGAATGAGGAGTGGCGCGAGATTGCGCGCAAGTCCCAGCCAAGGCCCGGCAAGCTGCAAGGGTGTTCGCCGTCTCCGATGTCCCACGAGGACACCATGTTGGGGCGCGTTGCAGTCAGGCAAGTCACCACCGCTCACAATTCGGTGATTCCGAGCCGGCTGCCGGGGTCGCGATCCTGGGACGCCCTTGTGGACGCGCTGCTTTCCCTATCGAGGCGCGCGCCGGGCGGGAAGGAATTTGCCGTTGCGGCTGGCAATGCGATTAAGCATGCCTCGGGCCGGCTCCAAAGGGTATATTTTGTTATTTGATCGCTGAAATATCAGTCTTCTCTTGCTTATTTGGCGCGATATCTTGCGATTTCGTAGAAAACAATTCTATCTACAGCCCAGCGCCCGCGCGCTGCTCCGGACGGCCTCCACCCCTCCTCCACCCGTCCGGACGGCCGCGGGCTGCTTGTCCACGGCTGGCACATCACGGCGGGAGCCTGAGGCCCATGAAGTATTTCCCGATCTTCGCCGATCTCGACAAGGCGCACGTCCTCGTGGTGGGCGGCGGTGAGCAGGCGGCCCAGAAGGTGCGCCTCCTGCGCAAGACCAAGGCGCGCATCACGATCGTCGCCGAGACCGTCAATGAGGAGCTTCGCGGGCTCGAGGAGGAGAACGCGATCTGGATCGTGCTGCGGGTATTCCTGGCGCGCGATCTGGAAGGCCAGAGCCTCGTTTATGCGGCGACGGGCGACCGCGTGCTCGACGCCGAGGTGTCGCGTGCCGCCAAGGCCAGGGGTATCCCCGTCAACGTCGTCGATGCAGCAGAGCTCTCCACCTTCATCATGCCGGCTATCCTCGACCGCGCCCCTGTGACGGTCGCGATTGCGACCGAGGGTGCAGCGCCGATCCTGGCGCGCGAGATCAAGACCCGGCTCGAGGCCCTGCTGCCCGCCAACTTCGGCAAGCTGGCCGAGCGTGCACATGCGTTGCGCGGGCTCGTCGCCAAGGCCGTTCCCGATGCCCGCTCCCGCCGCCGGCTCTGGGAGCGACTGCTGCAGGGTCCCTTCCGCCGTGCGGTTCTCGCCGGCGAGGAGGCCGAGGCCGGGCGCATCCTCGCTGCCGAGCTCCATGGCGGGGATGCGCCGGCCGCCGGTCTGTTGCTGGGCCGCGTGGCACTGATCGGCTGCGGCCCCGGCGACCCCGACCTGCTCACCCTCAAGGCCTTGCAGAAGCTGCAGGAAGCCGACGTGCTGGTGGTGGATCGCCTGGTGAACCCCAGGATCCTCGAGTACGCGCGCCGCGATGCCGAGCGCATCCTCGTCGGCAAGACTCCGCGCGGGCCCACCACGTCACAGGCCGAGATCAACCGCATCCTCGTGCGCGAGGCCCAGGCGGGGAAGGTCGTGGCCCGCCTCAAGGGCGGCGACCCCTTCATCTTCGGCCGCGCCGCCGAGGAGATGGCCGCGCTGCAATCGGCCGGGATCGCCGTCGAGGTGGTGCCCGGCGTGACGGCGGCGCACGCGTGCGCGGCCCGCATCGGCCTGCCCGTAACCCTGCGCGAGCATGTGCGGACCTTCTCGGTCGTGACCGGCGCCACCGCCGATGGCGCGCCCGACCTCGACTGGCCGTCGCTGGCAACGCCCGGCGCCGCGTTCGCCGTCTACATGGGCCTCAGCAACGCACCGCTCCTGCGCGCCAACCTGCTCGCGGCCGGCGCTCTCCCCGATACGCCCGTCGTCATCGTCGAGAACGGCACGCGCGAGGACGAGCGTGCCTTCGCCACCACGCTCGCCGACCTCACCGATTGCGTTGCCGAGCGCAGGATCGCCGGTCCCGCCGTCATCTTTGTCGGCCTCGATTGGGACGCCGCCGGACTTTGTCGCCCCGAGAGCGTGACCCTGCATCACCGCAAACGCCAGTCCGCGCAGGATCGCGCGTCTGCCGAAGACATAGCCAACGCCAACGTCGAGTCCACGCCATGAGCAAGACGCCGCAAATCGCCGTCCTCACTGCCAACCGCCTCTCCGACGGCATCGTCGTGTTTCTCGACTTCGAAGGCGCATGGAGCGAGAGCCTCGATGAGGCGATCGTCGCCCGCTCGCCCGACGAGGTGAAGGCGCTGGAGGATCGTGGCACCTATGACGCCGCCCGCAACCTCGTAGTCGAGCCTTATCTCGTGGAGGTGCGCGAGGACGGCGGCCGGCTCGTACCCCTCCGCGCTCGCGAGCGGGTCCGCGTGTTCGGTCCCAGCATCCTCGACGACGTGCCGGGCTATGTCGCCCCTATTCCCTCTCCCCGTTCTTCACGGGGAGCGGGTCAGGGTGAGGGGCAGCGACATCCTGCAGTGTTGGCGTCTGGCGCCGCCCCTCACCCCAGCCCTCTCCCCGCTGCCGTGGAGAGGGAGCACGCCGAGGCCGCCTGAGCCATGTACCGCTACGACGAGTTCGACGCGGAGTTCGTGCGCCAGCGCGTGGCGCAGTTCCGCGACCAGGTCGGCCGCCGCGTCTCGGGCGAGCTGACCGAGGACGAGTTCAAGCCGCTGCGCCTCATGAATGGCGTATACCTGCAGCTGCACGCCTACATGCTGCGCATCGCCGTTCCCTACGGCACGCTCTTCTCGCGCCAGATGCGCAAGCTCGCGCACATCGCCCGCGTCTATGACCGCGGCACCGGGCACTTCACCACGCGCCAGAACCTGCAGTTCAATTGGCCCAGGCTCTCCGACATCCCGGCCATCCTCGATGAGCTGGCGGAGGTGGAGATGCACGCCATCCAGACCTCCGGCAACTGCATCCGCAATGTCACCGCCGATCATTTCGCGGGCGCCGCCGCCGATGAGGTCGCCGATCCCAGGCCCTATGCCGAGATCATCCGGCAGTGGTCGTCGCTGCACCCCGAGTTCAGCTTCCTGCCGCGCAAGTTTAAGGTGGCCGTGATCGCCTCCGAGAAGGACCGCGCAGCCATGCAGCTGCACGACATCGGCCTGCACTTGAAGCGGCTTGCTGACGGCCGCCTCGTGTTCGCCGTCTGGGTCGGCGGCGGGCAGGGCCGCACGCCCATCATCGCCAAGAAGATTCGCGACGACCTCCCCGAGGCCGATCTGCTGAGCTACCTGGAGGCCATCCTGCGCGTCTACAATCTGCAGGGCCGGCGCGACAACAAATACAAGGCGCGCATCAAGATCCTGGTGCACGAGATCGGCGCCGAGGCCTTCGCGCGCGACGTCGAGGAGGAGTGGCAGCGCATCCGCGACGGTGCGCTCAAGCTGCCCGCCGAGGAAATCCGCCGCATCGAGGCCTACTTCGCGCCGCCGGCC
>JBGGME010000453.1:0-10838 GCA_041288195.1 Hyphomicrobiaceae bacterium
CTCGCGGTTGCGGCCCTGCTTTGCCGAGCCGCCCGCCGAGTCGCCCTCGACAATGAACATCTCGGTGTTGGCGGGGTCGCGGTCCTGGCATTCGGCGAGCTTGCCGGGCAGGGAATTGATGTCGAGCGCGCCCTTGCGCCGCGTGAGCTCCCGGGCCTTGCGCGCGGCCTCGCGCGCGGCGGCGGCCTCCACGACCTTGGTCAGGATGATCTTGCCGTCCCGCGGATGCTCCTCGAACCAGGCCGAGAGCTGATCGCCGACCACGCTCTCGACCACGGGCTTGACCTCCGAGGACACGAGCTTGTCCTTGGTCTGGCTCGAGAACTTCGGATCGGCGACCTTGACCGACAGCACGGCGGTCAGGCCCTCGCGGGCATCGTCGCCGGTGAGCTGGACCCGCTCCTTCTTGGCGGCCCCGGACTCTTCGGCGTACTTGTTGATGATGCGCGTGAGCGCGGCGCGGAAGCCGGCGAGATGGGTGCCGCCGTCGCGCTGCGGGATGTTGTTGGTGAAGATCAGCATCTGCTCGTGGTAGGTGTCGTTCCACCACAATGCCACCTCGACGCCGATGCCCTCCTTCTCGGCGCGCAGCATGATCGGCGCATCGAGGAGCGCGGTCTTGGACCGGTCGATGTAGCGCACGAACTCGGCGAGGCCGCCGTCGTAGCGCATCTCCTCCGACTTCTTGTCGGCGTGGCGCTCGTCGCGCAGGATCACGCGCACGCCGGAGTTGAGGAAGGCGAGCTCGCGCAGGCGGTGCTCGAGCGTGGCGTAGTCGAACTCGGTGACGTTGTGGAAGGTCTCGAGGCTCGGCCAGAAGGTGACCTCGGTGCCGCGCTTGCCGTCCGCGTCGCCAATGACCTTGAGCGGCGCTTCTGTCACGCCGTTGCGGAAGCGCACGAAGTGCTCCTTGCCCTCGCGCCAGATCTTGAGCTCCAGCACCGTCGACAGCGCATTGACGACCGAGACGCCGACGCCGTGCAGACCGCCTGAGACCTTGTAGGGATTGTCGTCGTTGCCCTCGCCGAACTTGCCGCCGGCGTGCAGCTGGGTCATGACCACCTCGGCGGCGGAGATGCCCTCCTCGGTATGGATGTCGGTCGGGATGCCGCGGCCGTTGTCGTGCACCGTGCACGAGCCGTCGGGGTTGAGAGTGACGACCACCTCGCTGGCGAAGCCGGCGAGCGCCTCGTCGACCGCATTGTCGACGACCTCGTAGACCATGTGGTGCAGACCCGAGCCGTCGTCGGTGTCGCCGATGTACATTCCGGGACGCTTGCGCACGGCGTCCAGGCCCTTCAGCACCTTGATGGAGTCGGCGCCGTATTGCTCGGCGCCATTGGTCTTCCGGGCGGGCTTCGCGCTCATGCTCACGGCGTCCTTCAGGGGGATTTTTTGCAGTTGCACACTATACACGAGACGGGCGCCGAAGGCACGCGAAATGGGCCCCTGGTGGTCCAGAAAAACGTCTTTCCCATCAATAGGTTATGATCTCTGTTCCAAGGCCGCCGCCGGCCTATCCGACGGGCGTCACGCGACCCTCGTCGACGCGATGAAACTGGGCCCGATCCTGGAGCGCGGCGAAGGCCTCGGGATCGGTGCCGGACATCCATGTCTGGCTGCCCAGCGCGACGATTTCCTCAAACAGCGCGGCGCGCCGGGCGGGGTCGAGATGGGCGGCGATCTCATCGAGCAGCAAGACCGGCGCAGCCCCGTCGCGGCGCTGACGGGCGAGGTCGGCATGGGCCAGGATCAGCCCGATCAGCAATGCCTTCTGCTCGCCTGTGGAGCACACTTTGGCCGGCATCTCCTTGGGGCCGTGGCCGACGACGAGGTCGGAGCGGTGGGGACCGTCGAGCGTGCGGCCGGCGGCGCGGTCGCGCTCGCGGCTGGCGGCGAGCAGCCGGACGTAGTCGTCCTCCAGGTCGACGGCCGGCCGTGCCTCGAGGCCTGCCTCGAGCGTACCGACGAGGGCGAGCTCGGCCCAGGGAAAGATTTCGGCGCGTGCGGCGGCGCGCCGGGTGCCGATCGCGGCGGCAAGCTCGGCAACGGCGAAGGCGCGCGCGGCGGCAACCGCAACGCCGGTCTCGGCCATGATGCGTTCGAAGGCCTCGAAACGCGACGGCTCGCGCACCTCGTCAGCCAGGAGGCGGTTGCGCTGCTGCATGGCGCGCTCGAACTGGCCGAGCAGGCTGCGGTAGCTCGGGTCGAGGGCGGCGATCAGCCGATCGAGGAAGCGGCGGCGCTCGGACGCGGGCCCGGTGAAGAGACCGTCCATGGCCGGGGTGAGCCATAGTACCTCGACGTGCTCGCCGAGCGCGCCGGAGCCTGCCTGCGTCTCCCCATCGATGCGCACGACGCGTCCGCTGCGGCCCGCGGCATCCGACTGAGGGGTGAGGCCTGTGCCGATGTCGACGCCGCCGAGCGGGGTATTGAGCCGGGCGGCAACCGCCCAGCCCGGTGCGCCCATGCGCGCAAGCTCCGGATAGGGCGCGCGGCGCAGGCCCTGGCCGGAGCTCAGCAGGGACAGGGCCTCGAGCAGGTTGGTCTTGCCCGAGCCGTTGGCGCCGGTGAGCACGACGGGAGCTGGGCCCACGGTCAGCGACAGGCCGGCGTAGTTGCGGAAGTCGGTGAGGTGGAGCCGCTCGACCCAGACGCGGTTCGGGGAAGCAGCGCCGCCCGTGCCCGAAAGCGTATCGGAGGCACGCTCCACGTCTCCCGCGACGGTCCTTTTTCCTAGAACGCCCGCGTCATGCATCAGACGCGCATCGGCATCAGAACGTAGAGCGCGCCCTCGTCGCCGTCGTCCTTGACCATGGTCGGCGAGCCGGGATCGGCGAGCTGGAAGTGGGCGGTGTCGCTCTCGAGCTGGCCGGCGATGTCGAGCAGGTAGCGCGCGTTGAAGCCGATCTCGAGCGGGGTGGAGTCGTAGTCGACGCCGATCTCCTCCGTGGCGCTACCGCCCTCGGGGTTGTTGACGGACAGCACCAGCTTGTCGCCGCTGATGTTGAGCTTGACCGCCCGACCCCGCTCGCTGGCGATGGTTGAGACGCGGTCGACGGCGTTGATGAACTCGGCGTTCGCGACCTTGAGCTTCTTGTCGTTGGCTTTTGGAATCACGCGCGCATAGTCGGGGAAGGTGCCGTCGATCAGCTTGGAGGTGAGCGTGATGGTGCCGATCTCGAAGCGCGCCTTGGCGGGCGAGACGCCGACGGTCACCTTGCCCTCGCTGCCTTCGATCAGGCGCTGCAGCTCGTGCACGGTCTTGCGGGGCAGGATGATGCCAGGCATGCCGACGGCCCCTTTCGGCGCCGGCAGCTCCGCCTGGGCCAGCCGGTGCCCGTCGGTCGCCACTGCACGCAGGGTCTGCTCCTTGCCGCGTTGGGCGGTGTGCAGGTAGATGCCGTTCAGGTAGTAGCGCGTCTCCTCGGTGGAGATGGCAAAGCGGGTCTTGTCGATCAGGCGCTTGAGGTCCCTGGCCTCGATCTCGAACTTGTGGCCGAACTCACCCGCGGCAAGGTCGGGAAAGTCCTCCGGCGCCAGCGTCTGCAAGGTGAAGCGGGAGTGGCCAGAGCGAACGGTCAGGCGCTCCTTCTCGGCATCGCGCGTCATCTCCACCTGGGCGCCGTCGGGAAGCTTGCGCACGATGTCGTGCAGCATATGCGCCGGCACGGTCACGGCGCCGGGCTGTGAGACGTCGGCCGGCGCCTCGTCCGAGACCTCGCGCTCGAGGTCGGTGGCCTTGAACTGCAGCGCCCGATCCGAGGCTTTCAGCAGGACGTTGGAGAGGATTGGGATGGTTGTGCGCCGCTCGACCACGCTCGTCACGTGACCAAGGGCTCGGAGGAGCTCGCCGCGTTCAATCACCAGCTTCATGAACTTGCCTCGACGGTTGCTCCCTGCCTTGGCGCCGTTGCCCTCCCCGGTGCGCCACTCCGAAGTCTCCACAAAATCAAGAAAGTCTCGGAGTTTCTTGAAGGATTCGCATGCCGGCAGGGTGGACCGCGGCAACTTCGTTGGCAAGGCCCCGGGCATGCGATTTCCGGGGATCGAGCGCCATTCGGCAACGGCAGGAGCGGCGCGCACGCGCCGCTCCTCCCCGCTGCATCCGCCCCCCAATAGACCCCCTCTGGCGGACGGATTGGATTTCAGGTCTCGAAGGACTAGCGGTTGAGCTGGCGCTTCAGCTCCTCGATCTCGTCCTTGAGGCGCGGGTTCTCGCCGACCTCCCTGTCGATCTTGCGGATCGCATGCAGCACCGTGGTGTGGTCGCGATCGCCGAAGCGGCGGCCGATCTCGGGCAGCGAGCGCGAGGTGAGGTGCTTGGCGAGGTACATGCCGATCTGCCGCGGCCGCACCACGGAGCGGTGGCGGCGTTGTGAGAGGATGTCCTGCTTGGACACGGCGAAGTGCCGCGAGACGATGCGCAGGATGTCCTCGATCTTGATGCGCCTGGGCTCGATGCCCTGCACGAGATCGCGGATGATGGTCTCGGCGATGTCGAGCGTCACGGGCGCATGCATCAGCTGCCAGGTGAGATAGAGGCGGTTGATGGCGCCCTCGAGCTCGCGCCCGCTCTCGGTGAGCCGATCGGAGAGAAGTGCCAACACCTCGTCCGCCAGCTCGAAGGAGGGGTCGATCGCCCGTTTCTCCTGCGCCCGCTTCTGCAGAACCTTGAGCCGCAGCGAGGGGTCCATCGGCGCGATCTCGGTGATGAGGCCGCGCTGCAGCCGTGAGCGCATGCGGTCGTTGAGGCCGTCGAGCTGAACCGGCGGGCGAGCAGACGCCACCACCACCTGGCGGCCGCCGTCGAGCAGCGCGTTGATGATGTGCTCGAACTCCTGCTCGGTCTTCTCGCCGCGCATGAACTCGAGGTCGTCGATGAGCAGGATGTCGATGCTGCGGAACTTGTCCTTGAACGCCATCGCGTCCTGGCTCTTGATCGCCTCGACGAACTGGTAGCGGAAGCGCTCCGCCGTCAGGTAGAGCACGTTGGCCTTGGGCGTGCGGCGCCGCACCTCCCAGGCGATGGCGTGCTGGAGGTGGGTCTTGCCGAGGCCGACGCTGGCGTGGAGGTAGAGCGGATTGAAGCCGCGCTCCTCGGAGAGGACGGTGTCGGCGACCTGGGTGGCCGCGGCGTGTGCCATGCGGTTGGCGGGGCCGACGACGAAACTGTCGAAGGTGTAGCGCGGGTCGAGCGGCGAGCCTTCGAAGCCGCCGACATTCGTGCGCCCCATGGCAAGGGCCGGACCCGGGTGCACGGCCATGCGCCGCGTCTCGACGGCGACGGGCTCCGGCTGCGGGCCAGGCTTGGCGCGCGGCAATCCAGCCACCGAGCCGGTGCCGGCACGCGGGGCCAGCCCCGGCTGGCGCAGCGCGACATCGACGCGCTCCACGCCGCTGAACTCCTCCGCGCAGCACTGCAAGAGGTCGTCGGAGTAGTGATTCTGGATCCAGTTCTTGAGGAACTTCACGGGCACCGTGGCGCGCACCACCCGGCCGTCGAAGGCCTCGAACTCCATCGACGCGAACCAGCTCTTGTAAATATCCTCGCCGAGCCGGGCGCGGAGCACCGCGCGCACCTTCTCCCCCTTCGAGCCGCCCGTCAGTGCCCTATCCGGCTTGTCCGATTGCTCGATGCCCTCAGACGGAATCCGCTGCGCAGAATCGATATGTTGCATGGTAACCCCCGCACGTAGACCTGCCGCATTTACGGTGCGAGCCGTGGCTCCGTCCGTCCGCCCTACCTGTTCGGAGCGAAACCGCCGCCTGCACGTTCAGTCGCGGGCGCTGCTATCCCTGCGCCCAGGGCAGCCCTTTGGCCTTCCAGCCGCCAAGCTTCCCTCTATGGCGTTCGGCATCGAGTGGCCCTTCAAAGCCGTCCGCCACGTTGCGGCAGCGCAAATAGCCTGCTGCCGCCATCGCCTGGGCAGCCTTCAAGCTGCGCTGCCCGGAGCGACAAATGAAAAGCAATTCGGTATCGCGATCTGCGCCGATGGGAGTGAGCGCTTCGGTGACACGCTCGACAAAGGCCGAGTTGAGGCGGTCGTCAGGAAAGCCCTGCCATTCCACCAACACCGGTCGCTTGCCGAGAGCGGACAGATCGGGGAGGCCCACGTAGGCCCATTCCGCAATCGTCCGCACGTCGATCAGAACCGACCGCGTATCACCCTTCAGACGTGCCCACGTATCCTCAACCGATACGGCCTGGATGTGGACTCCACCCACGTTTCTCTCCACCCGCAACGACGCAATTTTGCAGGCTGCAAGCAGTAGGCCCTCTATAAAACCCAAGATAACAGATAGCTCTATCTGGGGTTGAACCTAGAGAGTACGCCCTATACTCCACGCTTGCAGTCGCTAGGCAAAGATCCTGAGAGACGCATACTTGACCAGCGCTCAGGTTATCCAACGCAGCCCGACCGGCGAATTCTTGCAGAGCAGCTCGCCTTGCCCCAAGTCTTAACGGACCCTTTCACTCCTGGCAACCATCGCTCCGGCCGGCGCGTCGGGCGAAACCGTCAGCGGAGCTATGCACAGGGGATGTGGAAAAGCGGGCGCGGAATCGCAAAAGCTGTGGGTGAAATCCCAGACTCTACGGCTGGATTCCACAGACAACCCAGCCGTTATTCTCCGGTGATGAACAAGTCCGAACATGAGCCGCGTTCAGGAAAATAATCCCTTGGCGAGTGAGTCCCATTTGCCTCGCGCGGCCTTTGGGACTCCGATAGCGAAGGGCGGCAAGCTCTTGGTTTGATTTGCGGCTCTATGACCTTTGTGGTCCCGCCAAGCCGCTCGCCGCGCCGCCAATTGCGACAATCGTGCAACAGCGCCCCTATTTCCCCCGCACTGCAAAAAGTGCGTTCGCGAACCTCGTTCAAGCCATCGCCTTGACGCGCGCCGCGAGTCTCGAAACTTTCCGCGCGGCGGTGCGCTTGTGGATGATGCCCTTCTGGGCGGTGCGCATGAGAATCGGTTCGGCGGCGGCCAGCGCGCCCTTGGCGGCGCCCTTGTCGCCGGAGGCCAGAGCCTCCTCGACCTTGCGCACATGGGACTTGAGGCGCGACACGCGCGACTTGTTGATCTCGGTACGGCGCAGCATCTTGCGAGCGGCCTTCTTGGCCGATGAAGTATTCGCCATGTCGGCTCCTGGGGTTCTTGCGAAACGGGCGCCGCCGGAGTGCCTCCGGCGGCAGGCTGGCCTCTAATAGACTGGCGGGTTCCCCGGGGTCAATAACAGCCAATGGCCGCAGGGCTTTGCATTGCTGTACAGCGCCCGGTCTATCTGTGCTCGAACTTGGGTTTGCGCTTCTCGGCGAAGGCGGCCATGCCTTCCTTCTGGTCGGCGGTAGCGAACATGGAGTGGAAGACCCGCCGCTCGAAGCAGATGCCCTCGGCGAGCGTGGTCTCGTAGGCGCGGTTGATGGTCTCCTTGCACATCATGGTCACGGGAAGGGACATGGAGGCAATCGTCTCGGCGGTCTTCATGGCCTCCTCCATGAGCGAGGCTGCCGGAACCACGCGGGCGACGAGGTTGGCGCGCTCGGCCTCGGCCGCATCCATCATGCGCCCGGTCAGGCACAGCTCCATGGCCTTGGCCTTGCCGATCTGGCGGATCAGGCGCTGGGTGCCGCCGGAGCCCGGCATGACGCCGAGCTTGATCTCTGGCTGGCCGAACTTGGCGGTGTCGGCGGCGATGATGATGTCGCACATCATCGCGAGCTCGCAGCCGCCGCCGAGCGCGAAACCCGCGACCGCGGCGATGATCGGCTTTCGGGCATCCGAGACGCGATACCACTTGGTGATGAAGTCCTCCTTGTAGGCGGACATGTAGGTCTTGGCCTGCATCTCCTTGATGTCGGCCCCGGCCGCGAACGCCTTGTCGCTGCCGGTGATGACGATGCAGCCGATGCCGTCGTCGGCCTCGAAGGTGTCGAGCGCCGCTGAGAGCTCGTTGATCACCTGCGCGTTGAGCGCGTTGAGCGCGTTGGGGCGGTTGAGCCTGACGATTCCGACCCGGCCCTTGGTCTCGACGATGATGGTTTCGTACGCCATGCCCGTGCTCCATCTGTTGGGGTCGGGGCGAGGGTAGGTCAGCGCTGGCAGGCGGGGCAATAGAAGGTGGAGCGTCCGCCCTGCGTCTTGCGGCGCACGATGCCCCGGCAGCCCCCTCTGGCGCAGGGCTCGCCCTCCCGGCCGTAGACCTGGAACTCGTTCTGGAAGGCGCCGACGGAGCCGTCGGCCCGCTTGTAATCCCGCAAGGTGGAGCCGCCGGCGCGGATGGCGTCCTGAAGTACCGCCTTGATGGCCGGCACCAGCCGGTCGGCAGAAGGCGTGGACCTGCCAGTCCTCGTTGCGAGGCGCGCGGCGGGCTTGAAGGGGGAGAGGCCCGCGCGCAACAGCGCCTCGCAGACATAGATGTTGCCGAGACCGGCGACGATGCGCTGATCCATCAGGAAGGCCTTGAGGTCGGTCTTCTTGCCCAACGCGCGCCGGGCGAGATAGGCGGGGTCGAGGTCCGCGCCTAGAGGCTCGACGCCGAGGCCGCGGAAGAAGGCATCGCTGGCGAGGTCC
Organism: Hyphomicrobiaceae bacterium; assembly: GCA_041288195.1. Taxonomy (GTDB): domain Bacteria; phylum Pseudomonadota; class Alphaproteobacteria; order Rhizobiales; family Hyphomicrobiaceae; genus AWTP1-13. The sequence continues at coordinate 8,575 of JBGGME010000453.1, forward strand.
ATCTCCGGGATCAGCGTCATGTAGCCGAAACGACGGGCGTCGTTGAAGGTGACGCGGGCGCCGCCCGACATCTCGAATACGAGGTGGTCGTGCTTGGCGTCGTGGCCGTGCTCGTAGGTGTAGTCGCCGAGCTGAAATCCCCCTCCCCCTTGTGGGGAGGGGATAGGGGTGGGGGGATTCCCTCCGCGTCGTGGATCCCCCCCTCCCCGGCCCTCCCCCACGAGGGGGGAGGGGGGCCGTCGCCGGCGCGCCGGCAGTTCGACTTGGAACCGTCCGGTCATGCCGAGATGGACGGCGAGCACCTCGGCCCCGTCGAGATGGATGAGGATGTACTTCGCGCGGCGGTCCAGGCGCTCGACCTTGCGGCCCGTCAGGCGCTCGGCGAAGCGTTCGGGCAGGGGAAAGCGCAAATCCTTGCGGCGCTGGGTGACGTGCACGAAGCGGCGCCCGCGCATGACGGGCTCGAGGCCCCGGCGCACGGTCTCGACTTCGGGCAGCTCGGGCATGGGGGCGGCCTCAGCCGCGGTAGTGGGCGAACTGGCCGTGCGGCTGGAAGCGCTCGAGGTAGATCGGAACCACCGTCTCCATGGTGTGGGGCGGGGAGATGCCGAGCCCGGCCAGCGTGCGTCCCTCGGCCTCGGCCGACTTGCTCACCACATTGTCGACCTGCAGCATGCGCACCTGGTCGACGGTGAGCGGGCGCAGGCTGTTGGGCAGCGGCAGGGTGAGGAGGGCGCCGAGCTTGGCCGCCATGAAGGGTACGCGCAGGAAGTGGCGCTTGCGTCCCGACCACCTCATGGTCCTGTCGAGGAGCTCGCGGAAGGTGACGACCTCGGGGCCGCCCAGCTCGTAGACCGTGCGCGGCCTCGCCTTGTCGGCCAGTGCCTTCGCGATCGCGGCGGCCACGTCGCCGACGTAGACCGGCTGCAGCTTGGTGCGCCCGCCCCCGATCAACGGCAGGAAGGGCGAATAGCCCGCGAGCGAGGCGAACCGATTGAAGAGCTGGTCCTCGGGCCCGAACACGAGCGAGGGGCGCATGATGACGGCGTCGGGAAAGCGCTCGCGCACGGCGGCCTCGCCGGCCCACTTGGTGCGCGCGTAGCTGGCCTTGGCAGCCTTGTCGGCGCCGATGGCCGAGACGTGCACCAGGGTGCGGGCGCCGGCTGCGCGCGCGGCCTCGGCGATGGCGCGGGCACCCTCCACGTGCACGGCCTCGAACGTCTGGCGGCCCGACTTAGCGAGGATGCCGACCAGATTGACGACGGCGTGTGCGCCCTCGACCGCCCGACGCACGCTGTCGGGATAGCGCACGTTGGCCTGCACGGCGTGGATCTGGCCGACTGCGCCCATGGGCTGCAGGTGCCCGGCAAGATCGGGACGGCGCACGGCCGCGCGGATGCGCCAGCCGTCGGCGGCGAGCGCGCGCACGGCATGGCGGCCGAGAAAGCCGTCGCCGCCGAACACCGTGACCAGGCTTCCCTGCTCCAGCCGTGAGATCATGGCTCCCCGTTCGCTCGTGCCGTCGATTGCCGAGCAATACTGCCCCAGGGCGCCTCTGTGAAGCGAAAGGGGGCCGCAGGGGCATCGCGTTCGGGTTGACCGGCGAGCCGCACCCGACATCCGGCGGTGGGGTGGCCGGCGCATTGCCGCGCCGCGCGCGTTCAATTGACAAGCCGGCCCACCGCCTCTAACTCATCGGCCGTGCCGCTCCACGGCGGCGCGGATGCCCCTGCCCAGGTGGCGGAATTGGTAGACGCACTAGTTTCAGGTACTAGCGCCTTCACCGGCGTGGAGGTTCGAGTCCTCTCCTGGGCACCAAGCAAGCAAGAAGCGCTTTCGTCTCAGAGACATAAGGCGCTACAAGGGTTTCTGCCTCTCCGACAGGTACACAGGAGAGGTACACGTGATCATCCAGATGTCTCGACCGTGGTGTCACCCGGAGACGGGTGTTTGGTACTTCCGTAGTCGCGTACCGACCGACCTGACCGAGGTGGCGAGCGGGCAGAAGGTCACGGTCGAGGTCGCAGGGAGTACGAGCACCGTCAAGCTCGCGCCCACCATAAAGGTATCGCTGCGTACGAAGGATAGGGGCGAGGCGCAACTGCGCCATGCCTAGGTACAGGCCCAGATGCAAGAGCGGTGGTCGGCGGCTAGGCGGGGCGCCGCTTCGCTCTCCGCCAAGGACCTCGAAGCTCTCGCCGGCGACTGGTACCGCGATCTCGTTGCGACGCACGAAGACGACCCAGGAGGCGTGGACGGTTGGG
>JBGGME010000454.1:0-19982 GCA_041288195.1 Hyphomicrobiaceae bacterium
TGCAAAGGCCACTTCACCCGGCACAGGCCTGTCCTTGTGCGCGTCCGGTCTTGCCTGTTCGCGAGCGAGGCGCACATGGCCAATTTCCCGACCCATATCGCCGTCGGCACCGTAGTGAGCGGGGCGCTGGCGACGGTGACCGTGGCCGCAGACATGGTGGCGCCGGAGAACATCGTCGCGGTGACGCTGGCAGGCGTGCTGGGCTCGGTCCTGCCCGACATCGACCTCAAGGACTCGCGCCCGGCCCGCGCGATGTTTGCGGGCCTCGCCGTGTTCTTCTCGTTCGCGGTGCTGTTCAGCCTGGAGCGCAAATACTCCATTGTCGAGATGCTGATCCTCTGGATGGGCACGCTCGTGTTCGTGCGCTACGTGGTCAAGGAGGTGTTCTTCAACTTCAGCTACCACCGCGGCATCTGGCATTCGCTGCTGGCGACCGCGTTCTGTGCCTTCGTCACTGCCGTCGTCTACAGCAAGCTGCTCGGTCGCAACGAGGGCGTTGCCTGGCTCGCGGCGGGCTTCATGGCGATCGGCTACATGACGCACCTGATCCTCGACGAGATTTATTCCGTCGACGTCATGGACACGCGCATCAAGGCTTCCTTCGGCACGGCGGTGAAGCCGGTGGACTTCAACCATCCCGGTCATTCGGCGGCCATGGCGGTCGCCACGGTTTTGGCGTTCCTCCTGACGCCGCCAGTCGGCGGGTTCGTGAAGGACATCTCCTCACGGTCACTTTGGACCAGCCTGCAGCACCGTCTGCTGCCGCACGACACGTGGTTCGGCGTCGATTGGCGCAGCACGGCCTGGCTGCCGGGCAGGTCGGCGCCGGCCAAGCCGGAGGAGGGGACGCCTGCCGCCGCGCCGAACCCCAATCCCAGTCCGATCTCGACAGGGTCGATTCCGCAGCCCTCTGCGCCCCCAGCAGCCGCTGCCCCCGAGGCTGCCGGCGAGCAAAAGCCCAAAGAGCAGTAGCCGCTGCCTAGGCCTGTTGCAGTGCAGTGTCGCTCTTTGTCCACACGAGCCACAAAAAGAGCCGTGGCCGGGTGGGTTCGCTCGCCAACGGAGATATAGTCCATACGGTGAATTCCTTGGCCAAGCGGAGGAGGTAAGCATGACACGGTGGCTGGTGGTTTTCGGGTTGGCGTTCGCTTTTGCGGTCGCCGCGCCGATGGGCTTCGAGGCCGAGGCGAGGGCGAAATACAAGGGGTGCGCTGGCACGACCATGAGCGGCAAGAAGATCAAGTGGCGGTGCAAGGCGAAACAGGACTGCGGAATCGTCGACATGTTCAGCAACAAGGGAACTTGCCTGAACATGATGTAGACTGGGCCGATAGCGGCCGGGTTACGGCCGCCTGATGCCAAGCCGAGAGAAGGCTGGCTGCGCGGCCCGCTTTTTGGCGGGCCGTGCGGTACTTTTAGCACTCATCGCAACCGCACCAGCACGACACCGGCCAGAACCAGGCAGGCGGCGGCGATGCGCACCGGCAGCACCGGCTCGCGCAGCAGCGCCATGCTGAACAGCGCCGCGAACAGCACGCTCGTCTCGCGCAAGGCAGCGACGAGGGCGATCGGCGCCACGGTCATGGCCCAGATGGCGATCGCGTAGGCTGCAGTCGACAGCGCGGCGCCCGAGAGCACGAGCTTCCAGTTGGCGGCGAAATCACCGACGAGCCGCGTGCCGATGCGGGCCCAGCCGTAGACGGCCATGGCGCCGCCGCTCAGCACGAACAGCCACACCGTATATTGGGCTGCCGATCCGGCAAGGCGGGCGCCGACGCCGTCCACCAGCGTATAGGTCGTGATGGTCAGCGAGGTGAGCAGGGCGAAGCCGACCGAGCGCCCATCGAAGCCTTTCGAGGATCGACCGCCGCGCACCGCCAACAGGAGGATGCCGCCGGCGAGCACGACGATACCGCCCCACGCGAACGGCCCGAGCGACTCGCCGAGCCAGAGCGTGGCGAGCACCGCAGTCATCAGCGGCGCGCTGCCGCGCGCGATCGGGTAGACTTGGCCGAGGTCGCCATGCCTGTAGGCCTGCGCAAGGGCCAGGTAGTACACGATGTGGATGGCGACCGACGCCAGCACGTAGGGCCAGGCCGCCGCACTGGGCATGCCCACAACGAGGGCGAACGGCGCCGCGACGATGCCGGACGCGGCCGCGACCAGGCTGGTGGCAACGAGAGGCTCGAGATTGAGCTTGAGCAGGGCGTTCCAGCCGGCGTGGCATGCCGCCGCCGCGAGCACGGCAAGGAAGACGTAGAGGTCCATGGGCTGTCGCCAGCTTCGGGCTTGGGTGTCGGGTCAGCATCCACAGATGGTGGAGCGGCGCAACCTCTGCAGCACGGATGGTCGAGGGGAAAGCGTGCCGTTGGAGCAACGGCCGACCCAGAATGCGTCGAAATCGTGATGACTCCTGAGCACTGCCGAGCGCCGGAAGCTGCGGCATTGTGTGCTGCAGGCAGGCTCCCGAATGCCGCAATCGCGCAGTAAGCGGTTGGCCGGCAACACGGAATTCAGCGGCCGCGCATCGATCCGCGCGGCAGGGGACCGGCGTCCATGTTGCAAGGTTGACGCGGTCGCCCGCTACGCTCGCGATCTGCTAGACTTTGCACACTACCTTGAAGCCTCGAGAGGAGCACCGACATGCCAATCAACTGGTCCGCCATTCCCATGATGGCCGTTGGCCTGCTGGCCGCCCTCGCCTTCGTGTCCTCGCTGATCGGTCACACGCTGACCCGCAACGCCTTCGTCGGCGCGATCATCACCACGATCATCTTCGTGGCGGTCTACGTGTTCTGGAACCACTACCCGCACGGCTTGGCGGCGGGCATTCGCTTCCCGGGCTGATCGGTCCCTCTCCTGCGCGTCGCGGGGGCGCGCTTCGCCTATATCTTCTGCGTTGGAGCGCCGGCGACCGGGATATCGGCCGCCGGACAATGATCAGCGCGCGTATCGCATGACCTGCTGGTCAATCGCACCGAAGATCGAGCGGCCGGTCTCCTCCAGCATCTCGATGCGCACGCGGTCGCCGACTTTCAGGAACGGCGTCTTCGGCTTGCCGTCGAGGATCGTCTCCACCGTGCGCAGCTCGGCGAGGCAGGTGTAGCCGGCGCCGCCCTGCTCCACCGGTCTGCCTGGCCCGCCCGCGTCCTTGTTGGACACCGTGCCCGAGCCGATGATGGTGCCGGCGCCGAGCCGGCGCGTGCGGGCGGCGTGCGCGATGAGGTCGGCGAACGAGAAGGTCATGTCGATGCCGGCGTTGGGCTTGCCGAGGGGCCGCCCATTGATGGAGGCAAGCAGCGGCAGGTGGACCTTGCAGTCGCGCCACGCGGACCCGAACTCGTCGGGCGTCACCGCGACGGGCGAGAACGCCGTCGACGGCTTGCCGTGGAAGAAGCCGAAGCCCTTGGCAAGCTCCGTCGGGATCAGGTTGCGCAGCGAGATGTCGTTGACGAGCATGAGCAGACAGATGTGCTCGCCGGCCTCCTCCGTCGCTGTTCCCATCGCCACATCGTCCGTGATCACGGCAATCTCGCCCTCGAGGTCGATGCCCCAGGCCTCCTCCGCCAGCTCGATGGCATCGCACGGCCCCAGGAAGGCGTCGGACCCGCCCTGATACATGAGCGGCTCGGTCCAGAAGCTCGCTGGCATCTCGGCGCCGCGTGCGCGCCGCACCAGCTCGACGTGGTTGACGTAGGCCGATCCGTCGGCCCACTGAAAGGCGCGCGGCAAGGGTGCAGTGCAGCATACCGGGTCGAAGCCGACGATCTCGAACGGCGGCGGCCGGCGGCCATCCACAGCCTCGTTGAGCTCTGCGTAGATGCGCTCGAGCTTCAATTCCGTGGTCGACCAATCATCGAGCAGCTGCTGCAGCGTGCGCAATCCCGCCACCACGCTCTCCGCCCGCACGGCGTGCGTCTGATCGCGCGACACCACCATCAGGCTGCCGTCGCGCGTACCGTTCCGGAAAGTTGCAAGTTTCATGTTGCCGACATGTCCGCTAAGCTAGGCCGAAAATGGAAGTCTGGGGAGGGGAGAACCCGTGAGACGCAGACAGTTCCTGCGGGCGGGCGCCGCAACTGCGCTTGCTGTGCCGACACTCGCGGCTCCTGCTGTTGCCCAGTCCGCACCGGACATCAAATGGCGCATGACCTCCAGCTTCTCCAAGTCGATGGAGGTGATGTTCGGCACGGCGCAGATGCTTTGCCGCTATGTCAGCGAGGCCACCGACGGCAAGTTCCAGATCGTCGCGCACGCGGCGGGGGAGCTGGCGTCCAGCCAGCAAGCCCTCGACGCGGTCAGCAGCGGCTCGGTTGAGTGCGCGCATACCCCAGCCTACTTCTATTTCAACAAAGTCTCCGCACTCGGCTTCGGCACCGGATTTCCGTTCGGGCTGAACAGCCGCCAGCAGCTCTCGTGGTGGACCTTCGGCGGCGGCGGCGACATCGTCAACTCTGCGCTCAAGAGGCTCAACGTTCATGGCATCCCCGCTGGCCTTACAGGGGTGCAAATGGGCGCCTGGTTCAAGAAGGAGATCAACTCCCTCGACGACCTGAAAGGCTTGCGCTTCCGCATCAGCGGCATGGGCGGCCCGGTGCTGGCTCGCGTGGGGGCGGCGCCGCAGCATATCCCACATTCCGACATCTACGCCGCCCTCGAGCGCGGGACAATCGATGCCGCCGAATTCATCAGTCCCTACGACGACGAGAAGCTCGGCCTGCCGAAGGTAGCGAAGTTCAACTACTTCCCCTGCTGGTGGGAGAGCGGCGGCATGATCCACATGGTGGTCAACCTGGAGAAGTGGAACGCGTTGCCCAAGGCCTATCAGTCGGCGCTTGCCCGGGCGTGCGACGCCGCCTGCTCATGGATGCTCGCGAAGTACGACTCGGTCAACCCGGCGGCGCTCAAACGGATCGTCGCCGGCGGTGCCGTGCTCAAGCCCTTCCCGCAACCGGTCATGGAGGCCTTGTACAGGGCGACCAAGGACCACGCGGCCGAGCTGTCGGGCAAGGACATCCATTTCAAGCGGGCGTTCGACTCCATGCATGCCTTCCGCAAGGAGCAGCTGCCCTGGTGGGAGATCTCCGAGCACGCCTACGACAGCTTCATGCAGAGCACGCGCGGACGCGGGTGAGGCGGGCGCCTCACTTGGCTCCCGTGAAGGCCTTCTCGAGCGGGGTCCAGCAGTCCGCGTAGTCGTCCTGCAGCGTCTCGAGCTCGGCAGCAAACTTGGTGAGGTGCTGGGGAAAGCGCGTCTCGAACATGAAGGCCATGGTGCCCGTGAGCTTGGCGGGCTTGAGCTCAATCTTGGTGGCGTGATCGTAGGCCTGCTTGTCGGGCCCGTGCGGCAGCATGCAGTTGTGCAAGCTCATGCCGCCCGGCACGAAGCCCTCGGGTTTGGCGTCGTAGACGCCGTAGATCAGCCCCATGAACTCCGACATGATGTTCATGTGGTACCAGGGCGGGCGGAAGGAGTGCTCCGCCACCAGCCAGCGCTCGGGGAAGATCACGAAATCGATGTTGGCGGTGCCGGCCGTCTCCGACGGCGCGGTCAGCACGGTGAAGATCGAGGGGTCGGGGTGGTCGAACAGGATGGCGCCGACCGGCGAGTAGTGCTTGAGATTGTATTTGTAGGGCGCGTAGTTGCCGTGCCAGGCCACCACGTCGAGCGGCGAATGGCCGATCTCGCAGACGTGGAAGCCGCCGCACCATTTGACGGTGAGCCGGCACTTCTCCTCCCAGTCCTCGAAGGCCGCAACCGGCGTCTTGAAGTCGCGCGCGTTGGCGAGACAGTTGGCGCCGATCGGCCCGCGGTCGGGGAGCGTGAACTTGGCGCCGTAGTTCTCGCACACGTAGCCGCGCGAGGGGCCTTCCAGCAGCTCCACCTTGAACTTGACGCCGCGCGGGATGATGCAGATCTCGCCCGGCTCCACGTCGATCTTGCCGAACTCGGTGAAGAAGCGCACGCGCCCCTGCTGCGGGACGACGAGCAGCTCGCCGTCGGCGTTGTAGAAGTAGTCGCGCTCCATCGACTGGGTGACGAGATAGATGTGCGCGGCCATGCCGGCCTGCGTGTTGACGTCGCCGGCCGTCGTCATGGTGCGCAGGCCGGTGAGGAAGGTGAGCGGCTCCTTCGGGATCGGCACCGGCCCCCAGCGCAGCTGCCCGATCGAGCGGTCGTGCTGATCGAGGCACGGCGCCGTCTTCCAGTGGGGCAACTGAGTGCGCTTGAACTTCTGCGCGTGCTTGACGGACGGGCGGATGCGGTAGAGCCAGGAGCGCTCATTGGTGCCGCGCGGCGCCGTGAAGGGCGAGCCCGAGAGCTGCTCGGCATAGAGGCCGTAGGCGGCCGTCTGCGGCGAGTTCTGGCCGACGGGAAGGGCGCCGGGCAGCGCTTCGGTCTCGAAGTCGTTGCCGAAGCCCGGCATGTAGCCGGCGGGCGTTGCCTGCGTCCATTGCGTGGCGGCGTCCTTGACCTTGCTGCCGTCTGCCATGGCTTGTCCTCCGCTTGTTTGTCATCCCGGAATTTCGCGAGAGCGAAATATCCGGGACCCAGGGCCGAGTGCACTGATCTGGGTCCCGGCTCTGCGCGCTGCCGCGCTCCGGCCGGGATGACAGCCGGTTGGTTTGGGAGACATGATAGCCGCCTAACCCGGGCGCAGGCAAAGAACTGTGCTGTTCGCGATGACTGATTGGTTTTGACGTCTATACGGCATCTCAGTACCATGCTGGATGACGAATTCGAATGGGACGACCGAAAGGCCAGGCGCAACGTCCAGGCGCACGGAGTGACGTTCGAGCTTGCGCGACTGGTGTTCGATGATCCGAATGCGATCGACTGGCTCGATCTCGACGAGACCGAAGAGGATCGGGTACTGATCGCGGGCCTGGTCGGCGACGTCCTGCTCGCGGTTTGCTTCGTCCTGCGAGGCGGACGCAAGCGCATCATCTCGGCGCGGAAGGCCACGTTTCATGAGCAAGACGAGTACAACAAGGCGAACGCGACAGGGGCGTAAGCGGATCGACGAGAACGCCCACGGAATGACGCCCGAGTTGTGGGCTCAGCTGCGTTCCAAGGCAAACACGCAGGTCCTGGCCGAAGCGCGTGGGGACCCTGATGCGCTGCCGATCGAGGACCGGCGTGCAGGCAGCCTCGGGCCGCCGGGCCGATCCTCTACCGTCAAGCGCATCCGCTGGAAGCTGGGGCTGTCGCAGAGCGAGTTCTCCGCCGCATTTGGCATTCCGCTCGGAACGCTGAGAGACTGGGAGCAGCGTCGTCGTAAGCCCGATCAGGCGGCCAGGTCCTATCTGGAGGTGATCGCGCGGGATCCCGGTGCCGTCCGCCGTGCCCTCAGCAAGGTGCCTGCCTAGCCTGTCGGTCGCTGCTCAGCCTTCGACGCGGAACACCCGGTTGTCGACGGCGCCGGTGTCGAGATAGTCGGCGACGAGGCGGGCGAGCACGGGCGACATCAGGAAGCCGTGGCGGTAGAGGCCATTGACGTGGAGGGTGCGACCGCGCACCACGATCTTCGGCACGTTGTCGGCGAACGCGGGGCGCACGCCGGCGGCCATGTCGACGATCTGCGCCTCGGCGAAAGCCGGATGCAGCGCATAGGCGCTGCCGAGCAGCTCGAGCGCCGAGCGCACCGTCACGGGGCCCGCGTCGTCGCTCTCGATCACTGTTGCGCCGACCATGAAGAGGCCGTCGCCCCACGGCACGACGTAGAGCGGGTGGCGCGGGTGCAGGAGCCGCACCGGGCGCTTGAGATCGACCTCGGCGGTGTGCAGCAGCAGCCGCTCGCCGCGCACGCCGCGCAGGCCGCCAAGCTCGCCGCGGGCGGCGAGGCCCCGACAGTCGATGACGACATCGGCGTCGTCCGCATCCGCCGACCACGAGGTGCCGAGCGATATCTCGGCGCCGGCGCGGCGCGCTTCCGCGAGGAGGAACGCCATCGCCGCGGGCGGGGCCATGTGCGCTTCCTCGGCGTAGAAGAGGCCGGCGGCGAAGCGGCCCTCGAGGCCCGGCTCGATCGCGTTCAACTCCACCGCATCGAGCTTGTCGAAGCCTTCGGTCATGCGCGCGAAGCGGGTGAGCTCGGCGCGGTCGCGGGTGCCGGCGACCACCAGCGTGCCGTTGGCGACGACGCCCGGATAGGTCTCGCGCCAGATCGCCAGCGAGGCGAGCCCCAGCTCGCGCACGACCGGCTCGGCCGCCTCCGCCTCGCAGTAGGGCGCCAGCATCGCGCCCGCCAGCGCGCTGGCGGCGCCCGCAAACGGCTCGGCCGTGCGCTCGATCAGCCGCACGCGGTGGCCGCGGCGGGCAAGCGTCAGCGCCTGCCACAGGCCGGTGACGCCGGCGCCGGCAATCGTGATGCTGCGGGTGTTCATGGCCCAGTCCATGACCAGGGGCTCGTCAGTCTCCGCGCGCGATGCCCTCGCGCCGCGGGTCGGCGCCGCCCTCGAGCCTGCCGGCCCCGCGCAGGACGATGGCGTGCGTGCCTGAGGTGAGCAGGTCCGCGCTCACACGGTGGCCGTAGGGCTTCACCTTCAGCGCATGCCAGACGGCCTTGCCGTGGTCAATCTCGATCTCGAACGGACCGCCGCGGCTGCCGAAGTTCATGAGCGCCAGCGCCGCATGCGCATCGAGCTTCCAGTCGATCAGCGCCACCAGCGCCTTGACGACGTAGAGGATGATGCGGCTGCCGCCGGGCGATCCGAGCGCGGCCCAGGGCCTGCCCTCGGCGTCGAACACGATGGTGGGCGCCATCGAGCTGCGCGGGCGCTTACCCGGCCCCACGGCGTTGGCGAGCGGACGGCCGGCGCGATCGATGGGGCGGAAGGAGAAGTCGGTGAGCTCGTTGTTGAGCAGGAAGCCCACCGCCCACAGGCGCGAGCCGAACGCCGCCTCGATGGTGGTGGTCATGGCGAGCACGTTGCCGGCATCGTCCACAATCGAGACATGGCTGGTGCCGGCCGCCTCGATGGTCTCGTCGGTGCCGAAGACGTGGCCTGTGGTCTGCGGCGGCGTGCCGGCCGACGGGCGGGCCATGGCGGTGGCCGGATTGATGAGCGCGCGCCGGCCCTCGAGATAGCGCGCGTTGAGGAGGCCCGCCGGCGGCGTCACGAAATCGGGGTCGCCGATAAACGTGTCCCGGTCGGCGAAGGCGAGCTTCTCGGCCTCGGCGATGACGTGCAGCGCGCGGACGTTCATGGCATCGGCAGGCTTGCTGCCGATGTCGAAGGGCTCGATCAGCCTGAGGACCTGGGCGACGGCCAGTCCTCCGGAGGAGGGCGGGGCCATGCCGCAGACGCGATAGGCGCGGTAGGGGACGCAGACGGGCTCGCGCTCCCTGACGCGATAGCCGGCAAGGTCGGCCGCGGTGATGTCGCCCTTGTGGTTGGGCGCCTCGCGGACCGCCTTCACGATCGCCTCGGCGTTGGGTCCCGCGTAGAACGCCCCCGGGCCGCGATCGGCGATGGCGCGCAGGGTGGCCGCGAACTCGGGATTGCGGAGCAGGTAGCCGGCAGGGCGGGCGCTGCCGGTGGTATCGAAGAAGTAGCGGCGCGCGGCCGGGGCGAAACTATCGGCGCCGTACCAGCGCAGCAGCAGGTGCAGGCGCGGCGAGACCCGGAAGCCATCGCCCGCCAGCCTGATGGCGGGCGCGAACAGCCGCGCCCAGGGCAGGCGGCCGTGGCTGCGGTGGACGGCCTCGAGCACGGCCACGGTGCCAGGCACGCCGACGCTCAGGCCGCCGAACACCGCGTCGTCGAACTTGCGCGGCTGGCCGTCGACGAGGAACCGGTCGCCGGTGGCGGCGGCCGGCGCCGTCTCCCTGCCATCGTAGGTGCCGAGGCGCTTCCCCGCCGCATCCCAGTGCATGACGAAGGCGCCGCCCCCGATCCCCGAGGACTGCGGCTCGACCAGGTTCAGGACCAGTTGGACGGCTACCGCGGCGTCGGCGGCACTCCCCCCGGCGCGAAGGATTTCCAGGCCCGCCTCGACCGCATGGGGGTTGGCCGCGGCGACCATGCGCGAGGTGGCTGTGGCGAGGCCGCCACTGTACCAGCCGGTCCCCGCTTCCGGCGCCCCGGCGTCCTGGGCCACGGCCGGGGCGCCCAAGACGACAGCCGCAACCATGGCGACTGCAACCAAAGTGCGCGCAAGAATTGCCGCCTTAAGCATCACGGCCATGCTGGATGTCCCGTCGAGCACACGCCCGGACCCGCACTGTTGCGCGTTTTCTCTGTCATGGAAATCCCGTGCGCAGGCTGTGGGCCGCCTGGCTCGGATTGCTTATGGAACAAGCCCTTGTGCCATATGTGGCGGAAAGCGCACAGAGCCCGCGAAAGACTTGGTTCTCACCCTTGGATCACGTTTCCTTGGGTTGCGTCCTCGCCGCGTCCCGGCCACACTCCGGCCACTTCGAGCTGGTGCGGCTGCACAGGGAACGCAGGCGGTTCGCTCGAGTTTTTCTGTGTGGCGCAATCTGCAGCCGGGTGCGGGACGGGCGGACTTACCAAACCAGATTGGCAGGCGGCAGATCGAGACGGCGACCGGCTCAAATTGAAGCGGCAGTAAACGTACTTTTCATTGGGCTGGGTCAGACTGACCGGAATACCTGAGGGCAAGAGCAAGACGAAGGAGTTGTACGATGACGATCGCGCGCTTGCTGCGCCAATCGGCTATGGCAGTGGGGGCTGTCATAGCGCTGGTGGGCTTCCAGGCCCAGCCGGCGTCGGCGCAGTTGTTCTGGGATTGGGGCGGCGGCAGCATCGTCGGCGGCAGCGGTCGCGAGGTGGTGCGCTTCAGCCCGCAGTATCCCAAGGGCACGATCATCGTCAGCTTCACCGACCGCAGGCTCTATTATGTCACCAAGCCGGGTGAGGCACTGTCCTATCCCGTCGCCGCCCCGCGCGAGCAGAGCCGGTGGCAGGGCGTGACGAGCGTGTCGCAGAAGCGGATCAATCCGTCCTGGACGCCAACTCCCGAAATGATCAAGGAGAACCCCAGGCTGCCGCGCTGGGTGCCGGGCGGCCATCCGATGAACCCGCTGGGCGTGCGCGCGCTCTACCTGGGCTCCAGCATGTACCGCATCCACGGCACCGACGCGCCCTGGACGATCGGCACCAACGTATCGAAGGGCTGCATCCGCATGTACAACCAGGATGTGCTCGACCTTTATCCGCGCGTGGACGTCGGCACCAAGGTGACGGTGACCTATCAGAGCTTCGCAGGCGTTGCGAGCAGCAGCCCGTCGCCGAGCTTCGGCAGCAGCAGCAGCGGCAACGGGTCGATCTTCGACGACCTGTTCGGCTCTTCCAGCCCGGCGCCCGAGAAGCCGCGGCGCAAGGTTACCCGCGCCAAGAGCGCTGCCAACACCAACAAGGCCTCGACGCCGCGGCCGCAATAAGCGCCGGAGCGAGAGGGCAGAGATGCGATGGGGCGGCCGCGGTGCCGCCCTTTTTGCTTGCGGGCTTCGCGCTCGGCGTGGGAGGACGTGGCAGCCGGGGGCGGCACAGGTGAAGCCCGCATGCTTGGCGCGCGTTTCAGATCAGGCTGCATCGCGGCGGTCGTGGTCCTCAGCCTCACCACTCCGCTGGTCGCCCAGGGCATCGACATCGACGCTGCGTGGCGGCGGATGTTTGCGCGGCCGGCATCGCCGCCTCCCGCGCCTGCCGACAACCCTCTTGCTGCCGATCGGATCGCGCTTGGCGCACGCCTCTTTGCCGACACGCGCCTGTCGGGGGTCGGCGACCGCGCCTGCGCGACGTGCCATCGGCCGGACAGGGCCTTCACCGACGGCCGCCGGCGGGCGCTCGGCCTGTCCGGAGCCCATTTGCAACGCAACACGCCCGCGCTGTGGAACTTGGCGTGGGGCAAGCACTTCTTCTGGGACGGACGCGCCTCCTCGCTCGAGGAGCAGGTCGCGATGCCGATCGTGGCGGCGCGGGAGATGGGCGGCGACTGGCCGACGATCCTGCGGCGGCTCGAGAAGGATCAAGACCTTGTCGATCAGCTCCGGGCGGCGCGCATGGGGGCGCCCGCCGGATCGCAGGCCGCTGTCGTCGCGGCGCTCGCCGCCTACGTGCGCTCCCTGGTGTCGCCGCCGACCCGCTTCGATGCCTGGGTCGCCGGCGACGGCACCGCGCTGCGCCCTGCCGAGGTGCGCGGCTTCCGGCTGTTCACCGGCAAGGGCGGATGCGTGCTCTGCCACGTGGGATGGCGCTTCACCGACGACCGCTTCCACGATATCGGCGTCGCTGGCCGCGACGGCGGCCGGGGCGCCGTGCCGGGCGGCACGCCGGGGCTGAAGGCGTTCAAGACGCCGAGCCTGCGCGAGGTCACGCGCACGGCGCCCTACATGCACGACGGCTCGCTGGCGTCGCTGGAGGCGGTGGTTGCGCACTATGCAGGGAGCTTCGTGGCACGGCCGTCGCTCTCGACCAACCTCGTCCGAGATCTGCGCCTGAGCCCGGCCGAAAGGGCCGACCTCGTCGCCTTCCTGCGCACGCTGTCGAGCGGGCAGAACAAAGGCCCCGACCGCGCGCGGCGGGCGGGGCCCGATTGAGTCTCGAGCTGGGTTGGACGCGAAGGCGCCCTCAGCCGGCCCGCTTCTCGAACCTGGCGATCTCGTCCGCCAGCGCCTGATAGTCCTCGCAGGCGACGCCGCAGCGCGACTTGATCAAGGCAAGCTGCTCCTTCGCCTTGGCCGGATCGCCGATCTGCAGGAACGCCTCGCCCAGATATTGGCGCGTGTTGGTGCGCTCGGGATGGGCGGCCAGGACCTTCTGGTAGTAGCCCATCGCCTCCTCGACCCGGCCGAGCTTGCGGAGCGCGAAGCCGATCATGGTCTGGATGCGAGGATCGGCCTGGTTGGAGGCCGAGCGCAGCGTCTCGAGCGCCGCGGCGTGCTCGCCGCCTTTCGCCTGCCAGTAGCCCAGGCTGTAGATCTGGTCGTCGTTGAGGCGGCTGTCCTTGGGTTTGGGCTTGGGTTTCGGCTTCGGCTTCGGCTTCGGGTTGGGCTTGGGAGCCGGCGGCGGGTCGCCTGCCGCAAACGTGGACTCGGGCGCGAACGCGAAGGCCGCGAGAGCGACCGCGCCGGCGCAGAGCAGCTTCGAGACGAATTTCCGCATGCGTGTATCCCTCCTGATGGCGCGAAGGCCACATTCCCCTTCCGTGCCCAAGCAACGCGGCCGAGCTTATACGACCGCGTAGATATGCGGTGGTAACGGCAGCGTGAACGGAAGGACCGAGGTCAGCCGAGCAGTGCGCCGAGAGTGAGCAGGAGCCCGCTCGTCATGCCCCCGGCGATCAGGAGAGACACGACGATGTCGAGCAGCTCCGGGCGTCCGGATTTCTCACCGTTACGGGGAAGTACGGCACGCAGGACAACGCTGCTGATGATCAGCAACGATAACCCGACAGTTCCCATCATCGGCTCGACCCGCCCCTGTCGGTGATTGGCAGACCGGGCAGCATGCACCGATCGCAAGCCAGTCGTAGGGGCGAGCGCCTGAGGGCACGAGTAAATCCCGGAGCTTCCGAGGGAAAATCGGCGTATACCCGCTGCAACGATCAATGGCGCGTATGCTTCGTGTGGACTGGGACTGATGCCGATGCCGTCGAGATCGTCGACTACCACTGAGCGAGTGCAGCGAAACCCGCTGGGACCCATCCATCCCGGTGAGATACTACGCGAGGAAGTGCTCGAGCCGCTGGGTATGAGCCCTTATGCGCTCGCCACTGAGCTGCGCGTGCCGCGCACCCGCATCGAACGCCTCGTGCGTGAGGAAACACCCGTAACCACCGACACGGCCTTGCGGCTCGCCCGCTATCTCGGCACCACTGCCGAGTTCTGGCTGAAGCTGCAGGCGCGCTTCGACCTCGAGACGGCCACGGCAGGCCGGCAATGCGGATATCGCAGCGATCAAGCCGCGAAAAACGGCCTAGAACGATCGCGCGACGGTCGGCCGCGTTCAGGTCTGCGGCACGAGGCAGCCCCGCAGGTCGGCGGCGAGCCTGCGCATCAGCGTCACGTAGAGATCGGGTCCGGGCTCCAGCCTGCCGCCCTCGGGATCGAGCGTGGCGGTGCGCGCGCTGGTGCCCTCGATCAGGTTGTCGACGAGACGCGTGTCGACGGCCGGCTCCACGAACACGCACACGGCGCCGAGGCTCAGGATCTTCCGGCGCAGCTCCCGCAGCCGCTTGCCGCTCGGCGGCACCTCGGGGTTGATCGTGATCGAGCCCACGACCTTGAGGCCATAGCGGCGCTCGAGATACTGCAGCGCATCGTGGAACACGATATAGGGCTTGTCGGTGAGCGGCCCGAGCTCGGCCTCGAGCTCCGCCGCGAGCGCATCGAGGCGGGAGCGCAGAGCCTCGGCATTGCGCCCGAACGCGGCGGCGTGATCGGGATACCTGGCCGCCAGCGCCTGCTCGATGCGCCCCACCATCGCCTTGGCGTTGTCGGGGTTGAGCCAGGCGTGACCGTCTATGGTCTCTCCCTTGCGCGGTGCTGGAGCGTGGTGGTGCTTGTCATGCCCGTGCTTGCCGTGCGCGTGCGGCTCGAAGGTGGCGCCGGTCCTGAGCGCGAGCAGGCGCACGCCGGGGGCGTCCTGCAGCGTCACCACCTCGACCGACTTGGGGAGCGCCTTCACCAGCTGCACGGTGAACGGCTCGACGGTCTCCGACATGCGGAAGAACAGGTCCGCGGCGTTGAGCGCGCGCACCTCGGAGGGCCTGAGCGTGAAAGTATGCGGGGAGGACGCGCCCTTGACCAAGAGCTCCGGCGATCCGATCCCCGACATCACCTGCGCCACCAGGGCATGCAGCGGCTTGATGGTTGCGATGACCTTGAAGTCGCTTGCGGCCCGAGCGGCCGTCGGCGCGGACAGGACTGCAAAGGTGGCGAGCAGGACCGCGACGGCCATGCCTGGCAGTGCCGCCACACCGCTCGTTCGCCGCATCGGCATAGGTTCCCCTCGGGTCGGACGGGGCCAGACCTGACTTTACCGCCTCGGAGCGGACTGGCATCTCGTAATGTTATAGTGTACCTAAAGCAAGCCACAGAGCGCGCAAATTTCGGCCTTGCCCCCAAGTCGCTCCAATCGCACGGTCATCTGCGACCCGCGCGGCATGGATTCGCAAAACCTATTCGGCGCCACCCGCTGACCTTCGGGCGTGGAGATCGTGCGGGACGGTGCAGGAGATCGACATGGCAATAGGCCCGATGAGACGGGTGGCGGGACTGGTGGCGGGCGCGCTGATGTGCGGCGGTCTCATCACGGAAGCTGCGGCCCACCCTCACGTCTACATCACGTTCGAGACCACGGTGCTCTATGACAAGGGCACGTTTGCGGGCGTGCGCCACAAATGGATGTTCGACGAGTTCTACACCACCATGGCGATCGAAGGGCTCGATAAGAACAAGGACGGTGTCTACGACCGCGAGGAGCTGGCCGAGCTCGCCAAGGTCAACATCGAGGGCCTCAAGGACTTCGCCTACTTCACGTTCCCAGGCCTCGGCGGCAAGGAGATTGCGCTCGGCGATGCGCGCGACTACTGGCTCGAGCACAAGGACGGCCTCCTGTCGCTGCACTTCACGCTGCCGTTCGCGAGCCCCGTGCTGTCGGAGGCCAAGGGGCTGACCATCTCGGTGTACGATCCCACCTACTTCATCGCTTTCGAGCCCGCCAAGGACAAGCCGGCGAGGATCAGCGAAGGCGCGCCCAAGGGGTGCGAGGCCAAGATTGTGGCCGCCGCCGAGAAGCCCGGCGACAACGCCGCGCTCGGAGCGTTGCAGACGCAGCTCGGCGCCTATGGCTCCAGCATCGCCAAGACCATCGCCGTGGAGTGCAACGGGCCCTGATCGCACGCTGCTGCCCATCTCTCTGCTGCCGGCTAAGTGCCGGTCCAGCTGGATGTTTACGCATTCTTAAGCCTCCGCTTCGTGGCCCGACCAGTCCCACCTAGGCTTCCACTGGGGGTACATGCCCCTTCGGAAAGCGTGCGCCTTGGGGGGCTTCATGTCGGGCTTGCGCGGCTTGATCTTCATGGTTGCGGTTGTCGTCGCAATCCTCTCGGCATGGACGGCGCTGAGCCGGGCCGGGCTCGACCTCGGACCCGCGCGTCCGCCGCGCACGGAAGTGGTGGTGTTCGAGCACGCAGATTCGATCCACTGCCGCATCTTCCGCCGCGACGTGCTGCCCAAGTACAAGCAGGGCCTGCGCCAGGACGTGCCGCTGCGCTTCATCGACGTGTCGACGACCGATACCTCGGGCCTCGGTCTGCGCGGCTCCATCCGCACCGTGCCGACGGCCGTGGTGATGCGGGACGGGCGCGAGGTCGACCGCATCGTCGGCTACTGGGGGCCGACCAACTTCTTCATAATGCTGTCCCACATCCTGGCCAGGGTCGAGTAGCGGCGCCCGCGCCGGTATTGCCGCTGGACGCGCGATCCTGTTTGATAAGAGCGGGTTGCGGGCACGCGCGGGGCGCGCGGGCGCGTTTGGGAGGGATGGCATGGATCGGCGCGATTTCCTCAAGACCACCGGCGCGGCCGCGGTCGCGGCCGGAACGGCACCCGCGGCAACGGCTGGCGAGGCCGCCCCTGTTGCGGCGCCCGCAGTCCTGTCCGGCGTCCGCGAGCTGACGCTGTCGTCTGATCGCCCCTCGCCGCCGGGTGAGGGCGCCGACCGGCTGGCGAGGCGGATCGAGGCCGCCACCGACAACCGCTACCGCGTGACGATCGCCCAGGGCGGCGACACCGAACTCGCCTACGGCAGCGTCTGGCGTCACGCCGGCCTGCATCGCTCCTTTCACGTGTTCGCCGGGCTGCCGTTGGCGCAGGGCCTCGAGACGTCCGACCTGCAGACCTGGCTTGCCGTCGGCGGCGGGTCGATGCTGTGGGAGGAGCTGGCGGCCGAGTTTGGCCACAAGCCCCTCATCGCCGGCCATACCGGGCGGAGTGCCGGCGTCTGGGCCTCGGCGCGGCTGGAGACAGTCGCGGACCTTGTCGGTGTTCGCGTCCACGCCGAAGGCCTGGCGGCAGATGTGTTGCGTGCGCTCGGCGCCGCACCGACCGTGCTGTCGGGCGCGGATCTGAGGGAGCAGTTGGCGGACGGGAGGCTCCAGGCCGCCGAGTGGCTCGGTCCCATTGCCGCTGCGGCCCCCGACCTTCAGCCCCTGGCGCAGCGGCTCCATAGCCCCGGCTTCAACCGCCACGGCATGTTGATCTCGCTCGATGTCCGCAGGCCGCTGTGGGACGGCATGAGCTCCGCCGACCGGGCGATATTCGAAGGCTGCGCAGCGCAGGAGTATCAGCTGTCGCTAACGGATGCGGCGGCGCACGCCCTGATTGAGCGGCAGGTAGAGAGCCCAAGCAAATGGCCGGTCCGGCTTGGCTGGTCGAGCAAGCTCGCCACTGCCTTCGAGCGAGCCGCGGCCGAGGCCGTAGCGGCGATTGCCGACATCGATCCGACAGCGCGCCGCATCCACGACAGCTATCATGCGTTCCGGCGGATGTTGCTCGAGCCTGCGACCGCCTGAGGCCAACGCACGAATCCCCCTCCCCCTTGCGGGGAGGGGTTAGGGGTGGGGGTGAGCCGCGAGCGCCGCGCGTGTGGCCTCACCCCACCCGGTTTGTCGCGCTGAAGCGCGCACCAAACCACCCTCCCCGTTAAGGGGAGGGTGGCCACGCGCGGAAACCGCCCGTCTGGCGCAGCGCTTCCCCGAGCACCATGGCGGCTGCCACCGCCACGTTGAGCGAGCGCAGGCCGCTCGCCATGGGAATGCGCACGGCCGCGTCCGCAGCCCCATGCACGGCCGGCGGCACACCGGCACTCTCGCGCCCGAGCAGCAGGCAGTCATCGGCGGCAAACGCAAAGTCCGTGTAAGCCGTAGCCGCGCGCGTGGTGAGGAGAACCAGCCGCTCGCCACGCACCCGCCGCACGGTATCGAACGCGGCAAAGCTCTGGTGGCGCTCGAGCTTCACGTGGGCGAGGTAGTCGAGCGCGGCCCGCCTGAGCGCCCGGTCGGACATGTCGAACCCCGTCGGCCCGATCACATCGATGGGCACATCCATGCACGCGGCCAGGCGCAGGATGGTGCCCGTGTTCTGCGGGATGTCGGGCTCGTAGAGGGCAAGGCGCATGGACAATCCACCCCCTTGTCATTCCCGCAAGCGTGCAGCGCGCCGGCGGGAATCCACACGCATTTCAACCTGGCGGACTGCGCCTGGATGCGCGCTCCGCGCTGCGCCTGGCGGGCATGACGGCGATGCCGGGCCATGCGCCAAATTGCCCCCTCGGGGCGCCGGCCGACAGCCTTGTGCACGGTCCAGAACAATGCCACAAGAACGCGCGTCAAATCGTCCTGTAGGGGGGCCGCTGGCGATCATCGACAATTCCCCTGAGACCCCGTCGGCGAAGCTCCGCTAGAACCCCGCGGACGCATCGCAGCGGAGTCTTCGGCGGCGGTACGAACCTGCTCCAGGGCGTGCCGCCGGTTTTGGTCGATCGGCAGGCGTCGAGGACGAGCACATGCAAAGGGAGGCTGGCTTGGCGGCTCACTCGGCGGAAGAGCCCAACCGTCGCGATTTCATCGTGATTGCGGCGCAGGCATTTGCGGGCGTCGGCGCGGCGATGGCCCTGTGGCCGTTCATCAGCCAGATGAACCCCGACGCCTCCACCCAGGCGGCCGCCTCCATCGACGTCGATCTCTCCCCCGTCAAGGTGGGGCAGGCCATCACCGTGTCCTGGCGCGGCAAGCCCGTCTTCATCCGCCACCGCACCCCCGAGGAGATCAAGGCCGCGCTGGCGACGCCGATTGCCGAGCTCCCCGACAAGAGCGCGCGCAACGACGACCTGCCCGAGCGGGCGCCTGCCACCGATGCCAACCGCACCAAGAAGGGTCACGAGAACTGGCTCATCATGGTCGGCATCTGCACGCACTTGGGCTGCATCCCCAAGGGCCAGACGATGTCGGACGCCAAGGGCGATTTCGGCGGCTGGTTCTGCCCCTGCCACGGCTCGCACTACGATACGGCCGGCCGCATCCGCAAAGGTCCGGCGCCGCGCAATCTCGAGGTGCCGCCCTACAGCTTCGCCTCCGACACCAAGATCAAGATCGGCTGAGGGATTTCGCCGATGGCCACCCACCACGAGTCCACCTACCGGCCGAAGACGCGCATCGAGAAATGGCTCGATGATCGCCTGCCGCTGCCGCGCATGATGCACGGGCAGTTCGTGGACTTCCCCACCCCGCGCAACATCAACTACCTGTGGACCACGGGCGGCCTGCTCACCTTCTTCCTGGTGGCGCAGATCGCCACCGGCATCGTGCTCGCCATGCACTTCATCCCGAGCGCAGGCGACGCCTTCAACAGCGTCGAGCACATCCGCCGCGACGTGAACTACGGTTGGCTCTTGCGCAACATGCACGCGGTCGGCGCGTCGATGTTCTTCATCGCCGTCTACATCCACATCGCCCGCGGCCTCTACTACGGCTCCTACAAGGCCCCGCGCGAGGTGCTGTGGATCATCGGCGTCGTCATCCTGCTGCTGATGATGGCGACCGCCTTCATGGGCTACTCGCTGCCCTGGGGGCAGATGAGCTTCTGGGCGGTGACGGTCATCACCAACCTGTTCTCCTCCGTCGATGCCATCATCCCGGGCCTCGGCACGCGCATCGTGCAGTGGCTGTGGGGCGGCTACTCGGTGTCGGGCACCACGCTGACCCGCTTCTATGCGCTGCACTACCTCATGCCCTTCGTGATCGTGGGTGCGGTGGCGCTGCACATCTGGGCCCTGCACGTGGTCGGCCAGAACAACCCGACCGGGCTCGAGATCAAGACGGCGTCCGACTCCGTGCCCATGAGCCCCTACGCCGTCATGAAGGACATCTTCGCGCTCAGCATGTTCATCATCCTGTTCGCGTGGTTCGTGTTCTACGTGCCCGACTACCTGGGCCACCCCGACAACTA
>JBGGME010000455.1:0-4928 GCA_041288195.1 Hyphomicrobiaceae bacterium
ATGGCCGAAAAAAATTGCGAGGGCCAAGCGCTATCTCGAACCCATTGAATCGCAACATCTAATAGCTGGGATCAACAGCGAGCGCAGGCGTTGCCGTCAGCCCCATGCGCCTTCGATCTCGGGGTCTCAATCCTTGGACCGCTTGCGCTCGAGCTCGTCGAGCAGCTTCTGCAGCCTCTCGGGCACCGGCTGCGCCACGACGTCCTCGAACATGCCCCGCAGCTGGCGCCCGATGTGCTCGTGCATCGGGAACGCCTCCGCTTGCGGCTTCTGTTTGGCCGCGTCCCCCGCCGGCTTGTCGTGCCCCGGAGGTTCCCCGTCTCCCCGCTTGGTCATCCTGGCCTTTGCAACATGCGCGAATACCTACATATTAGCCCAGATTGGCTGGTCCTCAAGTCAGTCGAGCGAGCGAACGCGATCGCGGCCCAAGAGCAGAACCGTATCGGCAACGAGAGAGCTGTCTTGCGCCATGCCACTCGCCAGTAAGATTGCCCCGCATTTACCGAACCTGCGCCGCTTCGCCCGCCTGCTGGCGGGCAGCCAGAGGAGCGGTGACGCGGCCGTGGCCCGCGTGCTCGAGGCGATCGTAGCCGATCCCTCGATCTTCCCCGACCTGCCGCCCCGCATGGGCCTCTACCAGTGCTTCCTGAACGCGTTTACCACGCGTCTGGTGGACCCCGCCACGCAGGCCGGCGAGCTCGGCATGACCGCGGCCCGCTCGCTCGCGGCATTGCCCCCCAAGGCCCGCCAGGCCTTCCTCCTGGTGTCCGTGGAGGGGTTCGACCGCACCGAGGCGGCCCAGATCCTCGAGGTCGCCGATGCCCGTATCGACGACCTCCTCAGGCAGGCCAACAGCGAGATCGGGCGCCAGATCGCCACCGACGTGCTGATCATCGAGGACGAGCCCCTGATCGCGGCCGAGCTCAAGCGCATCCTGGGCGAGCTCGGCCACCGCGTCACCTCGATCGCGCGCACGCACAAGGATGCCATGAAGGCGGCCGCCGTGCAGAAGCCGGGGCTGGTGCTGGCCGACATCCGGCTGGCGGACGGCAGCTCGGGCCTCGATGCGGTGAACGAGATCCTCGGCGGCTTCACCGTGCCGGTCGTCTTCATCACGGCCTACCCCGAGAAGCTCATGACCGGCGAGCGCCCCGAGCCCACCTTCCTGATCGCCAAGCCGTTCCGCGAGGATGCCGTCAAGGCCATCGTCAGCCAGGTCCTCTTCTTCGACCAGCAGGCCGAGCGCCGCGAGTGAGCTGAAGTCGGCAGCTATCAGGGCAAAGATCATCCAGGGTGTGAAGCTCGCCGACGAGTTCGACGTCATCGGCAAGGCCGATCGACCGTCCAGCCCGAAACCGCCCTCCGCATTTTGCGACAGCCAATATGGACATCATCCTGCAGACCAATACAGAGAACCCCTTCCTTGCGCTTCGCGCAGTTGAGCGCTTCCAAGATGGGTCTGGATACTCGAGCCAGATAGTCGTCCGCTCCGACTGGATTGCCGTGAACTACAAGTTCCATTTCGAGGAGCCAGCACTTAGGACCTTCATCGCCGGTCTTGAGCAACTTGACCGAACATTGGCGGGTCAGGCTCGGCTGAAGCCGATGTGGGAGGAACAGTTCTTGGAGTTTGATGGCGTCGGGTCGGGACGGGTCAAGGTGAGCGGCGACTTGATTGAGCACAGCGAATGGCAGCAGCGCGTGCAGTTTGCCTTTGGCACAGACCAGACCTGTCTCCGTCCGTTCATTCTCTCCCTGAAAGAGGCTTTGAAATAGACCATCTCGCTGCATGACCGCAAATGTGACGGGTTTCGGATTCCGGCCCGTGACGAAGGGTGCGGCACACACCGGGGCCGGTGTCCGAAAGCCTGCAGGGAAGGAACCCGCGAGAGGTGTGCACCCACGGTGCCGCAGGCGCTATGGGGTTTTGGGCTCGACGGCTCGGGTTGGGGAAGGGACCGGGGTCGCTCACCTATCGCCACGCATCCGTCAGGATCGGCCAGAGCGAGCCGACGAGCAGCAGCGCCATGATCACATTGATGGCGCGCACCGCGCGCGGGCTCGTGAGCAGGCGCTTCAGGCCCGAGCCGAACCCCAGCCAGGTCGCGCTCGAGAGAACCCCGAGCGAGCCGAACAGGCAGGCCATCAACAGTACGTTGAGAGGGAATGCGGCCACCGCTGCGTAGGTGGTGACGGCACCGACCGCCATCACCCAGCCCTTCGGGTTGAGCCACTGGAAGGCGGCTCCCTCCAGGAAGGTGATGGGATGGCCGCGGCCCTTACCGCCCTCGTCGACGGCGCCTGCCGTGGCGATCTGCCAAGCGAGCCAGAGCAGGTAGGCCGCGCCCGCGTACTTGAGCACCGTGTAGGCGGCCGGATAGGCCTGGAAGACGGCGCCGAGCCCGACGCCGACCGCAAGCACCATGGCGCCAAATCCCAGCGCCACGCCGAAAAGATGCGGCAGCCCGCGCCGGAAGCCGAAGTTGAGCCCCGATGCCAGCAGCATGGTGTTGTTGGGCCCCGGCGTGAACAGCGTCACGACCACGAACACCAGGAGCGCCCAGAACAGCTCGGATGAAAGCACGATGGATGGCTCGTATGAAGCGGGGAGGCGGAAGGGGGAGAGGCGTACAAGCTCCATGCGGAACGCTCAAGGGAAAGTGAGCCCGCACTGTCGAACCTGCCGTCGTCACGTCACTGATGTTCAGCTATCATCGAAAGCGACGCTGACATCAGTTCGGCGACCCAGGGAGCAAACGACCATGACAAATTACTCGCCCAGCGATTGCTTTCGATTGCCCTTCGTTCTAACCCTCGCCTCTGCCTTCGTGATTGCCGCGCCGGCCGCGGCGCAGATCGCCGTCTCCGCGCATGAGAACAAAGTCGTCAATGTCGACGGCACCAACAAGGTGGTCGAGAGCCCGCCGCCCGACAACGCCATGATACTGGACATCGGCGTCTCGCCGCCCAAGGTTCTCGGCCAGGTGAACCTCGGCGCGTCGGTCGTCGGCGTGCCGCAGAGCGTCGCCATTGCGCCCGATGAGAGCATTGCGCTCGTGACGGCCGCCACCAAGCTTGACCCCGCCGACCCCAAGAAGACCGCCGACGACAACAAGGTCGCCGTGATCGACCTCAAGGCGTCGCCGCCGGCCGTGATCGCCACCGTCGAGGTGGGAGCCGGGCCATCCGGCGTGTCGTTCAGCCCTGACGGAAAGCTGGCGCTGGTCGCCAACCGCAGCGGCGGCACGGTCTCCGTGCTCACGGTCTCAGGCAAGACGGTCGCGCCGGCCGGCACAATCGATTTCGGCAATCCCAAGTCCGGCCCCAGTGGCGTCGCCTTCCTGCCCGACGGAAAGCGGGCACTGGTAACGCGCGATGGCGATCACCGCATCTCCGTGCTGAATGTCGACGGCACGAAGGTCGCGGACAGCAAGCAGTTCATGGTGGGCGGCATCCGGCCTTACAGCCTGTCGATCAGCTCCAAGGGCGATGTCGCGGTGTTCGGCAACCAGGGCGGCGGCCAGGGCGATACCGACATCATCAACGTCATCGACCTCAAGCAGAACCCGCCGCGCATCGTCGACTCGATCGCCGTCGGCCAGACGCCCGAGGGCGTCTTCATGTCGCCAGACGGCGCGTTCGTGGCCGTCACCGTCATGAACGGCTCGCAGCGCCCGAAAGCGCACCAGGCCTTCAACGACCACGGACTCATCAAGGTCTACCGCGTCGAGGGCACCAAGATCACTCCCGTCACCCAGGCCAAGGTTGGCCGCTGGGGCCAGGGGATAGCCTGGAGCCGCGACGGCAAGACCATGCTGTTCCAGGCCATGATCGAGAAGGAGCTGCAAATCCTGAGCTTCGACGGCAAGGAGCTGAAGATGACCGGAGCCATCAAGGTCAACGGTGGCCCCGCCGGCATCCGCACGGCCGAGAAGTGAGAGGCCGCGGGGCACCAGCCGGTTAGTCTCAAATTACAGATTAGCAAGGCGCCGGTCCGACACGTTTCCTCCCCACTTCCGCCGTCTCCCGGGCTCACGTCAGTGTGCAGGAGATTCTCGGAAGTGGGTGCGGACCATGTCATACCGAGCTATTGCATCGTTCATCGTCGCGCTTTGCAGCCTCGCAGCGCCGGCACAAGCCGGCCAACAGATCGGATTGGAGGCGCGGCTCGCCAATACCGTCATGAAGGGCGGGGAGGCCGGCAAGAACTACCTCAAGGTCGCCTTGCAGGGCTGCAAGCCCGAGCCGTCGCAGAGCCGCATGCCGGTCAATGTCGCGTTCGTCATCGATCGCTCGGGCTCCATGCAGGGCATGCCGATCGCCCAGGCGCGCGAGGCCGCCGTCATGGCGGTGAACCGCCTCCTGCCCACCGACATCGCCTCGGTGGTGATCTTCGACAACCGCATCGATGTGCTGGCGCCCGCACAGCCTGTCGCAGATCCCGTTCATTTCGCCGACCTCATCCGTCAGGTAGGCGCGCGCGGCTCCACCGCCATCCACGGCGGTGTGCTCGCCGGGGCTGCCGAGGTTGCCAAGAACCGTGACGCGCGGCGGCTCAACCGTGTCGTCCTGCTGTCCGACGGTCAGGCCAATGTCGGTCCATCGCGGCCGGAGGAGTTTGCCGCGCTCGGTCGCCTGCTTCTGTCGCAGGGCATCTCTGTCTCGACCATCGGCCTGGGCCTCGGCTACAACGAGGACCTGATGCTGCAGCTTGCGCGCGCGAGCGACGGCAACCATGCGTTTGCCCGCGAGCCGACCGACCTCGTCCAGATCTTCAACAAGGAGTTCGACGATGTGCTGGGCTCGTGCGCGCAGACCGTCTCGATCGACATCGAGCTGAAGGCCGGCATCAAACCCGTGCGTGCCTTGAGCCGTGACGGCACGATCGAGGGCCAGCGGGCGAGCTTCACGCTGAACCAGGTCTATGC
>JBGGME010000456.1:0-5858 GCA_041288195.1 Hyphomicrobiaceae bacterium
GAGCAACGGCCGCTGCGAGTTCGGCATGGGCGAGTCGGCCTCCATCACCGAGCTCGAGCCCTTTGGCCGCTCCATGGAGGACAAGCGCGAGGTGTTCGAGGAGGCCGTGCAGGCGATCTTCCCGATGTTCAAGGAAGGCGGCACCGAGCATCACGGCAAGCATTTCGACATGCCGCTGCGCAACGTCGTGCCCAAGCCCCTGCAGAAGCCGCACCCTCCCATCTGGATGGCCTGCTCCCAGCTCGACACCATCGAGCGCGCGGGCCGCTGCGGCCTGGGCGCGCTCGGTTTCCAGTTCGTCAGCGCGGACGCCGCGCACGCCTGGGTGCACGCCTACTACAACGCCATTACCAAGCGCCTCCACAAGCTCGCCGACTACACCATCAATCCCAACATGGCGCTGGTCAGCTTCTTCATGTGCTGCAAGACCGACGAAGAGGCGCGGAGGCGCGCCGACGGCGCCACGTTCTTCCAGTTCGCGCTGCGCTTCTACGGCGCCTCGGCCGACCGCAAGCGTCCCGCCCCCGGCGCCGTCAACATGTGGGACGAGTACAACAAGTGGAAGAAGGCCAACCCCGACGCGCAGGAGGCGGCGCTCAGGGGCGGCCTGATCGGCTCGCCCGACACCATCCGCAAGAAGCTCGCCAGGTTCGAGACCTCCCACATCGACCAGGTGATCCTGCTCAACCAGGCCGGCAAGAACGCGCACGAGGACATCTGCGAGTCGCTGGAGCTGTTCGGCCGCGAGGTGATGCCGGAGTTTCAGGCCCACCACGCCGAGCACCTAAAGTGGAAAGAGAAGGTGATGGCGCGCGAGATCGAGCTCGAGGAGATCGAGACGGCCGCCTTCAAGGACCGCTTCGGCAAGGCCATGCCGGCGCAGCTGCGCAACCCGAAAGCGGCAACGACGTAGGGCGCAATAGCCGAAGGCGTATTGCGCCGCTGGCGGAATCGGTGTGACGGCGCAATGCGCTTGGGCTTATTGCGCCCTACACCACGCCGCTCTTCTTGAGCTGCTTGGCGTCCTCCCCGCTGACGCCGCACAGCTTGCCCAGCAGCTCGTCGGTATGCTCGCCGAGCAGCGGCGGGCGGGTGACCTTGGCAGGCGAGTCCGACAGCTTCACGGGGCAGCCGACAGTCTGGTAGATGCCGCGCGTGGGGTAGTCGATGTCAACGATCATGTCGCGCGCCTTGAGGTGTGGATCGGCCAGCACCTCGCCCGTGTCCTGGCAGGCGCCGCAGGGCACTCCCGCATCGCCCATCACCCGCATCACCTCGTGCTTGCTGCGCTGGCGCGTCCAGTCCGCGATGATGGCGTCGAGCGCTGCGCGGTTCTCCCAGCGCGCCTCCAGCGTCTTGAAGCGCGGGTCGGCGGCAAGCTCGGGCTGGCCCAGCACCGATACGACCGCCTCCCACATCTGCGGCTGCGCATACATGAACACGTAGTCGTTGGGGCCGCCGGGCGCGCAAGGGTAGGTGGTGCCCGGCACGTTGCGGCCGAGCTGGTTGCCGGTGCGTGGCGGCGGATGGCCGAAGCGCTGGTGGTCGCGCAGGCTGACGCGGCAGATGTTGACGACCGAGTCCTGCATCGACACCTCGACGTGCTGGCCCTTGCCCGTGGCGTGACGCTGATTGAGTGCGGCCAGGATGCCGATCGTCATGTGCATGCCGGTGCCGGAATCGCCGATCGAGGGCCACACGTAGGTCGGCGGCCCGTCGGGGAAGCCGGTGACGCACATCGCCCCGCCCATGGCCTGGGCGATCGGCTCGAAGCTCTTGAAGCCGCTGTAGGGGCCATAGGTGCCGAAGCCCTTGATGGTGGCGTAGATCAGCCGCGGATTGATCTTGGCGAGCTCCTTGTAGCCGAGTCCCAGGCGATCGAGCGCGCCGGGCCCGAAGTTCTCGACCAGCACATCGGATTTGGCGATCACCTCGCGGAACAGCCGTCTGCCCTCCTCGGTCTTGAGGTTGAGCGTCAGGCTCTTCTTGTTGGCGTTGAGCACAAGGAAGAACAGGCTATCGCTGTCCTTCTTGTCGCGCATGTTGGTGCGGGCGACGTCGCCGCCCTTAGGCTCCTCGAGCTTGATCACGTCGGCGCCAAGGAAGGCCAGCATCTGCGTGCAGGCCGGTCCTGCCTGGTTGTGCGTCATGTCGATGACGCGGATGCCGGACAGGGCTTGGGTCATGTTTCCTCTCCCGTTAACGCTGGCGGACGCGCCGCATGGCGCCAGCATAGCGGCATGGCGCCCGCCGCCGCCACCGCTTCGTAAACGTCGCCATCCGATCTGGCCCTGCGTGGGGCGAGCTGAAACTTTCGGGAAACCGTCCCGCGACTGCATGCGCGCCCAGGATTTCGCGCGATGCGAAATACCCGCGCTGACGCGCGCGGGGCGAATGAACCCGAGCGTCTCTCCGATATTGCTCACCGCGCACGTCACGCCGCGCGCAGCAGGTGAGCCGAACCCCTGAGGAGCTCGTCATGAAGTGTGGGGCATTCTTGGTCGTTGGCGCGCTCGCCCTGATGTTTGCTGCCGGCACAGGGCAGGCCCAGGGCGAACGCAAGCACATCGAGGACAATTCCACGGCCGCACACAAAGCTGCCGGCGCGGACCAGACCGCGGCTCACCCGCCCGCGGCGGCACACCTCGTCCTCTCTGACGCGGAGCGCGTCCTCATCCTCGACTCCGTCGATGTGCAGGGCGACAGCACACTCGCCCTCGGGTTTCTGACGGTCGGCGCGGATGTGCCTCGGACGATCGAGCTCAAGGGCTTTCCTCAGGCCGTCCTGGCGAAGGTCTCGAAGCTGAAAGACTACAAGTATTTCTCCGCCGAGGGCCGCATCGCCATCGTCGATCCGAGCCACGCCAAGGTGGAGATGGTGATCGAGCCGCGCCCCTGACGCGCACTGCCTTGCCGATCGAAGAGCCGGCGGTTCCCGCGTCCGGACAACTGCATGTTGCGACGCACCCGGAGGCCTGCGCGCTCGAATGGCGCAATCATCGCAAGGAACCCATCGCGGGAACTCCCGTTGTGCTCGCAGCCCGCTACGCGCGGCAACGGCTCAACTTCAAGGAGACCCACATGAAATCTAGAGCTTGGCAAAGCTCCATGGCGGCAGCTTTGCTTCTGGGAACGACCGCAGCCTACGCCCAGGCGCCGCAGAAGTCCGAGGAGGGAAGAATGCCATCGCCCGGCGCCCAATCCCCCGGTGCGCAGGCGCCGAAATCCGAGGGGCCCGCGCAGCGAGCGAACCCCGAGCCGAAGGGACCGTCGGCCAAGGGCAACGCCCAGGTCGCGCCCGAGGGCAAGGCGCAACGGCAAGCCGAGCCCAAGAGTGAGCCTTCCCAGCGTCCCGGCAAGGGAAATGCTCAGGCCGAGCCGCAGGAGAAGTCGAAGGGCAGCGGGCAGCGTGCGCCGGAGCAGTCCGGCAAGGGCGCCGAGGCCCAGTCGAAGGAGAAGGCTCAGAAGGGGGCCGAGAAGAACGCGCCCGCGCCCTCGAAGTCCACCGAGAAGCAAGGCGATCCCGCACAGAAGGGCGCGGCTGCTCCCGCCAGCGGCCAGCGTGTCCAGCTCTCCGAGCAGCAGCGTACCTCGGTGCACCAGACGCTGGTCAAGGAGCGCAACGTCAACCGCGCCGCCAAGATCAACGTCTCCATCAACGTCGGCACGCGCGTGCCCCGCAGCGTCCGGCTCGCGCCGCTGCCGGCTGCGATCATCGCCATCGTGCGGGAGTACCGCAGCTACCGTTACGTCGTGGTCGATGATCGCATCTGCATCATCGAGCCGACCACCTACGAGGTCGTCGAGGTCATCACCGACTCCGGTCGCGTTGCCGGCCGCGATGATCGTGGCGGAAGCGCCAGGCTGGTCCTGACCGAAGAGGAGCGCCGGATCGTGTTGAGCGAGGTCGATATCAAGGGTGACAGCACGCTGGCGCTCGGCTCGCTGTCGGAAGGCGCCGACGTACCGCGCAACGCGGAGCTGCACGCGTTCCCCGTTGCCGTCGTGGACCAGGTGCCGAAGCTGCGCGACCACCGGTACTTCACGGCCGAGGACCGTCTGGTCATCGTCGGCCCGCAGGGCTCCAAGGTCGTGCTCGTCATCGACGCCCGTCGCTGACACGTACCCCAGGCAAGAAATGAGCGCTGGGCGCGCGAGCCCCGGCGCTCGTCATTGAGCGCTGTGAACGCGAATCAGCCCCAAGGCCCGCCGGCGATCTGCGTGCGGCGCATGACGCGGCGGAACGGCCCGGCATCGTGGATGGCGAGGTGCTTGCACACGCGGTTGTCCCAGAAGGCGATGGAGCCCGTGTCCCAGCGGAAGCGGCAGGTGAACTCCGGCCTGTGTCCATGGTCGAGGAGGTAGTCGAGCAGCGGCTTGCTCTCCTCCTCCGTCATGCCCTCGAAGCCCACGGTGTAGGACGCATTGACGAAGAGCTGCTTGCGGCCCGTCTCGGGGTGGGCGACGACCACCGGGTGCACGCTCACCGTCTCGTGCCAGTCGGCGTCCTCGCGCACCTTGGTGGCGCGGAAGGCGTTCCTGTTGGCGGCAGGGCCCGCGACCTTGCGGTCGGAATGGATCGCCTTCACGCCTGCGAGCATCTTCTTCATGCCCTCCGACAGCGCCTCGTAGGCCTGAGCCTGGTTGGCAAACAGCGTGTCGCCGCCGAAAGGCGGCACCTCGACGCCGTAAAGGATGGCGCCCATCGGCGGCTCGGGCATCATGGTCGTGTCGGCGTGCCAATCCTCGCCGACGATCTTCTTGTCGCCGGGCTCGCGCGTGATCGTGATGATCTCGGCATCGGCCTGCATGCCCTTGTAGTTGGGATGGATGAAGATCTTGCCGAACCGGCGCGTGAATGCCTTGTGGCGCTCGGCATCGAGCTTCTGGTTGCGGAAGAAGATCACGCAGTGATCGAGCAGCGCCTTGCGGATGTCGCCGATGGTGGCCTCGTCCAGCTCCTGGCTGACATCGACGTTGTGGATCTCGGCGCCGATCGTCCCGGCGATGGGTCGAACCTCGATCTGGCTGTTGCGCATGGGCTTCCTCCGGGCGGTTCTTGTTCTCTGCAAGGAGGCTATGGCCAGTTCCGCCGCCTCGCAATAGGCACGGGCACGCTGCTGCTGCATGGCAATCAGGCTCGGTGCGGGGAGCGGGCGCAGGATCGATGTGCGCGCGGCAACGCCAATCTTGCATTCCGCCCCTTGCTCGGCTCAAGTGGAGCGAACGAGCCGGGCCGTTGCCGGACAATGCCCTAGCCTTGGGGAGAAGCGCCCGTGACGAGCCGCTATCACGACATCTACGCCGCCTGGAAGAAGGACCCCGAGATCTTCTGGGGCGTCGCCGCGCGCGAGATCGATTGGTACAAGCCCTGGGACAAGGTGCTCGATCCCTATGCGGGCCAGTACGGCCGCTGGTTCGTGGGCGCCGAGTGCAACACCGCCTACAACTGTCTCGACCGGCACGTGGAGAGGGGTCGCGGGCAGCAGAAGGCCTTGATCTACGACAGCCCCGTCACCAACACCACGCGCGCCTACACGTACGCCGAGCTGCGCGACGAGGTGGCAACGCTGGGCGGCGTGATGCAGGATCTGGGCGTCGCCAAGGGCGACCGCGTCATCCTCTACATGCCGATGGTGCCCGAGGCCGTGATCGCCATGCTCGCCTGCGCCCGCATCGGCGCGATCCACTCCGTCGTGTTCGGCGGCTTCGCCGCGCCCGAGCTTGCGACCCGCATCGAGGACTCCAAGCCCGTCGCCATCCTCTCGGCCTCCTGCGGCATCGAGCCCGGCCGGATCGTCCAGTACAAGCCGCTGCTCGACGCCGCCATCGACCTCTCTAAGCACAAGCCCCAATCC
>JBGGME010000457.1:0-2760 GCA_041288195.1 Hyphomicrobiaceae bacterium
GCAGCGAAGGTGCCGAGCGGCACGGCGATCAGCAAGGAGATCACGATCCCGACCGCGGCCAGGTAGACCGTGGCCGGGATGCGGCTCAGGAGCTCGGTCGAGATCGGCCGCCGCGTGACCAGCGATTTGCCGAAATCGAACTGCAGGGCGCGTCCCAGCCACAGCACGTAGCGCTCGTGAACCGGCCGGTCGAGGCCGTACTCCTTGGTGAGGATGGCGCGCGCTTCCTCGATGTCGCCGCCCTCGGTGCCGACCAGCGTGTCGACGATGGAACCCGGCAGCGCCTCGACGAAGCTGAACACCGCTACGCTCAACACGAGCAGAACGGGGATGAGCTGGGCGATACGGCGGAGCGTATAGGCAAGCATCGCCCAGCCCGCTCCGACTCAGCCTTCGATCCAGGTACGTCGCATGCCGGCGCCCGAGTAGCTCCAGGGTCCCGAGTAGGACACGTCGAAGCCCTTCACGCGGGCGCGGTTGCCGGCCATCATCAACGGCACGAAGTGCGTGTAGAGCATCGGCAGGTCGCGGTTCACCAGCGTCTCGACGTCGGCGTACATCAGCCTGCGCTTGGCCTGGTCGCGCTCCTTGCGCGCCGCCAGGATGATCTGGTCGGCCTTTTCGTTCTTGTAGCCGATGCGGCGGCGGTTCTCCGGCGCGGTCGACAGGATGTTGCGGCCGTACCAGCCGTCGGGGTCGAGGCGGTAGGAGTTGGCCGTCGAGTCGATGTGGTAGTCGCCCTTGTTCTGCTTCTCGAGCATGACCGGCGACGGCAGGATCTCGAGCACGGCATTGAAGCCGGCGTCCTTCAGCATGGCGTGCACAAGCTCGCCTGACTGCTGCATGTAGGGGAAGGTGTCGTTGGCGATGATGGTGAACTTCTCGTCGCCGCCCTTGGCCTTCTTGCGCAGCGCCTTGGCCTTGTCGGGATCGAACTTCGGCCAGCCTTCGATGTCCTTCGAGTGCCAGGGGCTGGCCGAGCTGTAGAAGCCCTTGGAGATCTCGCCGATGCCGTTGAACACCGCCTGGTGGATGCCCTCGTGGTCGACGGCATGCGCGATCGCCTGCCGCAGCAGGTGGGCGTCGGTGTTGTCCTTTTCCGACAACAGGCCGTTCTTGAGGTTGAAGAACATCATTGCCGTGCCGACTTGGGGCACATTCCAGGTGTCGAAGGTCCTGCCGTGGTCCTTCTTGAAGGCCGGTGCATCGGCATAGGCGACGTTGTCGATGAGGTCGAGCTCGCCCGTGCGCAGCGCCGTCAGGCGGACGCGGTCCTCCTTCTTCGGCCGTCCGACCAGAGCGTCGAGATAGGGCAGCGAGTTGCCCTCCGAGTCGGTTTCCCAGAAGTTCTCGAAGCGGACCAGCTCGCAGACGTCGAGGCGCCGCCACGACTTGAACTTGAACGGGCCGCAGTTGACCGGATGCGTGTCGGCCGTGTCGACCGCGCCCGGAGCCATGAGGTTCACCGGGTAGTAGATGAGGTTGATGTCGAGAGCTGCGTGGGCCTCCTTGAGATGGAACCGGATGGTGTGCTTGTCGTCCACGGTGACACGCTCGACGTCCGACAGGACCGAGCGCGTGAAGGCGTGACTGATCTTGGGATCCTTGATGCGCTCGATGTTCCACTTGACCGATTCAGCATCGATGGTCTGGCCGTTGTGGTACTCCGCGCCGCGCCGGAGCTTGAACGTCCAGGTCATGAGGTCGGACGAGGCGTCCCACGATTCGGCTACGGCCGGCTTGGGTTGCATCTTGTCGTCGAAGTCGACCAGCCCGCCGGTGATGCCGGTCAGCGGATGGGAAACGAAGTAAATAATGTTGCGATGCGTATCTAGCGCGATCGAGTCGTCGCGCGTACCGAAACGCAGGGTGCCACCGCGCTTCGGGTTGCGCTTGCGCTCAGCCTCGGCAGGGCCGGGCAGACCCGCGAGTGCAGCGCCAGCGAGCGCCGTCGTCGCGGTAAGAAACTCACGCCTTGTGCTTTCGGGACCCTTTTTGTTCGCTTCGTCGGTCATGACGTCGCCTCCCAGATAGGTTTGTTTGGGCCGAAGTTGGCTATGTGATGGGAACGCTTACTCGATAGGCTGTCTCCTCACGGGCTCGCGCTTGAATGCTTCGGTCGCCCACGGGACAAACCTACGGGTGCGCGGTGCAAAACAGCGTGCCGTCATTCCCGCTGAAGGTCAACGCGCGGGAAGGCGGCATCAAATGAATCGTCACGCGATTTTGCAGTTTCGTCGGGGTTTAAGTATTCTATTGAAATGCACCGCCGATCGATCGGCACGGAGGCAGATGTGATACGTACTTGGCTCAGCGTTATCGCCGTCGGCGCCTTGGCTGCTGCCTGCGCGCAGCCCAATCCGCCAGTACCGAGTCCGGCAGCGACCGTCGTGCCGCCCGTCGACACCAGTGGTTCGCCGCCGCAGAGCAGCGCCCCCGGCATTCCGCCCGGCCCGATGACCGACAACATGCCGCCCTCGGCGCTGGATGCGAACCCGCCCGGCACGCCATCCTACGTGATCGCTCCGGGCGATCCCACGGGCCGGCGCGACTCGCAGGTTCCCCGGCCTGGCGGCAGGCCGGCGTTCTAGGACGCCGCAAAGCAAAACGGCGCGCATTGCTGCGCGCCGTTTGTCCCGATTGGTCGGAGTGAGAGGATTCGAACCTCCGGCCCCTAGCTCCCGAAGCTAGTGCTCTACCAGGCTGAGCTACACTCCGTCAGAAACGGAGGCACCCCCGCTCGGGAGGCGGGGTTATAAC
>JBGGME010000458.1:0-5381 GCA_041288195.1 Hyphomicrobiaceae bacterium
CGCAGACCGCATCGTGGTGTTCCAGAACGGTGCGCTGTTTCCATGGAAGACGCTGGCGGAGAACGTCGCCTATGGTCCGATGGTGCAACGCGTCCTGTCGAAGCGAGATGCCCTGGAGAAGGCGCACGAGATGCTGGCCGAGGCGGGCCTGGGCGAGTTCGGCGGAAAGTATCCGGGCGAGGTGTCCTCGGGCATGGCCCGCCGCGCCGAGATCGTGCGCGCGCTCATCAACAAGCCGAAGGTGTTGCTCCTCGACGAGCCCTATCGCGCCATGGACGGGCTGACCAAGTCGATCATGCACGAGGCGCTGCTCGAAGTGTACGACCGCACCAAGGTCACAATCTTCTTCATCACCCACGACCTCGAGGAGGCGATCTTCCTCGGCGACCGCGTCTACGTGCTGACCACCCGGCCATGTCGTCTCAAGAAGGTGGTCAATGTCGATATCCCGCGCCCGCGCAACTACGAGGTCCTCTCCTCCGAGCAGTTCCGGCTGCTGTTCGACGAGACCAAGGATGCCGTGCACGAGGAAGCCATCAAGGCCTTCCAATTGGGCGAAAGAGAGCTAGCCTGAGCGAGGCGGAAAGCAGTCATGGCCAGTGTCGGCGAGGTCAGTCCCATCGGCGTCGCGCCATCGCGCGGTTCTTTCCTGCTCCGGACGCTGGGCCGGCGGGAGCTCTGGCGCGGACTGGTCGCCGTCACCGTGTTTCTGATCCTGTGGGAGGTCGGCTCGCGCTCCAAGGAGTGGTCCGGCTACACCCTCCCGTATGTCGGCCTGTTGCCGCCCCCGTCCGACGTGGCGGTGGCCTGGTCGAAGGTGCTGATGAAATGGGGTTACTGGGAAAGCTGGTACCAGAGCTTCAAGCGCGTGCTCACCGGCTTCCTCGCCGCGCAGATTATCGGCATCCCCTTCGGGCTGATGCTGGCTGTTAACAAGTATTTTCGCGACATCTTTTTCCCGCCCTTCGAGGTGCTGCGCCCGATTCCGCCGCTCGCCTGGGTGCCGGCCTCGCTGATCTTCTGGCCGACCAACGAGCTGTCGATCGCGTTCGTCACCTTCCTAGGCGCGTTCTTCACGATCGTGATAAACGTGCTCGGCGGCGCACGCACCATCGATGTGCGCTACCTCCGGGCCGCGCAGTCGATGGGCGCGAACAATTGGGATCTGTTCTGGAGGATCATCCTGCCGGGAATATTGCCGTCGATTTTCACCGGAGCCGCGGTCGGCATGGGCATCACCTGGGAGGTGGTGGTGGCCGCAGAGATGATTTCGAGTGGGGGCACGCAGGGAGGCGGTGGCCTCGGCTTTTTCATCTGGAACTCCTACATGGGCGGCTCCATGCCCCAGATCGTCGTCGGCATGATCTCGATCGGCATTGCCGGATACCTCTCGAGCAGCATCATCCGCATGATCGGCAACCGCGTCATGCCCTGGCGCAACTTGTTCTGACCCGCACGACAGGTGCCCTCGATGCAAGCGCAGGCCAATCGTATCGATCCGCCCGTCCCCGCTCCCGGCCTTGCCGGCGGCACCGAGTCGCAGGCCCGCGTGGAGATCAGGGGCGTCTGCAAGTCCTATGGCGAGGAATGGGAGCGGCAGGACGTCCTC
This sequence comes from Hyphomicrobiaceae bacterium, assembly GCA_041288195.1. Taxonomy (GTDB): domain Bacteria; phylum Pseudomonadota; class Alphaproteobacteria; order Rhizobiales; family Hyphomicrobiaceae; genus AWTP1-13. Next base: position 1,610 of record JBGGME010000458.1, read on the forward strand.
AAGGATCTCACGCTCGATATCCAGCCCGCGAAGCTCACTGTCGTCGTCGGCCCTTCTGGCTGCGGCAAGTCGACGCTGGTCAATCTGATAGCAGGCTTCGAGCGGCCGGATCGCGGAGAGATTCTGCTCAACGGCCGGCGTGTCACCCGCCCCTCGCGGGATCGTATGGTGGTGTTCCAGGAGACCGCGCTCATCCCGTGGCAGACGACGTACCAGAACGTCGTGTTCGGTCCGAAGCTCCGCGGCGACCTCAAGGGGCAGGCGCTTCGCCAACGCGCCCATGAGCTGCTGACCAAGGTCGGGCTTCAGGATTTCATCCACAAATATCCGCTTCAGCTGTCGGGAGGCATGCAGCGCCGTGCCGAGCTGGCGCGCGCGCTGATCAATCAGCCGCAGGTCATGATCATGGACGAGCCCTTCCGCGGGCTGGACGCCATGTCGCGCGGCCTGATGCAGGAGTTCTTCCTGCGGCTGTTCGAGGAGAACCGCCGCACCAATCTGTACGTCACATCCGAGATCGACGAGGCGATCTTCCTCGCGGATCGGCTGGTCGTGCTCTCGAACCGGCCGGCGCAGCTGCGCGCAGTGATCGATATCGATCTGCCGCGCCCGCGGCACTATCAGGTGATGAGCTCCCCCGAGGCCTTCGAGTACAAGCGCGAGGCGATGGAGCTCCTTCACCACGAGGCGATGCGCAGCTTCAGGCCTTTCCAGGCCGGCCGCTCGCCCGGCCGTCCGTAGGACCGGGCCACCCGACCGGTATGGACTTTCTGACCGACCGCACCCTCATCATCGCCCTGGCGATCGTCGGCGCCTGCCTCGCGACGGCGGGAAGCGTGTGGCGCAGCCGCGGCCGCAATACCGCGAGGTGGGGAAACGTCATGCTGTGGGCCGGCTACATTGTCTCGCTCGCGAGCGTGATACTGTTCGTCACAGCAGGCTTCTTGTCCGACCGCTGATACTTTCCGACGATCGGAGCCGCTCGGCAAAGGTACCGTCCGGATGATCGAGGCGCGCCGCCTGACCAAGAGCTTTCACGGCCGCCCGGCCGTCACGAACGTCTCGTTCGCCGTCGGCGCGGGCGAGATCGTCGGACTCCTTGGCACCAACGGCGCGGGCAAGTCGACGATCCTGCGCCTGCTTGCCGGATCGCTGCGGCCGGACCGCGGCGCTGCCTCCATCGCCGGCCACGATGTGGCGACCACGCGCAGGCAGGCCCAGGCCTGTCTCGGCTATTTGCCCGAGGCTGCGGCGGGCTTCGCCGACTTGACGGTGCTCGAGTTTCTGACCTTCGCGGCGGAATCCCGAGGATATTGGGGCGCCCGACGGCGTCTCGCGCTCGCGCGCGTCGCCGAGGCGCTCGATCTCGGTCCGGCGATGGCGATGCCGCTCGAGCGGCTTTCCAAGGGATGGCGGCAGCGCGCGTGGCTCGCCCAGGCGATTCTGCACGACCCGCCGGTGCTGATTCTGGACGAGCCAACGGACGGGTTGGATCCCAATCAGAAAACGCATCTGCGCCGTTTCCTGCGCACGGCGGCACAGGGCAAGGCCATCCTCATGTCCACGCATATCCTCGAGGAGGCCGAGCAGCTATGCGACCGTCTCCTCGTGATCTCTGAGGGCACCGTGGTTGTCGATCGGCAGCGCGCGGCGCTGGCCGACGCCGACGGCCGCCTTGCCAGTGCTTTTGCCCGGCTGACCGGCGCCCGGATCGAGCATCTCGCGCAATGAATGCCCCTGCGCAGACCGTGCCGGAAGCCCGCGCGCTCGGCAGGCTCGCTGAAATCTGTGCGGTCGCCCGGCATGAATGGCGCGCGCTCGCCTACACGCCGCTGCCATCGGTCTTCCTGTCCGGCTTCCTGCTGGCGCTGATGGCCTGCGTGTTCCTGATCGCCGACTTCTATTCGACGGACTCCGCCTCCATCGAAGTCATGCTGACGTTTCTGCCGTGGGTGGCGATGGTGTTCGTGCCGGCGCTCGCCATGCGCGCGTGGATCGGGGAGCCGAGCGAGCGATCGCTCGAGTTGATCCTGAGCCTGCCGATCCGCACGTCGTCGCTGGTGGTCGGCAAGTGGCTGGCGGGCGGCGCGCTGCTATTGACGGGGCTCCTGTTCGCGGCTCCGTTCGTGGCGACGATCGCCTATCTCGGCTCGCCCGACTGGGGAGTGGTCCTGGCGGGCTACTGGGGTGCGGCGCTCCTTCTGGTGACGTTTCTCGCAGTCGCGCTTCTTGCTGCGGCTGCCATGCACGAGCCGGTCGGCGGGTTCGTATTCGGCGTCGCACTGCTATTCGTCCTGATGCTGCCTGGATGGGATGTGTTCGCGCGGCTTCTGCGGGGGCATGCGGGCGCCGGCGTGCTCCAGGCCATGCCCCTGATCAGCCCGAAGCATTGGCTCGACCGCATGGCCGCCGGCGACGTGGAATTGACCGCGCTCGTCTATTTCGCGACGGTGACCGCGGCCTCCCTGCTCGGGGCGGCTTGGCTGATCGAGGGTCGCCGCGCGGGCCAGGTGCGGCCTGCCGGCATTGTCCGCGGCGCAGGCTGGGCCGTTGCTCTCATTGCGGTCGGGGCGCTCGTCGTTGCCGCGGCGCATCAGGCGCCGTCCCTGGGCTTCGACCTCACCGCGGAAAAGGAGTTCACCCTCCATCCCCGCACGTTGGAGATCATCGCGCGCCAGCCCGCGGGTACCGAGATCGATTTTTACTGGAGCGCCGGCGAGGCGGCGGTGCCGGCCGACATTCGCCTCCACGCGCGGCGGGCGCGCGATCTGCTGCGATCAGTGACGGCGCGCTCAAACGGCCGCGTCGCGCTGCGCGAGCACGATCCGAGGCCCGACACCCAGACCGAGGCTCAAGCGAGCGCGGCCGGCGTTCGCCGTATCCCGATGAGCTCGGGCGACGCCTTCATGCTCGGGGCGATTCTCCGGCACGGCGGCCGGCAAGGACGGATCGAGTACTTCGATATCCGGCGCGAGCAGCTGCTCGAGTACGACGTCGCGCTCGCGCTCGACAGCCTCGGCCAGACCCGCACCCGCAGGGTCGGCCTGCTGTCGCCCCTGCTGTCGCCGCGCAACGTCAAGGAGCCGCGCGACGGACTTTCGTTCCTGGAAGAATTGAAACGAGCCTACGATGTCGTCATCATTCCGCATTTTGCCGATGCGCTGCCGCCGGGTCTCGACGTCCTGCTGGTGATCGACGCAACGGTGCTCAAGCGCGAGATGCTGTACGCCATCGACCAGCACGTCATGGCCGGCCATGGGCTCATCGTCATGATGGACCCGCAGGTACGCTTCAACCGCGCCAGCAACATCGTCACCCCGCAGCCGTCCGCCGAGATCAACGACATATCCGATCTGCTACTGCGCTACGGCGCGCGCTATTTGGGGACCCAAGTCGTCGGCGATTCCAAGCTTGCCTCGCTCGTCGTCGACGAAGACCAGCAGCAGCTGGCCTACCCCTATTGGCTGCGCATCCGCCGCGATGGCTTCTCCGGCGCACACCCCGTGACCGCCGGTATCAACGAAATCACTTTCGCGGAGCCAGGCGCATTGTCGCTTGCAAGCGAGGGGGCAACGGCGCTCGTGACCACGACCGAAGCGGCCGGCGTGCTGCCACGGGAGGAGTTCGCCGGCAAATCGCCACGGGAGCTCGCGGCACGCTTCGCGCCCGGCGGCGGAAAACGCGTGCTCGCGGCCGCGCTCAGCGGATCTTTCGCCAGTGCGTTCCCTGCCGTGCCAGAGGGCACGTCTCCGGATCGGTTTCGGCCGCAATC
>JBGGME010000459.1:0-11915 GCA_041288195.1 Hyphomicrobiaceae bacterium
CGACTTCCTGTTCAACAATGCGGGCTTCGGCGCGCCGGCGATGCCGATGGAGGACCTGCCGTTCGAGACCTGGAAGGGCGTGGTCGACGTGATCCTGCACGGCTCGTTCCTGTGCGCGCAGGAGGCCATCAAGATCATGAAGTCGCAGAGCCCCAAGGGCGGCCGCATCGTCAACAACGGCTCGATCTCCGCCTACACGCCGCGGCCCAACTCGGTCGCCTACACATCCTCCAAGCACGCCATCACCGGCCTCACCAAGTGCATCGCGCTCGACGGACGCAAGCACGACATCGCCTGCGGCCAGCTCGACGTCGGCAACGCCGACACGGCCATGGGCGGACGCATGAAGGCGGGCGTGCCGCAAGCCAGCGGCGAGGTGAAGCCCGAGCCGGTGTTCGACGTCGAGCACTGCGGCTCGGCCATCCGCTACATGGCGAGCCTGCCGCTCGACACCAACGTCCTGTTCATGAACATCAAGGCCACCAAGATGCCCTTCGAGGGCCGCGGCTGAGCTTCGGCGCAGACCACCAGATACGCGACCGGCGCCCGGTTCCCGCAATGCGGGAGGCGGGCGCTGCCGCATTGGCGCAGCGCCTGCTCTCGCCTATAGTGGTCAAGTCGGTAGGAGTTCCAACAATACCTACCGTGACGATAACAAAACGCGATGAGGAGACGCCCAATGCCAAGTATCTCTCCCGCCGCCCTCAGAGGCGGCGCTGCAGTGATCGCGACCGCGCTCGTCGCGGCGACCGGCATCGCCGAGCTGCAGGCGCAGCAGCCGCCGCCGGCCTGGAAGCAGGGCCAGCCGTCCAGCATGGCCGACTCCAAGCTTGCCCCGCACGCCTCGCCGATGACGGTGACGCCGGCCGAGAAGATTGACGTCGGCAAGCTCAAGGCTCCCGCCGGCTTCAAGGTGGAGCTGTGGGCGCACGGCATGCCCGGCGCGCGCATGATGGCGCGCGGCGACAAGGGCACGATCTTCATCGGCACGCGCGTGATCGGCAAGGTCTATGCCGTCACCGACAAGGACGGCAAGCGCACCTCCAAGGTGGTTGCCGAAGGCCTGCAGCAGCCGAACGGCATCGCCTTCAAGAACGGCTCGCTCTACGTCATCGCGATCGACAAGGCGCTGCGCTTCGACAACATCGAGGACAGCCTCGATGCGCCGAAGCCGACGGACATCAGCGAGGCCATCAAGCTGCCGCCGTCGACGCACCACAACTGGAAGTTCGCGGCCGTCGGCCCCGACAACAAGCTCTACATCGCGATCGGCTCGCCCTGCAACGTGTGCGAGATCAACACCGGCATGCACGGGCTGATCCGCCGCCAGAATCTCGACGGCTCCAACATCGAGATCGTGGCGCGCGGCGTGCGCAACTCGGTGGGCTTCGACTGGCATCCGGTGACCAAGGAGCTGTGGTTCACCGACAACGGCCGCGACTGGGCCGGCGACGCGGGTCCCGAGGAGGAGCTCAACCGCGTGGCCAACAACGCCGTCGGCGCCTTCTACGGGTTCCCCTATTGCCACGCCCAGGGCATCCCCGATCCCGACATCAAGAAGCCCAACCCGTGCGTCGGCGTCACCCTGCCGGCCGCCACGCTCGGGCCTCATGCCGCAGCACTTGGCATGCGCTTCTACACCGGCAACATGTTCCCCGCCGCCTACAAGAACACGGCCTTCATCGCCCGGCGCGGCTCGTGGAACCGCACCAAGAAATTCGGGTATGACGTGGTGCAGGCCAAGATCAACGGCGGCAAGGCCACCATCACACCGTTCCTGACCGGCTTCCTCGACGCCAAGACGGACGCGTTCTGGGGCCGGCCCGTCGACGTGCTGCAGATGCCGGACGGCGCGCTCCTCGTCACCGACGAGCAGAACGGCGCCATCTACCGCATCTCCTACGGCGGCAAGGTCGCGGCGGCCAACACCAAGTAGATGATCGACTGCAGGCAATGCCGGCGACCGCGGACGTTTCTGCTCGCGGTCGCCGCAATCCTTCTGGTTCTGCCGAGCCAGACCCTCGCCGCCGACCCGCCCGCGGAGAAGCTGCAGCTCTGCGGCACCTGCCACGGCGAGAAGGGCAACTCCACGATGGAGAGGACGCCGTCGCTGGCGGGGCAGCCCGAGCTGTTCCTGACCAACCAGCTGATCCTGTTCCGGGAGCGGCTGCGCAAGTCCGAGGCGATGGAGCCGTTCGTCAAGGGGATGCCGGACTCCGAGATCGTCGCGCTGGCGCAGCACTACTCGAAGCTGCCCGCCGAGCCGACGCCCGAACCCGTCGATGCCGGCCTCGCCGCCCGCGGTGCCGCGCTCGCCAAGGCGATGCACTGCGGCTCGTGCCATCTGCCGGACCTCGCAGGGCTCGAGCAGATGCCGCGCCTCGCAGGCCAGCGCATCGACTACATGATCGACACCCTGATCGCCTATCGCGAGGGCAAGCGCTACGGCGTCGACACCTCCATGAACGGGGCGATGTACGGCGTCTCCGACCAGGACGTCCGCGCGCTCGCGCATTTCGCCGCCGGCATGCGGTGACGCCGGCTCAGATCACGCCCTTGTCCTGGAGGCGGGCGATCTCGGCCTCGGGGAGCCCCAGCAGGCGGCCGTAGACCTCGGCGTTGTGCTCTCCCAGCCGCGGCCCCAGCCATTCGACGGAGCCAGGCGTATCGGACAGGCGCGGGCACACGTTGGGCATGGCGATCTCGCCGACGCGCGGGTCCTGGACCAGCTTGATGTTCTCGCGCGCCTTGTACTGCGGGTCCTTGAATATCTCGGCGATGGAGTTGACGGGTCCGCACGGGACCTCGAACTCGATGCAGCGCGCGATCAGGTCGGCGAGCGGATGCATCTGCGTCCAGCGCGTGACCCAGGCATCGACCTCGGCGCGGTCGCGATCGCGGTCCTTGACCTTGCCCCACTTGCCATCGCCCGCGAGCCCCGGCTCGCCCTGCAGCTCGGCGAGGCGGGCAAAGATCTTGTCGGACGTGCAGGCGATCGCGATCCACTTGCCGTCCTTCGTGGGATAGTGGCTGTGCGGGACGACGTTGACGGTGCCGGGCCCCATGCGCTCGCGCACGTAGCCGTTGTGGTGGTAGGCGGCGGCAAGCTCGTCGAGGATGCGGAACACCGGCTCGTAAAGGCCGATGTCGATGAACTGCCCGCGCCCCGTCATGTCGCGGGCGCGCAGCGCGAACATGACGCCGAGCGCGCCATAGAGGCCGGCGAGGTAGTCGGGGATGGTGGCGGAGCCGGGCGTCACCGGGGGACGGTCGGGATAGCCGGCGAGATAGGAGAGACCACCAAAGGCGTTGCCGATGCGGCCGAAGCCGGGCCGCGGGCTGTAGGGTCCGGTCTGGCCGAAACCGGAGATGCGCACCATGACGAGCCTGGGGTTCGTCTTGCTCAGCACGTCCCAGCCCAGCCCCCACTTCTCCATGGTGCCCGGCTGGAAGTTCTCGACCAGCACGTCGGCCTGGGCCACGAGCCGCTTCAGCAGGTCGGCGCCCTCGGGCTTGCGCAGATCGAGCGTCGCCGACTTCTTGTTGCGGCACTCCTGCAGCCAGGGCAGGGAGTCCCCGCTCTCGGTGATGGTGCCGAACTTGCGCAGGGGATCACCGACCCTCGGCAGCTCGATCTTGATCACCTCGGCGCCGAACTCGGCGAGCTGCGTCGCGCAGAACGGCCCGGCGAGGAAGCTCGACACGTCGAGGATGCGGATGCCCTGCATCGGCTTGACGGTTGAATGATCCCCCTCCCCCCTTGTGGGGGAGGGATGGGGAGGGGGGGAACCACGACGGGGAGGGATTCCCCCCACCCCTAACCCCTCCCCACGAGGGGGAGGGGAACCCGCTGCCGGCTCGTTGGCCATGATCCGTCCTCCCTTTATTTCTTCTTGCGCGCGGCAATGCGCTCCATCGTCTCCAGGACGCGGCGGGCGCGATAGACGATCGGGTAGTCGATGAACTTGCCCTCGAGCTGAATGGAGGCGGAGCCCGCCTTCTCGGCCGCCTCGAAGGCCGGGACCGCCTTGCGCGACCACTCGACCTCGGCGGCGGACGGGGTGAACACCTCGTTGGCGGCGGGCACCTGATCGGGATGGATGCACATCTTGCCCTGGAAGCCGAGCCCCTTGACGTGGCGCGCCGAGGCCCGGAAGCCCTCCGGGTCCTTGAGGTCCACCCACACCGTGTCGAGCGGCGCCTCGATGCCGGCTGCCCTGGAGGCCAGCACGCACTCGCTGCGATAGGGCAGCAGTTCGGTCTCGGCCCGCGTCCACTCCATGTTCATGTCGAGGGTGAAGTCGCCGGCACCGAAGGCGATGCGCTTGACGCGCGTGCCGGCGGACGCAATCGCGCGAATGTTCACCATGCCCTTGGCCGTCTCGATGATCGGAATCAGATCGCACCGGCCGACCGGCAGGCCTCGCTTCTTCTCGAGGCTCGCGATCGTCCAGTCGGCGCTGCGGATCTCGTCGGCCGCCTCGACCTTCGGCAAGACGATGCCGTCGACGCCCTTCTGCACGACGGCAGCGATGTCGCCGAAGCCGAACTCCGTCGTCGTGGCATTGACGCGGATGTAGCCGAGACCGGCGCGCGGCCTCTGGCAGGCGGCAACGACAACCGCGCGCGTCGCCACCTTCTCCGCGATCGGGCAGGCGTCCTCGAGATCGAGGATGACGGCATCGGCATCGAGCGCGAGTGCCCTCTCGACGCGGCGCGGATGGTTGCCCGGGGCGAACAGGAACGTGCGATAGATGGACATCACTTCACCAATGCCTTGGCGGCAGCCAGCACTTCCTCCGCGTGGCCCGGCACCTTGACCTTACGCCAGCTCTTGACGATGCGGCCTTTGCCGTCGATCAGGAAGGTGGAGCGCTCCACGCCCATGTACTTGCGCCCGTACATGGATTTCTCGACCCACACCCCGTAGGCGTTGGCGACGGCCTTGTCGGCATCGGCGGCGAGGCGGACGGCGAGGTCGTACTTCTTGCGAAACTTGGCATGGCTCTCGACGCTGTCGGGCGAGACCCCGATCACCTCGACGCCGGCCTTGCGGAAGTCGGGCGCCAGCCGGGTGAAGTCCTTGGCCTCGGCCGTGCAGCCGGAGGTATCGTCCTTGGGATAGAAGTAGAGCACCGCCGGCTTGCCCTTGAGGCGCGAGAGCTCGAGCGTCTCGCCGCCGTCGGTCGGCAGCTCGAAGTCCGGGGCCTTGTCGCCATCCTCGATCATGTCGCCTCTCCCATGTGCTTTCCTCACGGCTTCCACATGACATGCCGCCGCGTCCGGGGGTAGTGTCCCTCACCCAAGTCCTGCATGCGACCAAGTGAAAGGTACACGATGATCAAGTTCTATTTCAGCGGCGCCCCAAATCCCACCAAAGTCGCGCTTTTCCTCGAGGAGGCCGGCGTGCCCTACGAGGCGATCCCCGTCGACACGCGCGAGGGCGATCAGTTCAAGCCGGCGTTCGTGGCGATCAACCCCAACAGCAAGGTGCCGGTCATCGTTGACGGCGACGCCACCGTGTTCGACAGCAACGCCATCCTGCTCTACCTCGGCGAGAAGACGGGCAAGTTCATGCCGCCCAATACGCCCGCAGCGCGCGGCGATCTCTTGTCCTGGCTGATGTTCGTCGCGACAGGCATCGGGCCCTACTCGGGCCAGGCCGTGCACTTCAAGCACCACACGCCCGAGCGGATCGCCTACGCCCACAACCGCTACCAGTTCGAGGTCGAGCGCCACTACACCATCCTCAACGAGCGCCTCGGCAAGCACCGCTACATGGTGGGCAATACCTACACCATCGTCGACATGTGCCTGTGGGGCTGGGCGCGCATGGTGCCCTACATCCTGGGCGAGGACGCGTGGTCGAAGCTCCCCAACGTCAAGCGCCTGGTCGACGAGATCAGCGCGCGGCCCGCGGCGGCCAAGGCGGTGGCGCTGAAGGACAAGTTCACCTTCAAGACCGAGATGGACGACGAGGCCCGCAGCCACATGTTCCGCCACCTCAAGCGCGCGAGCTGACGCCTCCGCCTCCCCCTCGAGGGGGGGAGGACGGAACGCCACGGGCTTAGCTCGCCGACGCCATCATCAGCCACGCGCGAGACCTGCGAGCTAAGTCCGATGGCGTTCCTGGTGGGGGTGAGTTTTTCCGAAAAGACATCCCCACCCGATGCGTCCAGCGACTTGGCCGGCGGTTGAATCTCTGGAGAGGTCAGCGATCGCCGTCCAAGCCGCGGACGCATCTCCCTCCCCCCTCCAGGGGGAGGGGCGCCCCTAGCCTAAGCCTCCGCCCAGTCGGCGAGCCTGCCGAGGAAAGCGAGGCACTTCTCCAATTCGTCGACGCGGATGAACTCGTTGGCGGTGTGGGCCTGGGCGATGTCGCCGGGGCCGCAGATGATGGCGGGCGCGCCGCCGTCCTGGAAAATTCCAGCTTCCGTGCAATAGGAGACGGCATAGGTCTCGTTCTGCTGGGCGAGCTTGAGCGTGAGCGGGATGATGCCCGAGGCGGTGTCGGCGGCGTAGGCCGGCACGTGGTTGGTGACCATCACCTTGATGTCGGACTCCGGCGCGATCCGGCGCATCTCGGGCAGGCATTTCTCCTCGGCAAAGGCCCTCAGGCGGCGGTCGAGCGTGAAGGGATCGAAGCCCGGCAGCGCCCGCGTCTCCCAGCCGAACCAGCAGGGCACCGGCACGACGTTGGTGGCCGTGCCGCCCTCGATCTGCGTCACCTGCATCGTCGTCCACGGCGGATCGAAGCGCTCGATGCGGGTGGAGGCCTTGAGCTCCTCCTCCATCCGCAGCAGCTCGCCGATCATGCGGCCGGCGTAGGCGATCGCATTGACCCCATAGTGCGGCATGCTCGAGTGCGCGGCGCGCCCGGTCAGCTCCACGCGCCAGCGCACGGGACCCTTGTGGGCATCGACGACGCTCATGTTACTCGGCTCGCCGACGAAGACGTAGCGGGGTCGCGGCAGCGACTTGCCGAGCTCGGCCACCATCGGCCTGACCCCGGTGCAGCCGACCTCCTCGTCGTAGGAGAAGGCGAGGTGGAAGGGGACCTTGAGCTTGCGGGCCTTTAGGTCGGGCACAGCAGCGAGCGCGCAAGCAAGGTACCCCTTCATGTCGCAGGCGCCGCGGCCGTAGAGCTTGCCGTCGCGCTCGATCAGCTCGAAGGGGTTGGTGTCCCAGGCCTGGCTGGCCACGGGCACGACGTCGGTGTGGCCGGAGAGCACGATGCCGCCCGTGCTGGCATCGCCGATAGTGGCGAACAGGCTCGACTTGAGACCGTCCGCCGTCGGCACGCGCTGGCTGGCGATGCCGTGCTCCGCCAGATAGGCCTCGACGAACTCGATCAGGGGGATGTTGGTCTTGTGGCTCGTCGTATCGAAGGCGACAAGGCGGGCCAGCAGCTCTTTCGCATGGGCGAGGGATGCGCTCATTCTTGTCCCTTCTGGCGGGTCCTGTTGGCAGCTCAGTTGAGGCTGCGCTTGGCGTGGGGGCTGTCGAGCGAGAACGCCGGGATCGCCACGTTGAAGGGCTCGCCCATCTCCGTCGTCATCTGGTAGGTGCCGACCATGATGCCCGAAGGCGTGTCGAGCGGACAGCCCGACGTGTAGCGGAACGACTTGCCGGGCTCCAGCACGGGCGTCTCGCCCACGACGCCTGGCCCGCGCACCTCCTCGGTCTTGCCGCCCGCGTCGGTTATGCGCCAGTGCCGCGAGCGCAGCTGCACGGTCTCGCTGCCCTCGTTGAAGATGTCGACAGTGTAGGCCCAGAAGAAGCGGTCCTTCTCGGGCGAGGACTCCTCCTCGAGGTATTGCGGCGTGACGCGCACGCGGATGCTACGGGTCACGGCTTCGTACATGGACAGGCCGGTGTTCGCTGGTCTCGACGGTCGAGGGGATTTTAGTCACGCTTGGCGCCCGAAGCCAACTGTGGCGTCATCCCGGCGCCGCTCGCGAGCAAAGCTTGCGAGCGGGAATCGGCCGGGACCCAGCCACCTTGCAGCATCCTGGTGCATGGGCCCCGGCCTGGTCCCGCGAGAGCCCTAGCGGGCACTCGCGGCGCCGGGGTGACGCCCGTCTCAGCCCCGCCGTGCTGCGGCCAGGGCGCGGTCGATGTCGGCGGTGAGGTCGCCTGATGACTCGAGGCCGACGGAGAGGCGCAGCATGCCGTCGGAGATGCCGAGTTCGGCGCGTGCATCGGGCTTGAGGCGCTGGTGCGTGGTGGTGGCGGGGTGGGTGACGAGGCTCTTGGCGTCGCCGAGGTTGTTGGAGATCTTGACCAGCCGCAGCGCATTGACGAAGCGGAACGCCGCCTCCTTGCCGCCGGCGACCTCGAACGTCACGACCTGGCCGAAGCCCGACATCTGCCGCTTGGCGAGCGCCGCCTGCGGGTGATCCTCGCGCCCGCAGTAGAGCACGCGCGTGACGCCCTTCTGGGCGGCGAGGTGGTCGGCGATGCGGGCCGCGCCCTCGCATTGCGCGCGCACGCGCAGGGGGAGGGTCTCGAGCCCCTTGAGCATCACCCACGCATTGAAGGGGCTGAGCGATGGCCCGGTGTGCTTGAGGTAGTTATGCAGGTGGTCCTTCACGTAGGCCTGCGAGCCCAGCACGATGCCGCCGAGTACCCGGCCCTGGCCGTCGACGTGCTTGGTGGCGGAGTAGACGACGACGTCGGCGCCGTGCTTGAGCGGCTTCTGCAGCACAGGCGTGGCGAACACGTTGTCGACCACGACCAGCGCACCCGCCTTGTGGGCGATCTCCGAGACGGCGGCGATGTCGACGAGGTCGAGGGTCGGGTTGGCCGGCGTCTCGAAGAACACCGCCTTGGTGTTGGGGCGCATAGCACGCTTCCAGGCGTCGAGGTCGCGGCCGTCGACGAGCGTCGAGGCAATGCCGTAGCGCGGACACAGGTCCTCGACCACATAGCGGCAGGAGCCGAACAGGGCGCGCGCCGCGACGACGTGGTCGCCGCTCTTGAGGAAGCAGAGAAGCGAGGAGGTGACGGCGGCCATGCCGGTGGCGGTGGCGCGAGCCGCCTGCGCTCCCTCCAGGAGCCGCATGCGCTCCTCGAACATGGCAACCGTTGGATTGGCGTAGCGGCTGTAGATGAAGCCGCCCTCGCTCTTGAAGCGCTCCTCCGCCTGCTCGGCAGACTCGTAGACGTAGCTCTGGGTGAGGTAGAGCGCTTCCGACAGCTCGGCGAACTGGGAGCGCAGGCTGCCCCCGTGCACGAGCCGCGTCTCGAGGCCCCAGGCTTCCTGCTCTTCCGTCGTCGGCGTATGGGTCATAGCGCGAACTCCCTCGCCCGCTCCACCGGGCAACAAAAAACCGCCCTGACTGCCGCCTTGTGGTTGCCGGGCGCTGTCGGGTCGGTTTGGTCGCGCACGGCCTTTTAGCGATTTGTTTTACGTGGCTGCAAGCCGGCCGGCCAAATCACCACGTTTCAGTGAAGCGGAATTACCGCGTCTGCTGGCTCGGCGTCAAGTCAAAGTGCCCCGGTGTCGGCTGGATTGCCCCCGACGCGCTCCGCACTCGTGGGAATGACGCGTACCTGTTGGAAAGCATTCACGGCCCGTGAACAGGGCCGCGGCAACGTGGTAGTGAACGGGTGCGAACCCTCAGGCGAGGAGACCATGGGCCAGAACGTGGTGCCGCTGTTCGGGCCGAAGAACCCGGATGGCCCGGCGGACGGCAACGATTTGCCGCGCATCGAGGTGGCGGGCAAGCCCGGGCTGCTGCCCTCCCAGCAGATCGAGGCCCTGATCGGCCGCAAGAAGATCGATGCCCAGGCGGGCATCACTCCGGAGCAGGTGCAGCCCGCCAGCATCGACCTGCGCCTGGGGCGCAAGGCCTACCGGGTGCGGGCGAGCTTCCTGCCCGGCAAGTCGCAGACCGTGTTGCAGCAACTCGACAAGCTCAAGCAGCACGAGTTCAGCCTCGACGGCGGCGCCGTGCTCGAAGAGGGCTGCGTCTACGTGGTCAAGCTGCAGGAGACGCTGAGCCTGCCGCCCAGCATCTCGGCGCTCGCCAACCCCAAGAGCTCGACGGGGCGCATCGACGTCTTCACCCGGCTCATCACCGACCGCACCGAGGCATTCGACTGGGTCGAAGCCAAATACGAAGGTGAGCTCTACGCCGAGATCTTCCCCCGCACGTTCAGCATCAAGGTGGCGACGGGCACCAAGCTCAACCAGATGCGCTTCCTGCGCCGTTCGGGCAGCCAGGACCGCTATTGGCGCCCCCTGCTGAGGGACGCGGACCTGCGCAAACTCGACAAGACGACGCCGCTGGTCGACGGCACGGTCGGTCAGGCGAACATCCGCAACGGCCTCAACGTCGGCGTCGATCTCAAGGGGACCGGCAGCAAGGCGCTCATCGGCTACCGCGCGCTCAAATTCGCCGATGTGCTCGACGTGGAGAAGCGCGGACACAACAAGCGCGACTTCTGGGAGCCGATCTATGCCAGCAAGGACGATCGGCTGATCCTCCAGCCCAACGAGTTCTACATCCTGGCCTCCAGGGAGCGCATCCAGGTGCCGCCCGAGTATGCCGCCGAGATGATCCCGATCGACCCGATGATGGGGGAGTTCCGCGCCCACTACGCCGGCTTCTTCGATCCGGGCTTCGGCTACGCCGCGGAGGGCGGGGGCGGATCCAAGGCGGTGCTGGAGGTGCGCACGCTGGAGGTCCCGTTCGTGCTGGAGCACGGCCAGACGATCGCGCGCCTGGTCTACGAGGAGCTGGCCGATCGCCCCGTCAAGATCTACGGGCAGGGCATTGCCTCCCACTACCAGGGCCAAGGGCTAAAGTTGTCCAAACACTTCCGGTAGGGGACCGGAGGGCGTCTGCGGGGCCAGATTTCCGCATCACAGGAGCCTGGCGCGCGGCGTGGCCCGGTGCGGGCGGGCCGCCGTCTTTGCCATATTCGGGGCCGGCTCTTGGGTTAAGCGGTTCTTACTGGTAGCCGGGCCGACGACATGCAACTCTAGACGCAGGGGAAGTGCCGTCGACCGTACCGCGGCCGATCGAGCTGAATGGGGACCATGAACCGCCTTTTCGCCGTCTTCGCACTGGCCGCCGTGCTGGCCGGTTTCGCTGGGTCTCACGTGCGTGCGGAGCCGGCAGCCGACTGCTTCGGAGAGGACCTGGAGCGGCGCATCGAGGGTTGTACGGCCCTGATAGAGCGCCGCGACCAGAGCGTCGCGGACCTGAGCTTTGCCTATGCCATGCGGGCGCTGGCCTACTCGCTCAAGGGCCGCTATGCCACGGCCATCCATGACTACGACATGGCGATCTCGATGAAGCCCGATTTCGCGGTGGCGCTCAACAACCGCGCCTGGGCCTACTACCGATGGGGCAAGCCATCGACTGGGCTGCCGGACGTCGAGAAATCGCTGCAGCTGAGCCCCACCAGCCCGCACGCGCTCGATACCCGCGCCCACATCCGCCAGGCGCTCGGCGATCCCGAGGGCGCGTTGCGCGACTACGACAAGGCCATGTGGCACGGGGGCCCGCGCATGATCAAGCTCTACCAATGCGGGCTCACCGAGGCACGCCTCTATACCGGCGAGATCGACGGCACGTGGCGCCCGGAGCTGACCGAGGCGATGGAGAAGTGCGTGCGCGACAAGGGCTGCGACCCCCTCCCCGCCGACGAGCACTGCCGCGCCGCCACCAGCTGAGCGCGAACAGAGCCCATCACTGCTTTTCCGTGGTGTTCCGCCCCCGATAGGCCGACCGAGCCCGCTTCCCGGAAGCAGCGGCCTAGCCCATCTTATTCATGAGGCAGAAGGAGAAGAGTTGACGGTTGGCGACGAAGCCGTTGGGTTGGCGTAGGAATCTGGTGTCGAAGCAGTTCGTGCGCGTCGCCGCCGGAGCCACCGCCCATCGCCATGAACGCTACGTTGATTT
>JBGGME010000460.1:0-16198 GCA_041288195.1 Hyphomicrobiaceae bacterium
ATCGCTGTATGTACATTTGCGACTTCTCGCGCTCGGTCGGAGCGGGGAGTGCGACCACGCGGAACACGCGCGGACTCACCCTGGCGGTGATGGCCTTGATCGCGCCGCCCTTGCCGGCGCCGTCCCGTCCCTCGAACACGATGCAGATCTTCTTGCCCTCGTGCCGCACCCAGTCCTGCAGCTCGACGAGCTTCACGTGCAGCTCGCGCAGCTTGTCCTCGTAGTCCCCGCGCTTGAGGCTGGGCTTGTCGGCCTGCTCGCGGTGGGCGCCCGACAGGGCCTCCTTGCCGCTGCGATCGTCCTTGTGGTCCTTGTCCTTGGCCATGGCTGCGTGACCTCGTCCGCTCCCGCACCGCATTGACCATACACCCGCCCACCCGCGACGGTGCTCCGAATACGCAGCGATGTTAATCGGTGCCCGCCGCTCGGACCCTAGGCCGCGTCCGCTTCCGGCTTTTGGCACGACCGCCGGATCAGCCGCTCGATCTCCTCGGGCGGGCTCGGCGCGCAGATGTAGTAGCCCTGTATCTCCGTGCAGCCTTCCGCGCGCACGGCGTCGAGCTGCTCCCGCGTCTCCACGCCTTCGGCCGTGGTCGCCATGCCGAGGCTGACGCCCAGCTGGGCGACCGAGCGCACGACCGCCAGCGCGTCGACGTTGGCGACCGACAGGTCGCTGACGAAGCTGCGGTCGATCTTGATCTTGTCGAAGGGGAACTTGCGCAGGTTGCTCAGCGAGGAGTAGCCGGTGCCGAAATCGTCGAGCGCGATGCGCACGCCGAGGTCGTGCAGCCGCGTCAGCGTCGTGAATGCGGCCCCCTCGTCCTCGAGCATGACCGACTCGGTGATCTCGAGCTCCAGCCTGCTCGGCGGCATGCCAACCGCGGCAAGGCTGCCCAGAACGACCTCGGCGAGATTGCGCGCCTTGAACTGAGCGGGTGAGATATTGACGGCGACCTTGAGATGCGCGGGCCAGCGCGCCGCCTCGGCGCACGCCGTCCGCACCACCCACTCGCCGATCGGCACGATCAGGTTTGATTCCTCCGCGATGGGAATGAACTCGCCTGGCGGCACATTCCCGCGCTCGGGATGGGTCCAGCGCAGCAGCGCTTCGAACCCGCAGATCTCGTCGCGCTCCAGGTTGACGAGCGGCTGGTAATGCAGGGCGAACTGTCCCAATGCGAGCGCGTTGCGCAAGTCTCTCTCCAGGCTGCGCCGCGCCTGCATGCGGTGGTCCATCTCCGGCTCGAAGAAGCGGTAGGTGCCGCGGCCCTCGCTCTTTGCCCGGTAGAGGGCCAGATCGGCGTTCTTCAGGAGCTGGTCGGGATCGTCGCCGTCATCGGGAGCGATGGCGATGCCGATGCTCGTTCCGATCACTAGGTTGTGCCCGTCGATATCGACCGGCTCGCAGACGACGTCGAGTAGCCGGCTCGCCAGCGCGGCGCTGTCGGAGGTCGGGTCCGCCGATCTCTGCACGACGGCGAACTCGTCGCCGCCGAGACGGGCGATCGTATCCGACCCTCTGAGGCAGCCTCGCAGCCGTTGCGTGAGGGTCTTCAGCAGCGCATCGCCGACGCCATGACCCAGCGTATCGTTGACCTCCTTGAACCGGTCGAGGTCGAGCATCAGGACCGCCAGGCGCCGCCCGCCCTGCCGCATGGCTGCGGTCGCCTGCTCCAGCCGCTCGCGCAGCAGCGCCCTGTTCGGCAGGTCGGTCAGGACGTCGTGATGCGCCATGTGCGCGATCCGGGCTTCGGCCCTCTGCCGCTCGGTGATGTCCTCGTGCGTGCTGACCAGGCCGCCGCCGGGCATGGGCCGGCGCAAGACGGAGATGAACCGGCCGTCGGCCAGGTGCAGGATCTCGCTGACCTTCTCGCGGAAGCTGGCAATGCCGGTTTCGACGAATTCCTTCGCCTCGATGGGCCCGTAGATGCCGTTGGCGACGCGCGCCTCCAGGATCTCCCGCAGCGTCGTTCCGGGCTTCAGCTGCTCGGGGCTCAGCGCGTACATTTCCGCGTAGCGCGTGTTGGCCACGACCACGCGCTGGTCGGCATCGAACATGCACAGTCCCTGCGACATGTTCGCGAGCGCCGTCTCGAGGCGCTCGTGTTGGCGCGCGATCTCGGCCTCCGACTTCTCGATCAGTTGCTGGCGCGAGCTGCCCGCGAAAGCCGCCACCAGGCTGATGCCGAGCACCGCGACCGCGGCGCTGGCGATGGTCACCGACAGGGCATTGGTCGACAGCGACAAGGCCGTGACGGCGACCGTCGGATCGGCGGTGATGGTGGCGGCACCCATGGCCGTGAAGTGATGCGCCACGATGGCAAGAGTGAGAAGCAGGGCGGCGATCAACGTCGGCCGGGGGCCGCTGGAGTTTGCGGCCACGTAGAGCGCCCCGACCCCGAACACGCCTCCGAGCACGATCGACATGCCCACCAGATCGGCCGACCACACAATGTGCCCCGGGACCTCGAACGCCCACATACCCATGTAGTGCATGACCGCGATGCCGAGACCGACGACTGCGCCGCCTGCCGGCGCCGCCCAGCGCGCCCCGCTCATGGCCGCCAGGGCCAAGCCCGCTCCGGTGATGACAGCCGCCGCGATCAGCGACGAGACGGTGAGCAGCAGGTCGTAGCCGGTCGCAACCCCGGGCGTAAACGCCAGCATGGCGATGAAGTGCGTGGCCCAGATCCCGTATCCCGTCGCCGCCCCGGTCGTGATCAGCCACAGCAGGCGGGTGCGGCCGGTGGTGGCGCAGCTCCGATGGAACAGATTGATGGCCGCGAAGCTCGTGAGAAAGCACACGGCGGCTGCCAACAGCACCAGGCGCCAGTCGTGTTGCGTGGTGAGGCAGGAAATGACGCGCAACATTCGTGCCGTGCTCCGTCAGCGGATATGCAATCTAGCCCGTCGGTGGTTTCATGCCTCTTAATGAGGCACCTTCCGACGTCGCGTAAAATGCAAGACGCTTCGTTAAGCACTCGGTCCTATAACGAACATTGGGATGCTCGGTATGCGGACGGGGGACGGCAGGTGGCGAGCGTTGGTGAAGGAACGGTTGCGCGCGCGGGAGCCATGGCTCGTGCACGCCGCAGGCGCGTGAAGCCGGCCCTGGGGCCCTTCGACGGCCGCCAGGTCATCGAGCGCGAGCATCTCGAGGCCGCCATCGACAACATGCCGATCGGCCTCGTCCTGTTCGATGCGGGCAAGCGGCTGATCATCTGCAACGACCGCTACCGCCAGCTGTACGGCCTGCCCCGCGAGATCACCAGGCGCGGCACGCACCTACGCGAGATGCTCGAATACCGGCTGGGATCGGGCAGCTTCGAGGGCGGCGAGCGCGAGGAGTACATCGAGCGTGTCCTCAAGCTCGTCGAGCAGACCGAGACCAGCGTCAGGGTGGTCGGGCTCGGCGACGGCCGCACCGTCAAGATCATCCACCACCCGATCGCCACCGGCGGCTGGGTCGGCACCCACGACGACGTCACCGAGCGCGAGCAGCTCAGCGCCCGCCTGGAGCAGCAGAACCAACTGCTCGTGGCCAAGGAGGAGCAGCTGCGCACGCAGAACATCCATTTCGACGCGGCGCTCAACAACATGGTGCAGGGCCTCGCCATGTACGATTCCGGGCACCGGCTCGTGATGTGCAACCGGCGCTTCATCGAGATCTACGGGCTGTCGCCCGAGCAGGCCCGGGTCGGAACGGAGCTGCGCCAGCTGATCGAGCATCGCTTCGACAACGGTCTGGCCTCCGACAGGTCGCCCCAGGAGCTGATGGACCAGCTGCTGCGCAAGCGCGACGCCCGCGACGTCGAGCAGCTCGTGAGCCAGCTCGGCGACGGGCGCTCGATCGCCATCACCGTGCAGCCGATGGCCGACGGCGGCACCGTCACGACCCACCACGACATCACCGAGCAGCGCCGCACCGAGGCCAAGATCGCCCACATGGCGCTGCACGATGCGCTGACCGGCCTGCCCAACCGCGTTCTGCTCAACGATCGGCTGCGGCATGCGCTGACCCGCGCCAGGCGCGGCGACATGGTGGCGGCCCTGCTGCTCGATCTCGACCACTTCAAGAACGTCAACGACACGCTGGGCCATCCCTGCGGCGACCGGCTGCTGGAGATGGCGGCCGGGCGCCTCATGAACGTCACGCGGGACACCGACACCGTCGCGCGCATGGGCGGCGACGAGTTCGCCATCCTGCAGATGGCCATCTCGCAGCCCTCCGACGCCACCGCCCTCGCGCTGCGGATCATCGACCAGATCGGCGCGCCCTACCAGATCGACGGCCATCAGGTCGTGATCGGCACCAGCGTGGGCATCGCCATCGGCCCGACCGACGGCACCAGCCCCGAGGAGCTCCTGCGCAACGCCGACCTCGCGCTCTATCGCGCCAAGGCCGACGGCCGCGGCACCTTCCGCTTCTTCGAGCACGGCATGGACCTGCAGATGCAGGAGCGCCGCACGCTCGAGGCCGACCTGCGCCGTGCCGTGCAGGCCGGCGAGTTCGAGCTGCACTACCAGCCCGTCGTCAACCTCGAGAGCGGCGACGTCAGGGGCTTCGAGGCGCTGATGCGCTGGCGCCATCCCGACAAGGGCATGGTCCCGCCCGCCACCTTCATCGCGCTGGCGGAGGAGATCGGCTGCATCATCCCCCTCGGCGAATGGGCCATCCGGCAGGCCTGCGCCACGGCCGCGGCCTGGCCCGAGCCGCTCGAGGTCGCGGTCAATCTCTCGCCCGTTCAGTTCAGCACGCGGGGCCTCGTGCAGGTGGTGATGAGCGCGCTCGCCACCTCGGGGCTGCCCGCGCGCCGGCTCGAGCTCGAGATCACCGAGAGCACCTTGCTGCAGAACAGCGAGAGCACGCTCGCGACCCTCTTCAATCTGCGCGCGCTGGGCGTGCGCATCGCCATGGACGACTTCGGCACCGGCTACTCCTCGCTCAGCTACCTGCAGAGCTTCCCGTTCGACAAGTTCAAGATCGACCGCTCCTTCATCAGGGACGTCGCCGACGGCGTCGGCTCGCTCAACATCGTGCGCGCCGTCGCCGCCATGGCCAAGGGCCTCGGCATGACGACCACGGCCGAGGGCGTCGAGACCCAGGAGCAGCTCGATGCCGTGCGCTCCGAGGGCTGCACGGAGATGCAGGGCTTCCTGTTCGGCAGGCCGCTGCCGGCCGACGAGATCGAGGCGCTCTACCTGGCGCCCCGACGCATCGCCGGCGGCTCCTCCTCGCAGGCCGCCGCCTGAGCGCCGCCGCACGCAAGCGGCGTTGGCAAGTCCCGCGAGGGTATAGCCCCGCCAGCCGTTGCCGCCTATGCTGCCCCGGCGCGGCTTGCGGGGGCTCACGTCGCGCGCAGGGAGCCAGGCGATGATGCCCCTTCTCGACGACGACCGCCGCCGCCAGCACAAGTTCCGCAACGACCTGCACTCGGTCCTGCTGGTGGCAGGGCTCGGGCTCGTCACGACCTTGTCGGTGTGGCTGCTGTGGTCCTGGCTCGGCGTCCTGGTGACGCTGGTGTGGTTTGCCGCGCTGTTCTATTTCGCGCCGCGCATGCCGCCCGAGCTCGTCATGCGCATGTATCGCGCCCGGTTGATCGATCCGCAGAACGGCGAGCAGATCGTCTATATCGTCGACCAGCTCGCCAGGCGCGCCGGGCTCGCGGCCGCCCCCGCCGTCTACATCATCCCCAGCATGACGCTCAACGCCTTCGCCACCGGCACTCCCGACAAGGCCGTGGTCGGCATCACCGAGGGCCTGCTGCGCCGTCTGTCGCTGCGCGAGCTTGCCGGCGTGCTGGCGCACGAGGTCAGCCACATCCGCAACAACGACCTCTCGGTGATGGCGGTGGCCGACATGATGACGCGCTTCACGCAGGGCCTGTCGTACCTGGCGCTGTTCCTGGCGATCTTCAACCTGCCGGGCATCCTGCTCGGCGATTCCGACATCTCGCTGCTGGCGCTGCTGCTGCTCTACCTCGCGCCCACCATCGGCAGCCTGCTGCAGCTCGGCCTGTCGCGCACCCGCGAGTACGATGCCGACCTCGAAGGCGTCGAGCTCACCGGCGACCCCAGGGGCCTCGCCACCGCGCTGGAGAAGCTCGAGCGATACCAGGGCAGCTTCTGGGAGGACCTGATGTTCCCGGTGCCCGGCCGCCGCATCCCGCAGCCCTCCCTGCTGCGCTCCCATCCCCCCACCGAGGAGCGTATCGCCCGCCTGCTGGCGCTCGAGAACCGCGAGATGCCGCCGCCCATCGAGGTCGTGGAGGAGCCGATGGTCTCCATGGTCGGCATGGCCCCGGCCTCCATGCGCCCCCGCTACCGCTTCCCCGGCGTCTGGTACTGAGCTAGCGGAACACGAGCAGCACCAAGGGGGGAACGGCGAGGCAGATGCCGTACAGGGCGTAGACGTCGAGGGCATAGCGCAGGTGCACCCAGGCCTTCTCCTCCCAGGGCAGCCCGCGCTCGGCGCGCGCCATCAGGTAGTCGATGCGGGCGTGATTGTAGGGGCAGCTGCGCACCACGTCGTTGTAGCGACGGCGGAACTCCTGCGTCAGGCCGGCATCGGGCGCCTTCATCAGCTTGAACTCGTGGTAGAGGTCGTTCACGGCCAGCGCGCACGCGTGCATGTGGTGCGCCTTCATCTTGTAGTCGTTCATGGACTCGATCAGGGCCAGCACCAGCGTGAACACCGACGACATGATCGAGACCAGCGTGATGAGCCGGTTCGCCGCCTCGTCGAGCGCCGGCGCGTAGACCGCCTGCCACACCGAGAGGCCGACGAAATAGAGCGACACCATCGACAGGGCGAACAGCGACAGCGTGTTCTTGCGCTCGAACCGCTCGGCCGCATTGAAGCGCGCGGCCTTCACCGTGCGCATGGCGGCGAGCAGCTGCTGGGCGGGGCGGGCATCGGCGGCGCCGGCAGCCGTCGCCGGACCGCCCGCACCGGTGCCGCCGACGTTGCGCGCTCCGCGGCGCGCGGCGATCGCCTCCTCGATGGAGGAGACGACGCGGGGTGCGATCGCCGGATGCTGTCGGTCGGGCTGGGCCATGCGTGCGCTGGAAACGACGACGTTCTCTATGTCGCCGGTTCCATAGCGCGATTCGCGGGCTCGCCGAGCCTCGCCGCTGCCGCCATGCGGGAAGCGTCCGCGCGTCTCAGTGGAGACCGAACTCGCCGGAGACCAGCCGCAGCTCGGCAGGGGTGATCAGCTTCTTGTGCGCCACCGTCACGCGGAAGAGCTTGCCTTCGAGCTCGCGCGTCCAGAAGTCGAGGAACGTGCGCAGGCGCGGGAAGCGCGGGTGCAGGTCGTACTCCTGCCAGATGTAGCTCTGCAGGAGCGAGGGGTGGTCGGGGAGGCGGTAGAGGATCTCCGCCGTCGTCAGGCTGAAGCCCGCGAGCTGGGCGCGGAATTCAGGGTCGGGTCTTGCGGTTCTTGCGGACATGGGTGCTCACCTCACCCCGCTGATGTCGATAACGCCGCACGAGGCGATGCTAGTCGTGATTCGCTCATGGTGGGTGGCATTGTTCCCACATCCTTGCGTCGTTGCAGTTACCCCCGGCACACGCTGCCGGGGTCA
Source organism: Hyphomicrobiaceae bacterium (assembly GCA_041288195.1). Lineage (GTDB taxonomy): Bacteria > Pseudomonadota > Alphaproteobacteria > Rhizobiales > Hyphomicrobiaceae > AWTP1-13. The sequence continues at coordinate 7,588 of JBGGME010000460.1, forward strand.
ATTCAACAACGCAAATCCCGGTCCAGTTCCGCCGATGGGCTCTGCCGCGTGAGCACATGCAGCACGGGAGGGTGGAATTGCCCGGTTCGCTCAAAGCTTGGGCAGGCCGTGCCCACGCCGGCGCCCCGTGGCCGACCCCGTCGGTCGTGTTTCAGCGGCCGGGCCGGGGCGACGCGCTGGAGGGCGGATCGCCTGCCACCTCGTCGCTCAGCCAGCGCCCGGGAAGCTCGATTTCGCATCGCACTCCCTCGGGCGCGTGCACGAGATCGACGGTGCCGCCGAGCTCGTATGGCACCATGTGGCGCACGACCCTGGTGCCGTAGCCGAGCCGGATCGGCTCCGCCACGGTCGGACCGCCGCTCTCCTCCCATCGGATGCAAAGCCTGTCCTCGGCCTGCCCATTCGGCCTGCGGCACCAGCACACCGCTACACGTCCCGTTCTCGTCGATACGGCGCCGAACTTCGCGGCGTTGGTGGCAAGCTCGTGAAACACCATTGCGAGAGCCTGGCCCGCCTCGGCGCTGAGCACGACCACCGGCCCATCGATCTGCGTGTTGTTGGCTGCGGCATAGGGTGCCAGCTCGCGGCGAACGAGCTCGTTGAGCGGAATGCCGCGCCAGCGACGGTAGCTCAACAGCTCATGGGTGTTTGCCATCGACTTGATGCGGCCGTTGAGTGCGACGACAAAGCCATCCATCGAGGTGCTGGTCTCCTGCGTGCGCGAGGCGACCGCGGAAACCACCGCGAGCACGTTCTTGACCCGATGGTCGAGCTCGGAGATCAGCGCGTTCTTGTGATCCTCCAGCTCCTTGCGCTCGGTGATGTCGCGCGTCAGCCCCTTCACGCGCAGCAGCTTCCCCTGGTCGTCGAACTCGCCCTTGGCTGTCTCCTCGAGCCAGATCTGGCGGCCGTCCGGGCACACGAACCGGAAGCTCAGGGCATAGGAGGGATTGACGGGGCTGAGCGAGCGTATCTGCGCCTTGAAGTGCGCGCGATCGTCGGCATGAACCTGCTTGAGGAAGCGGCTGCCGTCCACGCAACCGAGGATCGGATGAGCGCTGTCGCTGCGCTGCGTCCGACGGGTGAGGGCATCCCATTCGAAGGCAATCACCTGGCCGGCTGCCAACGCATCCGCCAACCGGACCTTGCTCTCGTTGAGCAGCGCCTCGGTCTGCTTGCGCTCGGTAATGTCGATATTGACGCCGATCACCTGGTGTGGCCGCCCATCGCTGCTGTAGGTGAGGAAGCTGCGCGACTCGATCCATCGCAGCTCGCCGCCCGGGCGCAGGATGCGGTACTCGACGTTGTACTCACCGCCTCTGTCTTCGAATGTCTTGACGCGGAACTCCTCCATGCGGGCAATGTCGTCGGGATGCACCCTGGCCTTCCACGCGCTGCGCGTGGTCTCGATCGTTCCTTCGGGCAAGCCGTGGATGACGGCATACCCTTCCGATATCTTCACCCTTTCCATGTCGGGCTCGTAGGCGTAGGTGCCGACCAGGCCGGCCTTTCCCGCCAGCGTCAGCTGGGTATTGCGCTCGATCAGGGCCTGCTCTGCCTGCTTGCGATCGCTGATGTCGACGGTCATGTTGACGACGCCGACCACCGCGCCGGCGGCATCGCGCAGTGGCGTCGGATAGGGAACGATCGGGACGCGCGTGCCGTCCATGCGCTCGAGAATGGACTCGCGGCCGTGCACGCTCACACCCTGCCTCAGCGCAATCTCGGTCGGACAATCGCCCAGGGTCGCCGGCGTGCCATCGGCGTAGTAGAAGCGGGCGAGGTCGGACCACCTGTCCGCGCCGAGCCTTGGGCTTCTCCCCCAAAGATTGATGGCGCTTTGATTGCAGTAGGTGATGCGGCCGTCCGCATCCGTGACATAGATCGCGGCGGGGAGCGCCCCCAGCAATTCGCGGAACGTGCGCTCGCTGTCTTGCAGCCTTGCTTGCGTCTGCTTGATGCCGGTGATGTCGCGCGTGACGCCTTGCAGGCCCAAGGGGCGGCCGTCATTGGCCCGCACAACAACGCCCTCGACCGCGACCCAGCGCTCCTCTTTCGCGTCGGGGCCCTCGGCGGGCGATATGATCCGGTACTCGGTCCCATAGCTGGAGCCGGTGCTGCCGGACGAGGCGAACAGCGCGTCGAGCCGCGGCAGGTCCTCCGGGTTCACGAAGCTTCGGGCCTGCGAGAGGGTTTGCGGCACCGCCCGCTCGTCGTGTCCATGAATTCTTTTGTCCCGCGCATCGTTCTCGAACCGGCCGGTCTCGAGATCTACGCTCCAGACGCCCAACTCGGCGCTGTCGAGCGCCAACTGCAGCCGATCGTTGGTGTCCTTCAGCTCGGCTTCCTTCTGGCGACGCTCGGCGAACAGCGCGGCGATGGCAAGCGTGCATGTCGATATCGCGAGCAGGGCCGCCTGCACCGCACGGACGCGGCTGCCAAACGGCACGTCCGGATCGCTCAGGTGGCCGACGTTGAAGGTCATGCTCAAGATCACGACCAGACCGAGGATGAACACGGCAGCGGCGGCGCACGCGGGACGACAGTGCGCGGCCGGCCAAAGCAGAATGGGAAGGAGCAGAGCGAAGAACAGAATGGTCAGTCCGTAGTCCCCGGCCGAGCTGAGGCCCAGGAGGCTGGCGAGCGTGAGAACCACGAGCGTTGCGCCACCCTCCATCGCCTCGTGACGGGAGGGCGGATCGTTCACGGTTTGAACAAGCCCGACGACGAGCGGCGCAACAATGACGACGCCGAGCGCGTCGGACGCAACCCAGTGCTGCCAGATGGTGAGCGGCGAACCTCCCGAACCTTGGAACAGGAGAAATCCGGCCGTTCCACCGATGCCCGAAAGCGAGGTCGCAATCGCCGTCGCCACGAGGAGGCCCGCCACACTGCGCAGGCTCTCCAGCCTGAAGTCGGAACCGAAGAAGCGCCTGGTCAATTCAGCTATCAACACGGCCTCGGCCGCATTGCAGACGGCAAAGATTGCCGTGCTGGCGAGGTTCCTGTCGCCCAGCAGATTGGCCGCGACCGTTGCCACCATCACCCCTGCGGCCACCGGCAATCGCGCCTTCGGGCCCAACGCGATCAATATTCCGGCCGAGATGCCGGCGGCGGGCCAGAAGACCGCCACGCCATCGGGTGCGGTCAGGAGCGCAAGGCCCAGTCGCGCGGCGAGGGCGTAGGCGACGGCGACGGCAACCGTGAGCCCGACCGCGCCGACCCATGACGTCGGCTCGCCCAGGACGCGCCGGCATTGCAGCGTCCCATTCGATGTGTGCCACTGCATGTGACCCCAGCCTCCTTGTCGCTAGAGCCCGGACGGGTGCAGGTGACGCGCTCGCGGCACGGGCGCAGGCGTTTGCGGTGCGCTCAGTGGAGCCGCCCGATGACCCTCGAGATCGCCACCATCAACTCCTTTGCGCTGAACGGCTTCTGCACGAACGCCGCCGCCTTCTGCATGGCAACAGGCGGCACCGCATAGCCCGAGACGACGATGAAGGGGATGCCGCGCGCGTGAAGGTCGTCGATGATCCCGGACGCCGTCTCTTGCTTGAGATTGATGTCGACCAGGGCAAGATCGAGCTGTTGCGAGGTGATCAGGCGCAGGGCGTCGGCGACGTTGGCCGCCGGTCCCACGACGCGAATCTCCACTCCTTCCAGCACCAGCTTCATGGCCTCGGCGACATGCCAGGCGTCCTCGACGACGAGGACCCGGGCGCCCTTCAAGGCGGACGTATCCGGTCTCGAGCCACGTGGATCAGGCGATGACATGGGTCTCCCTCGATCGAGCTGCTTGGGCTCAATCTCTACGTCGGCCAATGAATGGTTTCAGTGCCCCGGCGACCGCGCACTGTAGCCGGGCGAGAAGCGCTAGAGGATCGGTGAAAACCCGCATTCGGGGTCAAGGTCAATTGGGAGGCTCGCGCGGGCGGTCAGGCCCGGCCGCCGATGGTCCTACGGCGTCACGAGCTTGAGGCCGACGACGCCGGCCACGATCAGGGCGATGAAGAGGAGGCGCAGGGGCTCGGCCGATTCACCAAGGAGCGCGATACCCAGCAGCGCCGTTCCGACGGTGCCGATGCCCGTCCAGACGGCGTAGGCGGTGCCGACGGGCAGTGTGCGCACAGCAAGACCGAGCAGCAGCAGGCTCACGGCCATGGTTGCGATGGTCGCCACCGATGGCCCGAGGCGCGTGAAGCCCTCCGTGTACTTGAGCCCGATCGCCCAGCCGATCTCGAGCACGCCGGCGGCAACCAGAAGAATCCAGGCCATCGCCTCATCTCCTTTGGGATCGATGAGGCCGTCCCCATCAGGTTTGTCGCAAAGAGGAGCGGTGGCGTCCCCGCATCGGGCAATTTGGGACGGGTCGGCGAGCGTTCAAGCCTGAAGCCTGCAGCCTAGTGTCTTGGCACTCTCCTCTTGACACTGCTAACAGGCCTTCCTAATAGCAGGCGCGAGGCGCCAGCCGGTGGCCATCTGTGGTCCACCCGCTCCATCCGGGCGGTACCGCCCGGACAGCGCGTCTGCATGAACTAGGGAAATTCGGTTCTGAAACAGTGAGGTAGAGGCCATGAAATTTCGCCCTCTGCATGACCGCGTGGTCGTGCGCCGGATCGAAGAGGAAACCAAGACCGCAGGCGGCATCATCATCCCCGACACCGCCAAGGAGAAGCCGATGCAGGGCGAGATCATCGCCGTGGGCCCCGGTGCCCGCGACGAGTCCGGCAAGCTGGTGCCGCTCGACGTCAAGAAGGGCGACCGCATCCTGTTCGGCAAGTGGTCGGGCACCGAGGTCAAGATCGACGGCCAGGAGCTGCTGATCATGAAGGAAAGCGATGTCCTGGGTGTGATCGAGGGAAAAGCCAGCGTCCGCGCCGCGGCCTGATCGCGTGGCTGATGAGCCTGTTCGGCCGGTAGGGGTCAGACCCCATCGAGCGCGGACCGACTGAGAATTGCAACGTTCGACGAGGGGGTCTGACCCCTTCGCACCGGAGTAGCCAACCATGGCAGCCAAGGAAGTCAAATTCGCGCAGGACGCACGCGAGCGCATGCTGCGCGGCGTCGACATTCTCGCCAATGCCGTCAAGGTGACGCTGGGCCCCAAGGGACGCAACGTCGTGCTCGAGAAGAGCTACGGCGCACCTCGCGTCAGCAAGGACGGCGTCACCGTCGCCAAGGAGATCGAGCTCGAGGACAAGTTCGAGAACATGGGCGCGCAGATGCTGAAGGAGGTCGCCTCCAAGACCTCCGACATGGCCGGCGACGGCACCACCACGGCGACCGTGCTGGCCCAGGCCATCATCCGCGAAGGCGCCAAGTCGGTGGCGGCCGGCTCCAACCCGATGGACTTGAAGCGCGGCGTCGACATGGCGGTCGCGGCCATCGTCGCCGAGCTGAAGAGCAAGGCTAAGAAGGTCACCTCCAACGACGAGATCGCCCAGGTCGGCACCATCTCCGCCAACGGCGACAAGGAAGTCGGCAAGATGATCGCCGAGGCCATGAAGAAGGTGGGCAACGAGGGCGTCATCACGGTCGAGGAGGCCAAGAGCCTGGAGACCGAGCTCGACGTGGTCGAGGGCATGCAGTTCGACCGCGGCTACATCTCGCCCTACTTCATCACCAACGCCGACAAGATGCTGGTCGAGCTCGAGAGCCCCTACATCCTCATCAACGAGAAGAAGCTCTCCAGCCTGCAGCCGATGCTGCCCCTGCTCGAGGCGGTGGCCCAGGCGGGCAAGCCGCTGCTGATCGTGGCCGAGGACGTCGAGGGCGAGGCGCTCGCGACCCTCGTCGTCAACAAGCTGCGCGGCGGCCTCAAGGTGTCGGCGGTGAAGGCGCCGGGCTTCGGCGATCGCCGCAAGGCCATGCTGGAGGACATCGCCACGCTGACGGGCGGCCAGGTGATCAGCGACGACCTCGGCATCAAGCTCGAGAGCGTCACCCTCAACATGCTGGGCCGCGCCAAGCGGGTGTCGATCGACAAGGACAACACCACCATCGTCGACGGCTCCGGCAAGAAGGTCGACATCGAGGCCCGCGTCAAGCAGATCAAGCAGCAGATCGAGGAGACGACGTCCGACTACGATCGCGAGAAGCTGCAGGAGCGGCTCGCCAAGCTGGCAGGCGGCGTGGCCGTCATCAAGGTCGGCGGCGCCACCGAGATGGAGGTGAAGGAGCGCAAGGATCGCGTCGACGACGCGCTGCATGCCACCCGCGCCGCCGTCGAGGAGGGCATCGTGCCGGGCGGCGGCGTGGCCCTGCTGCGCGCCACCAAGACGCTCGAGGGCCTCAAGGTCGACAACGACGACCAGAGGATCGGCATCAACATCGTGCGCAAGGCCATACAGGCCCCCGCGCGCCAGATCGTGCAGAACGCCGGCGACGACGGCTCGGTGGTGGTCGGCAAGATCCTCGAGCATGCCAAGTACAGCTACGGCTACAATGCGCAGACGGGCACCTACGGCGACCTCGTCAGCGAGGGCGTGATCGACCCCACCAAGGTCGTGCGCTGCGCCCTGCAGGATGCCGCCTCGATCGCGGGCCTGCTCATCACGACCGAGGCGATGGTGGCCGAGCGTCCCAAGGAAGCCGCCCCGCCGATGCCTCCGGGCGGCGGCATGGGCGGCATGGGCGGCATGGACTTCTAGAGCCGCCTCGAGAGACCGTTCGTTGCAAGGGGTCGGACCGACAGGTCCGGCCCTTTGTCATTGTGGTCGGTAGCGCGTGTAGAGCTCGCGGGCGATCCAGTTGGTGCCGAACACCAGGAACCAGCTCCACTGCGCCACGCTCGTGCTCAGGAACGCGATGCCCATCGAGGCGATGAAAAAGGCAGCCGAGGTCAGCGACATCAAGGTTGCGATGCGCATCTCCTGCAGCGCCTCGGGATTCGGGCCGACGATGCTCTCTCGCCCCACGGACCACCACAGCAGGGCCGAGGTCAGCGACGCTGCCGTCAGCACGCCCGCGTAGAGCAGTACGGAGGTCAGTCCGCCGTGCTCTGCCATGACAGCCGTGGCGAAAGGCACGCAGGCGATCGTGAGGAGGAACATCAGATTGAGGCACACCACGCCCACATCGACGCGCAGCACGCAATTGAAGCGGCGGTGGTGCACCATCCAGAACAGGCCGATCACGCAGAAGCTCAAGAGCACCGCGTGGTACTTCGGGCCGAGGGCGGCAAGCGCGCTGCGCAAGGCGGCATCGCCGGCATGCTCGGGCAGCTGAGGCAACCGCACCTCCAGCACCATCAGCGTGATGATGATGGCGATGACGGCATCGGAGAAGAAGACGAGACGCTCGACCGCCCTGGCATCGAGCTCGTCCGACCTTGCAGGCGAGTCTGCGGACTCGGTTGCCATACCGCAATCCATGTTCGAGAATCCGGCACCGGAAGCCGGGCCGCCGGCACGCGACTCGGAACCGATGATAGCAGATGGCGTGATCGTGAAATGTCGACAGCGATCCGTGTGCTGCGGCCATCCCCGGTCTCGCATACCATGGTGGAGTCGATTGGCCTTCCGGAAACCGCGAGCGTGTGATGCTGAGACCCGCCTGGCACGAGGTGCTGCTGTTGATGGGCCTGGCGGCGTTCGCGACCTACATCCTCCAGTACGACCTCGTGAGCGCGCAGTCGCCCAAGCCCGCCGTGTACGCCGAGTTCAGATCGAAGCTCGCGCTCGACGGCCACGACCCCGTCGCCTACTTCAAGACCGGCAAGCCCACCAAGGGCCTGGCGCAGCATGCCGCCTCCTGGAACGGCGCGACCTGGCACTTCGCCTCGGCCGACAACAAGGCGGCGTTCGAGGCGAGCCCGCAGACGTACGCGCCGCAATACGGCGGCTACTGCGCCTGGGCCGTATCGGAAGGCTACACCGCCAAGGGCGATCCCAACCACTGGCGCATCGTCGAGGGCAAGCTCTACCTCAACTACAACGGCAAGGTGCAGCGGGACTGGGAGAAGGACATTCCCCGCCACGTCGCCAAGGGCAATGCCAACTGGCCCAAGGTGTTGAGCAAATAGCGCGCAGCAGGGTGTCGAACCCTGCTGGCCTGACGACGTAGCGAAACATCACAGGGTGAAATATGGTGTCGAACCCTGAGGGTCTGACACCGCCCAGCCATGACCGACATCGCCACCCGCGTCTACAACCACGCCTGGAAGATCGACCCGATCGTCCGCTCGGTGCTGGACACGGACTTCTACAAGCTGCTGATGGCGCAGACGATCTTCCGTCGCCATCGCGACGCCAACGTCACTTTCGGCATCCTCAACCGCACCACCTCGGTGAAGCTCGCCCGGCTGGTCGATGTCGGCGAGCTCAAGGAGCAGCTCGACCACATCCGCACGCTCTCGCTCAGCAGAGGCGAATCGACCTGGCTGCGCGGCAACATGTTCTACGGCAAGCGGCAGATGTTCGGGCCCGACTTCATCGCTTGGCTCGAGAACTTCCGCTTTCCGGCCTACCACCTGGAGCGCCGCGGCGACCAGTACGAGCTGACCTTCGAGGGGCCCTGGATCGAGACCACCATGTGGGAGATCCCGGCGCTGGCCGTGCTGATGGAGCTGCACAGCCGCGCCGTCACCAAGGGCCTCGCCAAGTTCGAGCTG
>JBGGME010000461.1:0-5221 GCA_041288195.1 Hyphomicrobiaceae bacterium
GCCTTGACGTGCTCCTTGAGCTCCTCCTCGAGGCCATTGCCGGCCCCCTTGCCGGGCTTGAGCACGATGAAGGCCTGGGGCTTGAGGAGCCCGTCGCCGTCCTCCTTGGGCACCACGGCGGCCTCCAGCACCGCGGGGTGGCCAATCAGCGCGCTCTCCACCTCGAACGGGGACACCCATATCCCCGACACCTTGAACATGTCGTCGGTGCGTCCCTGGTAGGTGTAGTAGCCCTCGGCGTCGCGCGTGTACTTGTCGCCCGAGCGCGTCCAGCCGCCCTCGAAGGTGGCGCGGCTCTTCTCGCGCTGGTTCCAGTAGCCCTCCGCGGCGCTCGGCCCCTTCACCAGCAGCTCGCCGACGTCGCCGTCGGGGACGTCGCGGCCCTGCTCGTCGACGAGGCGCACCTCGTAGCCCGGCACCGGCTTGCCCGACGTGCCGTACTTCACGTCGCCGGGGCTGTTGCAGACGTACTGGTGCAGCATCTCGGTGGAGCCGACGCCGTCGAGCACGTCGATGCCGAAGCGCGCCTTGAAGGCCTTGCCGACCTCGGCGGGCAGCGCCTCGCCAGCCGAGACGCACAGGCGCAGGCGCTCGGATGAATTCTCCCGCGTGCCCTGCGCATAGGCGAGCATGCCCGCATACAGCGTCGGCACACCGAAGAACAGCGTCGGCTGATATTTCTTGAGCGTGCGGAACACCACCTCCGGCGTCGGCCGCTCGGGCAGCAGCACGGCAGTCGCGCCGACCGACATCGGAAACGACATGGCATTGCCGAGCCCGTAGGCGAAGAACAGCTTGGCGGCGGAGAACACGAGATCGTCCTCGCGCATGCCGAGGCAGCCCTGGCCCGTCAGCCGCGCCGTCTCCATCGGGCTCGAGTGCACGTGCCGCACGCCCTTGGGCATGCCGGTCGAGCCCGACGAGTAGAGCCAGAACGCGGTCTCGTCGCTGCAGGTGTCGGCGGCGGCGAGTTCGGCCGACTGATGCCCCAGCTCGCCGCGGAACGGCAGCGCGAACGCCGGCGCCTCGCCGCCCGCCACGAAGATGTGCTTGAGGAACGGCAGCTGCCCCAGGATCGGCTGCACGACGGGAAGCAGCTGCGCCGACACGATCAGCGCCTTCGCCCGGCTGTCGCCGAGGATGTAGGCGTACTGCTCGGGCGTCAGCAGCGTGTTGAGGCACACCGGCACGACGCCGGCCTTGATCGCGCCCCAGAACGCGGGCGGAAAGTCCACCGTGTCGAGCAGCAGCAGCGCGACGCGCGACTCGCGCGCAATCCCGTAGGTGGCGAGCAGGCTGCCCATGCGGTTGGCGCGCGCCGCGAGCTCGCCGTAGGTCAGCGTCTCGCCCGGATCGATGAACGCCGGCTTGGCGCCGCGCCCGTGGATGACGTTGCGGTCGACCATGTCGGTCGCCGCGTTGTAGATGCGCGGGTAGCTCATCATTCCTCCCCGAGCAGGATCGTCTCCACCTGAGGCGATCTCGCTCCGGCCGTCTTTTGGCGGCCTCTCGCTGGCTGGCTCAATCTGCTGGCTCGTCGTTCGGCCTGCATCATACTGCAAGCCGAAAGCCTTTGCAGCGCCCGCTTTTTGCCGCCGCACCGCCAAAGGATGTAGTATCGTGCATCCTTGCCCAATCGATCCCGCGAGCGATCCCACGACACCAGCATGGCCATCATCCCAGATGCTGTCGCAGACACGCGGCGCGGGGCGGCGCCGGCGGACGAAGCCTACCTCAAGCGCGTCGGCGAGCGCGTGCGCCTCGCCCGTGCCCGCCGCGGCATGTCGAGGAAGTCGCTGGCCAAGGCGTCGGGCGTGTCGGAGCGGTACCTCGCCGAGCTCGAGCGCGGCGCCGGCAATGCCTCGCTGCTGGTGCTGCGCCAGCTCGCCGAGGCGCTCAGCATCGAGGCCGCAGCCCTGGTCGGCGACGCGCCCGAGCGGCCCATCGATCTCACCCTTGCCATCCACCAGCTCGAGCGGCTCTCGCCCGCCGACCTCGCCGAGGCGCGCCGGCTGCTGGGACAGCGCTTCGGTCCCGCGGGCGCCGCCGCCCAGGGCCGCATCGCGCTCATCGGCCTGCGCGGCGCCGGCAAGACCACGCTGGGCCAGCTCGCGGCGCAGGCGCTCGGCGTGCCCTTCGTCGAGCTCGATCGCGAGATCGAGCGCGCCAGCGGCATGGAGCTGTCCGAGATCTTCGCCATGCACGGCCAGCCCATGTTCCGCCGCCTCGAGCGGCAGTGCCTGGAGACCACCATCGAGCGCTTCGACAAGGCGGTGATCGCCACCGGCGGCAGCCTCGTAACCGAGCCCGCCACCTACGACCTCCTGCTGTCGGCCTGCTTCGTGGTGTGGCTCAGCGCCAAGCCCGACGAGCACATGGGCCGCGTGCTGGCACAGGGCGACCTGCGCCCCATGGCCGACGGCCCGCAGGCCATGGACGACCTCAAGGCCATCCTGGAGAGCCGCACCGCCCTCTACGCCAAGGCCAACGCCCAGGTCTCCACCACCGGCAAGACCGAAGCCCAAGCCTTCGCCGCCCTCCTCGCCGCCCTCCCCCGCGGTGCCGGCGAGCCCCCCGCGGCCCGCTGATGCGCCGCAAATGGTCCCATTGGCTTGCGGCATGTCCGGCGCCTCGTGCGCGAATCTTGAACGTGGCAATTTTGCATCGTCCAACGCACAAGATGGCTCTCCTCACAGAAATTCCGTTGTTGGGCTTATAGCTGATAGTTAAAGCTGGAGCGTCGCGGACCGGGGCGCATTCCGAACCCAACAGGCAAGCCTGAAACAGGCGGCCGTCGACTGTACGGCGTGGGGGGCCTGGCAGCGATCGTCGTCCTGCGTGCAATGTCCGATGCCGGGATCACGCGCAGCGACACGGCTCCCAATCTCGCTCTCCCGAAGGAATGACTTTGGCTGTCGCCTGACAGGCGACGACGGGGTGCGCGCGTGGCTGTGTTGCGTGGTGTGGGGGGTTCGCGTGTGGTTGCGTTGCGTAGTGTGGGACGACGTGCGCTTTTCGTTGCGCTAGCGATCGTGGTGATGTGCGTTGCGCTCGCATTGCAAACTAACAATGCGTCCGCGCAGACCACGTGCCCTACTTCGGATGTACCGAACACTGACGGTGGCACGCACGCCATTGGAGGCTCACCCGACCGTCCTTCCGGCACCAAGTGCTACCGCGACCACTGGGCCAACAGCTCTTACGACTTAAATGGCAGCGATGGCCGGCTCAGTGCTGTTCACGCACCAGCATTCGCCGTTCTCCTACCGGACGTAGACCGGCCCGCACCAACGCATAAAGTCAAAATCCTTTGGGGAAATTCATCAGGAACCCCGGTTCCAATTACGTCAGCAACGTGCGCTGGCGCTACCATTGTTGGCGAAGGAACGAACCTGGTCACTGTAGAGCTGGCTTCTGGATCGTGTTCACTGCGCACGACCGCCAGTCCCGGAGGCACTCTGCTATCTTACGAGGCTACACTTACCCGATCGGGAAACGCCTACACATTGGGCGCAGGGACTGCGACTGGGGGCGGATTTGGCGGCACCGTTGACGTCACAGCGCCTCGCGTCGCCTCTATCATCCGCCAAAACCCGGCCACCTCGCCGACCAATGCCGACAGCCTCACGTGGCGCATCACGTTCGACGAAAACGTCCAGAACGTGAATGCGGCGGACTTCACCGTGGCGGGCACCACGGCGACGGTGACGAGCGTGGCGACGGTGACTGCCAGCACCGTGTTCGACGTCACGGTCTCGGGCGGCGACCTCGCCAGTCTCAACGCCACCGTGACATTGGGCTTGGCGGCCGGGCAGGACATCCAGGACACCGCCGGCAACGCGCTCACCAATACGGCGCCGACCGGGACCAACAACAATACCTACGTGATGATCAATGCCGCGGACATGTCGGTCGATTTGTCCGGCCTGCCGACCACGGCAACCGTCGGGACGCCCTATTCCGGCACCATCAAGTGCACGAACAGCGCAGGCGCGACCGCCTCGGCCGCGAGCGCCACGTGCAGCGTCTCCGGCTTACCAGCCGGGCTGTCGCTGGGCGCTTGCTCTCCCGTGCCGCCTGCCACGGTGGCGGCCGGCGCCTCGATTACCTGCCCCGTCTCCGGAACGCCGACTTCTGCGGGATCGGCGACGGTGATCGTCACGACGGGAGCCAGCAACGACTTCACAACCGGCAACAACACGGGGTCGGCGACGATCAATCCTGTCGGGACGGCAGGCCTGACCCTGACAACAACGGCCTCGCCGGCCATGTTCAGCGGCGTCGGGCAGACGATCGTGTTCGCCTATGTGGTGACCAACTCGGGCAACGTGACCGTCACCGGCCTCTCCGTGACGGACACCAAGGTGAGCCCCATCGGCTGCGCGGCGACGACGCTGGCGGCGGGCTCAAGCACGACCTGCACGGGCAGCTACACCACCACCGCCGCCGACGTGAACGCCACCAGCATCGTCAGCACCGCCACCGCGCGCGCCACCTTCGCCGGCACTGCCGTCGCCTCGGCCGCCGTCACCACCACGGTCAAGATCGACGTCGAGGCGGTGCGCAAGGCGACCAAGAGCGCGATCCAGAGCTTCATGAGTCAGCGCGCCAACATGATCGCGTCGATGGGCCCCGACACCGGCCAGATGCACAACAAGCTCACAAGCTCCCTGTTCGGCGGGACGGGCCAGACGAACGACCAGCCCTCGGGCCTCGGCGGCACCAAGGACGAGGCCCGCGTGCAGCGCCCACCGAGCCAGCCCGGTCCCCAGATGGCCGCCGGCCTCGGCATGCGCGAGGCCTTGGCAGGCGACCGGGACGCCATGGCGCGCGAAGCGGCCGGCACCGGCGGCGCACGACCTGCGGCGAGCGCGCTCGGCTTCAGCGGCGCCGCCGACGACGGCCAGGGCCGCTTCGCCTTCGCCACCAGCCTCACCCAGGTGCGCGCCGCCGCCACAGCCGAGCAGGCGCGGAAGGAGGCCGCGGCAAGCGACCTGCCCGGAAGGCATGATGAGCCTCGGCGCACGGGGAGCATACCGGCAGGCTCCGAGCCCGCAGCCGCGCTTCGACGTGTGGACCGAGGGCGTGTTCTCCTACTACAGCCAGGACCGCATCGACGGGAAGCGCCAGGGCCACGCCGGCATCTTCTTCGCCGGCGCCGACTACCTCGTGCATCCGGGCCTGCTGATCGGCGCGCTCGTGCAGATCGACTGGATGGACG
>JBGGME010000462.1:0-22038 GCA_041288195.1 Hyphomicrobiaceae bacterium
CAGTGCCACGACGGTAACGTGACCGGGCGCGCCGAGGAGGCGCAGGAGGGCGTCGACCGTTTCGTCGAGAACGCGAAGCGGTCCGGCCGGGCACAGGCGCCGCGCATCAAGCTCGCGAAGGCCAGCGTCGGCGATTTCGAAACGTGGCTGTCGGATGTCGAGAAGGCCAGGTGGGAACCGTGCTTGCGCGAGGCACCCAAGGTCGAGAAGGCGCGTCCGATTGTGTCCCGACAGGTGCCGACCAGGGCTCCGGCTTCGTACGCGCGCCAGCCGTCGGCGCCGCGTTATGCGGGGTCGTCCGGTGGGAGCAGCGGGCCCGGCCTCATCATGGGCATCGGGCACTAGTGACCCGTCTCGCAAATCAGTTTACATAATCCTCGCGGCGGGATCGCGGGGAGAATGCGAGACATGGCACGGCCAATCAAGGTGATTTGGGCGAGCGAGGACGTCAGGTCGGAGCTGCGGCGGCGGGCCAACGGGCGCTCGACCGAGCATCGCGATCGGTTCCGGGCCAAGATCATTCTGCTGCGTCTGGATGGGATGAAGATCGCGGATGTGGCTGCGCGCATGCGCACGTCGATGCGAACGGTCTCGATCTGGTCGTCGCGGTTCGAGAAGGCGGGGCTCGAAGGTCTTGCAGACAAGGGTGGACAGGGCCGCAAGCCATCCTTGCCCGCGGCCAAAGTCGCCCGCGTCATCACCGAGGTCACGCGTCCGCCCAAGAGCCGCAGCCGCTGGAGCGTGCGCAGCATGGGCCGCCATGTCGGCATCTCGCATAGCACGGTGCAGCGCATCTGGGCCAAGAACGATCTGAAGCCGCACATCACCAAGACCTTCAAGCTCTCGAACGACCCGCAATTCGAGGAGAAGTTCTGGGACGTGATCGGCCTCTATCTCGACCCGCCGGCAAATGCGCTGGTGCTGTGCTGCGACGAGAAGAGCCAGTGCCAGGCGCTCGAGCGCACGCAGCTCGGACTGCCGCTGGCGCCGAAGCATCCGCGCACCATGACGCACGACTACACGCGACACGGCACGGTGACATTGTTCGCCGCGCTCAGCGTTCTGCAAGGCACGTTGATCTCGCGCACCGAGACGCAGCACACCCACGTCGAGTGGCTGCGCTTCCTGAAGCAGATCGACCGCGAGGCACCCAAGCAGCTCGATTTGCACCTGATCGCCGACAACTATGCAACCCACAAGCACCCGAAGGTGAAGGCTTG
The DNA here is from genome assembly GCA_041288195.1 of Hyphomicrobiaceae bacterium. GTDB lineage: Bacteria > Pseudomonadota > Alphaproteobacteria > Rhizobiales > Hyphomicrobiaceae > AWTP1-13. Next base: position 1,221 of record JBGGME010000462.1, read on the forward strand.
GCTCGAGCGGCGTCCGCGCTTCAAAATGCACTTCACGCCGACGAGTTCGTCCTGGCTCAATCTGGTCGAACGCTTCTTCGCCGACCTGACCGAGGACGTGATCCGCGCGGGCAGCTTTGCATCGGTCAATGAGCTGGTGAACGACATCAAGGCCTATCTCGCCGATCGCAACGCCGCTCCCAGGCCCTACACATGGAAGGCCGAAGGTGCCGAGATCCTCGCCAAGATCAAGCGCGCCCGCGCCGCACTCGACACCGTCCAAGCCGTTATGTGAAGATTTTTGAGAGTCAGGACACTAACGGTACGGCGACGCCGGACAACCGGACCATCGCTGCGGTTGCGTCCGATCGGAGCATCCAGCGCGGAAACGCGCGGCACCGCGACCGCGCTGACATCCACCGTTCAACCGCTCAATTGCACTCGGCCCGCAGAACTGGCCCAGGTACATGCGCGAAGCGGCTGAAGGCCGGAGCCATCGCGTATTACTGGAGCCCCACGACATCCGACCCATCAGGTATAAACCTTCCCGGAGTGAAGGAATGACAGAAGCTGCGCCGATCCTTCTCACGGTAAAGCAGTGCTTGGACCGCCTGCCGATCCGCATGAGCGAACGCGAGTTCCGACGGCGCGTCCGCGCGATTGGATGCTACGGTGAGCACCGAAGCCAAATGTTCCTCACTGAGGCCGACTTCGCCACCTTCCTGGAGACGCTGAGGCCATGCCCAACATTCGCTCGACGCTCAAGCCGTACCTCCACAAGCAACGGCGCAAGTGGTACCCGCGCGGCACGTTCCCGATCAAACACGAAGACGGCTCGATCGAGCGAAAACGAGATTTCTACGGCCCGGGCAGCGATACGCGCACTCTGTGCCAAGCCGACTGCGACCGCCTGAACCGTGAGCTCGAGGCAGCCGCATCGGCGGGGCCGGTAGAGCCAACGTTCGAGGAGGCTGTAGCGACCTACCTCGGCACGGGCGGCGACAAGCGGTTTCTAGGCGAGGTCGAGGGCGGCCCCCGGAACAAGCTCCTGGATCGACTTGGCCGCATCAGGGTTAACGAGATAACCGATGCGGTGATGGTCAGCGCGGCCACGGCGATTTATCCCACGGCGTCTCCGGTCACCATCAACCGCCAGCTCTACACCCCCGTCATCGCAGTTCTGCGCATGGTATCTAAGGCGCGACCATGGAAGCCGGATCTCACCCGCCCGAAAGGTCACAGCAATATCAAGCCCGCCAAGGCGCCCCCGGACAAATGGTTTGCTCCTGTGCTTGCGACGTGTCGGCCACAGCTAGGTGCGTTGCTACTGTTCTGCACGACCAGCGGGCGCCGCGCTGGCGAGGCCATCAAATGCCTTCCCGAGCACTACAACCCTGAGCGCGGAACCGCGCTGATCGGAAAAGACAAGAACGGCAACCCCGTCCTAGTGCAGGTCGCCAAGCAAGTGCAGGAGGCGCTGGAGCTCTACGATTGGAAGCGGGGGCCAGGGCTGTTCGGCCACTACACCCTCAAGAACCGCAGAAACCTCTTCCGCGATCTCAAGCTGGCCTGCGAGCGGGCCAGGGTGGAATACTACCCTCCCCACAAGGTGGGTCGCCACGCCTTCGCCAAGCGGTTTCTGGAGGCAGGCTATTCGATTGCGCATCTCATGGGTGCCGGTGGCTGGGACGACCCAAAGATGCCGACCAAGCTCTACGGCCATTACGCCTACTCGGAAGTTGCAGAGGACGCCAAAAAGGTCGGCGAGGCATTTCTGACCAAGATCGACGAGACCAAGAGCAACGTTGTCGAGTTGCAGCCACGACAGCGGCGTTCTGCGGTGACAGAACGGTGACACGGCTGTTGTCTAGCTCCTCCCCATATCGACAAGTGCCAGTGTTTATTGGGATAATAGTCGTTTAATGTGTCTATGGGACACACTCTTGGTAAGGGAGAGGTCGTGTGTTCAATCCACACCGGCAGCACCATCGGGCTGGAGCTCGAGCAAGCGGCCGCCGCAGGGATCCCGTAGGATCGGGTTCGTGTCCTGCGACAGGGAGGCGAGCATGCGCGCCGCGAGAGATCCGGGCTTCCGCGTCTTCCTATCCATGATTTGTGCCATCGTACTGCTGACAGGCGTGGCCGCAGTCGCGCAGACGGCGCCGCCGCAGCCGCCGGGGAGCGAGGCAAGTGCGCGGACGAAGGCGCTCGACGAGCTGTTCGCCCGGCTCAAGGCCACGAAGGCGCAGGACGATGGTGACGAGATCGTCACCCAGATCTGGAAGCTGTGGCAGCGGTCGGGCAGCGAGAAGCTCGACGCGGCCATGGAGCAGGCCATGCTGCTGATGGGCCAGGGCCTCGGCTCCCTGGCGATGCCGATCCTCGACGAGATCGTGGCCGAGAAGCCGGACTGGGCCGAGGGCTGGAACAAGCGCGCCACCGTCCTCTATCTCATGGGCGAGCACGACCGCTCGCTCGCCGACATCGACCGCGTGCTGGCGCTCGAGCCCCGCCACTTCGGCGCCATCGCCGGCATCGGGCTGATCCGCATCGCCAAGGGCGAGATGCGAGAGGCGCTGGCCGCATTCCGCCGCGCGCTCGCCATCAACCCGTTCCTGCGCGAGCGCTACGGGCTGATCCCGCAGCTCGAGAAGGAGCTCGGCGAGAAACCGATCTGAGGCGCGCTATCCCGGCCGCCCGTGCCGGCGGAAGGCGGCAAAGCGCATGCCCACATAAGAGAATGCCATGGCCACCGCCGAGGAGATGACGAGCGCCGCCAGCGGGGCAACGGCGGGCCAGGCCAGCAGCACCAGCACGAACACGCCGTAGTTGATGGCGGAGGCAGACCACGCCACGCCGGCGTAGCGCAGGAACTCGGCAACGCTCGGACGTGCCTCGACTGCGAACGTGAACGTGCGGTGCATGAGCCAGCCAGCAATCATGGCAAGGGCAATAGCGGCGATGCGGGCAACGATCGGGTGGACTGCGAGCCCGCGCGTGAGCGCCTCCAGCACCAGCGCGTCGACGGTGAACGCCACGCCCCCCGATACGAGGAACGCCAGCCCGTGACGGAGCGGATGCTGGCCGCCAGGCGCAGTCCCGTTCTTCTGCCCGGCCATCGCTCAGTCCTGCAGCCGCGGCCAGGCGAGCGTGGGCCCGTCGGCCTTGCGTGATGGCCGCCAGATCAGCGAGGGCAGGCTCACGTCCCGCATTAGCGCATCGTACTCCATGCGCCGGCGCGCGACGACGGGATCGAGGCGGGCGAGCTCGGCGTCCGGATGGCCGGGGTGGCACATCACGAGGTGCCGGCGGCCGGGCTCGCGCAACGCGGCGCTGAGCTCATCGGCATAGGACGAGCTGGCGCGGAAGTCGGAGAAGCCGGCGAAGGTGTCGTTGAGGGGCAGCCCGCGCCGTCCGGCCGCGCGCGCGAAGCCGGTGGCCAGCAGCCCGACGAATATGGCCTTGGCCCGAGCCGGGCTGCGCGCGCTCGAGGCGGAGAGCCGGTCCGTCGGATCGCGGACCAGGGGCGGCCGTCCACCGTAGCGCCGCACCAGCGCGTCGAGCAGCGCACCCCTGACGGCCGGCAGGACATGGACGTGCTGGTGGCCGTCGACGTGGTCGGGCGGAAAGCGCAGGCCGGTCTCGAAGCGATCGAGCTGGCGCTCGATCTCGTCGCGGATCTCTGTCCGGACCAGCGGAGGGAGCGAGGCCCAGGCCATGAGGCGGTTGAGGCTCGGCAGCGTGCCGGAGGCGGCGAGCCGCGGCATGGGCCCCAGCGGGCGCCCGAGCGTCAGGTTCAGGTGCAGCCCGATGCTGAGATGGCCGCGGTGCACGGCGAGGCGCGGCGCCGTGGCGGGCCAGTGCGGCGAGGTCACCATCACGCTGGTCGCCGAGAGGCGCTGGGCGGCGGCGAGCTCGCCGATGGCGCGCGAGATGCCCTCGGTCATGGCGTAGTCGTCGGCGCACAGGATGGTGGCGCTGGGCGCGCCTTGCGACGGCCCCGGGTCGGGGCGCGATCCCGAGGGCTGGGACGCCGTCATCCCTCGTCCCGCTTTGCGCCGGTGGCGGCGTCGGCCTGCGAGCCGCCGCGCTCCAGCCCCAGCTCCTCCGACACCAGGAACAGCGGCCTGCCCTTGATCTCCTCGTACATGCGCCCGAGGTACTCGCCGATCACGCCGAGCGAGATCAGCTGCACGCCGGCGAAGAACATGACCGAGATGATCAGGGTCGGGAAGCCCGGCACGTCGGTGCCATAGACCAGGGTCTTGATGAGGAAGACCATGGCGTAGCAGAAGGCGAACGCCGAGGTCGCAAGACCGATGTAGGACCAAACCCGCAGCGGTATGGTCGTGAACGAGGCGATGCCGTCGAGCCCGAAGCGCAGCAGCTGCCGCGGGCGCCAGCGCGAGCGGTCGTTGCCCTGGCGTGTGGGCACGTCGAAGGGCACGCCGGTCGAGCGGAAGCCCATCCAGGCGAACAGCCCCTTGTTGAACCTGACGCGCTCGCGCATGCGGTTCATGGCGTCTACCGCCTTGCGGTCGAGCAGCCGGAAGTCGCCCGCGCCTGGCGGCAGCGTGGTGCCGCTCATGTTCCGGAATGCGGCATAGAAGGCCCGCGCCGCCCAGCGATGGATCAGGCGGTCGGCGTCGCGGTCGCGGCGCTGGCCGTAGACCACGTCGTAGCCCGCCCGCCACTTCTCGACGAACTCGGCAATCAGCTCCGGCGGGTGCTGCAGGTCGGAATCCATCAGCACGGCGGCGTCGGCGGTGACGTAGCGCAGGCCTGCGGCGATGGCGATCTCCTTGCCGAAGTTGCGGCTGAGCGCGACCGCTTTGATCCGCCCATCCTCGGCATTGAGGGCCTTCAGTCCCGCCAGCGTGCCGTCAGTCGAGCCGTCGTCGACGAAAATGACCTGCCAATCGAGCCCGAGACGGTCGAGGACAGGACGCAGGCGGCCGATCAGGGGGAGGAGGCCGCGTTCCTCGTTGAGCACGGGCACGACGACGCAAATGGAGCGCTTCTGCGGCTCCGCTTCCGCCTTTGCCGTGCGCACATCGGGGTCAGGAATCGTCAACAATCGTGCACCTTCCAGACGCGCTGTCGGGTCGAGCCGGGGTCCGGGCCGCCTTCCCGCCCCCGTGTGCCACGCGGGGCGCTCCGGGGCAATGCCTGCCGCGTTCCAGGCGTTCCGTCAGCGTGCGGCCATGACGCCGGAATCGATCAGGCGGCGGTGGAACGCGAGGATCTCGTCCCGCGCCTTGCAGGTGTAGTAGCGGCCCTTGCACAGCTGCATCAGCCGCTTGCGGTCGGCGTGCGAATCCGACAGCGGCAGCTGCGCCAGGTCGAGGATGACCGTGCCGAGATAGGCCACGTCCAGCGCCTCGTACTGGGGCAGAGCGGGCAGGCGATAGTTGATGCCGCGCGCCGCGTAGTAGGTGATGAAGCCGATCGACTCGGGGTTGAGCGTCACGTCCTCCGCTTCGGTGTCGTTGTCGAAGCCGAGCAGCGTGCGCGTCGCCATCGGATGATGGTCGCCGTAGTGCACGAGGAGGAACCGCTCGGACGGGAACCGGCGCTTGAGCTCGTCGAGCAGGTAGTCGAGGTCCATCTTGGCCATCGACACCCGGCGCAGATACTCGTGCATCTCCGGGTTTGTGCCGGGTGCGCCGCCGGGGACGCTTACCTCGGGCTCGTAGGTGTAGTCGTAGGGCCAGTGCGCCGACATGGTCTGGATGTAGGTGAACATCGGCCGGCGCGAGGTCTGGAAGTGGCGCTCCATCTCGGAGAGCGCATTGCCGTAGTAGAAGCGGTCGCGCTCCTGGGTCGTCTTGGCGCCCTGAGACTTGATGTCGAAGATCTCCTTCAGGCCGATCGAGGCATAGAACCGGTCGTTCGACACGAAGTTGCGCAGCATCGGGTAGAACACGACGTTGCGATAGCCGCAGCGCTCGAGCGCCTGCGGCAGCGTGTCCTTGAGCTTGTTCTGCGTGAAGGTCTGCACGAACTGGCGCATGCCGCCGAACGAGTGGGTCGAAACTCCCGCCAGCAGCGAGAACTCGGTGAGCCACGAGGCTCCCCCATAGGTCTCGACCCGCAGCTGATGCAACAGGTCGTCGTCGGACCGGAACATCGGGTCGACGGAATGGTCGTAGCGCAGGCTGGGGAACAGCGAGGGCTGCACCACCGACTCCTCGTGGATCAGGATGATGTGGGGCGGCTTGGCCGCGGCCCTGCACGAGGACGGGATGGTGAACGCTGCCCCCGCCATGGCCGGTCGCGGCGCCGCCTCCAGCAGCGCTCCGCGCCACAACGCCTCGAGCGTCTCGCCCCAGGAGGCGTAGAACGAGGAGACGTAGAGGTTCTCGTAGTAGAACTGCATGTGGCGCCGCTCGCCCTTGGCGTAGGCACCGTACCAGGCGAGGCCGATGCCGAGCAGCATCGCCAGGGCGGCGTTGCGGCGGGACACGCGGGTGGAGTCGATGCGATAGGCGAGCCACGCCGCCGAGCCGGCGGCAAGGAGCGCGACCACGAGCGCGACGAGGTAGCGGCGGTGATCGCTCCAGATGTAGCTCACCGTCGACCAGGAACCGAGATAGAAGAAGATGTCGTAGGCGTGCAGGACCATGTTCATGGTGGCGCGCTTGGCCGAGGCCGTGACGACGACCACTAAGACCAGCGACGCCGTCAGGGTGGCTGCGAAGAACGCTCGGCGGGACAACAGGGCCGTCAGCGCCGCCAGCGCCAAGGTGATGGACACGGTGAACAGGACATTCGGGAACTCGCCTTCGTCGACCCAGAAGTGTCGGGTCAGGGCGACGGCAACCAGGGCTGTCAGCGCCCAGGCCGTCCGTGGGGAGAGTTCGAGACGCTGCAACAGCCTGGCGGCGCCGGAACGCAACCGAGAGAGGCGGGCAGAGCCTGTGGGGAGACCAACAGTTTGATCCGTCATGGATCGGCCGTTCGAGAGACGTCACAAAAGCTTCACAGACGAGCACGCCGCCGATGAACCCGCAATGAAGGAATGCTTGATAAGAAGAGATGGTAATCGTCAGGATGGCGGTCGCCGGATGCCGTCCGGCGTCGCACAAAAATGGCTCATCTTGTTGAAAATGCGTGAGAAAATGCCAAGGCACGCGTTGCAGTGCGGGAGCAGGAGAGCGCTGGACGCTGGAACTTGCGGCATACAGGTTGCGTTCATGTTTGGGCGGTTATCGTCGCAAGGACTCGGCGCCGCGTCTGTAGGGGCACGGCCGCGAAAACCGGGTTTCCTCTGCAACGCTCTCACGCCAGCAGCAGGGGTACCGATTGGCCGTCGGCCAGAGGGTGAGTCACAGGCATCCCCGGGGAGGGACGCAGCGATCTCGGCAACAACTTGTGACGCGGCGCCGCTGGGGCGTCGCCTTTACAAGACCCCAATCGTTGCCGCATATCCGACCCGGCACGCCGTTTGGAGACTTCGATGAAATCGAACGCGGTGAAATCCTTCGAGCTTGAGATCGACTGGACGGCCCAGACCATCCTTCCGATCGAGTTCCGAGGACGGGAATTGCAGCTCGAAGCACGGGCCTACCAAGGAGCTGATCCCAACTTCCAGGCTTTGGCGCTCGTGCATCGCGACAAAGTCGGCGGCACGAACGACGTTCCTCTCGTCCGCGTCCACAGCGGCTGCGTCACGGGCGACATCTTCCATTCGCTGCGGTGCGACTGCTACCCGCAGTTGCAGGCGGCCATGGACCGCATCACCTCGACCCCGGTCGGCATCCTGATCTACCTGCCCTTCCAGGAGGGGCGCGGGATCGGTCTCGTCAACAAGATCCGGGCCTATGCGCTGCAGGACCAGGGCTACGATACGGTCGACGCCAACGTCGCCATCGGCGCCCCGATCGAGGCGCGCGACTATGATCTCGCCGCGCACATCCTGTTCGACCTGGGCTTCCCCGAGATCAAGCTGCTCACCAACAACCCCGCCAAGGTGGAAGCCCTGCGCGAGGAAGGGGTGGACGTGACCGAGCAGCTGCCGCTGATCGTCAAGCCCTCATCCTACAACAAGCGCTATCTGGCGACCAAGAAAGAGCGCATGGCGCACAAGCTCTAGGACCCGCGCGGGCACCTGTCATAGGAGTTTTTCAAAGGCAGCGGATCGCTCCGCTGCCTTTCGCATTCGCGCGTGTGCAACGCGCTTGCCCATAGGCGCCGGGGCGCGCACATTCGTGCTCGTCCGATCCACGTCCCCCGTGAGCAACCCATGTACAAGCCCTTCGATCTGACCGGCAAAGTGGCCCTGGTGACGGGCGGCAACAGCGGCATCGGCCTCGGCATGGCGATGGCCATGGCGGAAGCCGGCGCCGACATCGCCATCTGGGGCACCAACGCCGCCAAGAACGCCGCCGCCGAGAAACGCCTCGCTGCCACCGGCCGCAAGGTGTCGGCGCTCCTCTGCGACGTGTCCGACGAGAAGGCGGTGGATGCGGCCTTCGCCGAGACGCTGAAAGTTATGGGCCGGGTGGACGGCTGCTTCGCCAATGCCGGCGTGAGCGGGCGGGCGGGCGCCAAGTCGTTCACCGAGATGTCGAGCGAGGAATGGCATCGCGTCCTCGAGGTCAATCTCGACGGCGCCTTCTACACCTTCCGCGCCGCGGCCCGGCACATGGTGGAGCGCGGTGGCGGCGGGGCGCTGGTCGGCACCGCGTCGCTGGCGGCCATCGAGGGCGCACCGCGCAGCGAGCACTACGCGGCCACCAAGGGCGCCATAATCTCCATGATCCGCGCGCTGGCCGTCGAGTTCGCCCGCTACGGCGTGCGCGCCAACTCGATCCTGCCCGGCTGGATCGAGACCGACATGACGGCCAACGCCATCGGCAACGAGAAGTTTGCGGGCAACGTGCTGCCGCGCATCCCCATGCGCCGCTGGGGCACGGGCGAGGACTTCGGTGGTATCGCCGTCTACCTCATGAGCCCCGCGTCGGCCTATCACACGGGCGACACGTTCCTTATCGACGGCGGCTACGCCCTCTTCTAGGCTCTTCACGGCGCCGCTCGTCCTGCCCGCCGATCTCAATCAACCGACCTCGAATAAAAGTCTGGGAGAACGCAATGCCCAAGTTTCGCATCGTCACCCCCGCGGCGGCGTCCTTCACGACGGCCGGGGGTGGATACGGCTACGAGATGGAAGCACTCGCCGGCCTCGACGCCGAGATCGTCGAGTGCGCCGCCAATCCAGAGGCGTTCATTGCCGCCGCCAGGGACGCGGACGCGGTCTACGCCAAGGGCATGAAGTTCGACGCGCAGATGATCCAGGCCCTGCAGAAGTGCCGCCTCATCGCGCTCGGCAGCGTCGGCGTCGATTACGTGGACGTCTCCGCCGCCACCGAGAAGGGCATTCCCGTCACCAACTGCCCCGACACCTTCATCGAGGAGGTGGCCGACCACGCCATGATGCTGCTGCTCGCCACCCATCGCCGGGCCATCGAGCAGGATCGCATGGTGCGCGAGGGCCGCTGGGCCGAGGGCCGGCCGCAGCTCCTCAAGGTGCCGCGCCTGCTGGGTCAGACGCTGGGCTTCATCGCCTTCGGCCGCGTTGCCCGCGCGGTAGCCGAGCGCGCCCGCCCGTTCGGCCTGCGCATGATGGCCTTCGATCCCTTCCTCGACGAGCTCAACATCTCGGCACTCGGCGTGGAGCCCGCGAGCCTGTCGGAGGTGCTGGCCCGCTCCGACTTCATCTCCATGCACCTCCCCGCCACGCCCGAGGCGGTCGGCTTCCTGAAGGAGGAGCACTTCCGGCAGATGAAACCGAACGCGATCTTCATCAACACCGGGCGTGGCCCCACCGTCACCGAGTCGGCGCTGATCAAGGCGCTGCAGGAGAAATGGATCGCCGGCGCCGGTCTCGACGTGCTGCAGGTGGAGCCGGCCAAGCCCGACAACCCGCTGCTCAAGATGCCGCACGTGATCCTGTCGCCGCACAACGCCTCCGCGTCCGCGCGCTTTGATCCCGCGCGCAAGCGCCGCGTTGGCCAGGAGCTGGCCCTGGTTCTGACCGGGCGCTGGCCGATGTCGTGCGTCAACCCGACCGTGCTGCCCAGCAGCGGCCTCAAGCGCTGGCAGCCCGTCTCCATGCAGCGCGGGCCCAACTCGTAGCGTTGGGGAGCGGCGGGCCGAATGGCCACGACCTCTCGCATCACTCGGCCACGGGCAGCCGCTCCCGCAGGGCGGCCTTGTGGATTTTCTCGAGTGTCGAGCGGGGCATGTCCTCCACGACGAAGACCTTGCGCGGTACCTTGAAGTCGGCGAGCTTGGCCCTGCATTCGGCGACGATGCGATCGGCCAGGGTCGCACGTGCCGGCTCCGGCAGGCCAGGCGCCGCGATCACGAAAGCGACCGGCACCTCGTCCAGCATGCGGTGCCTCTGGCCCACCACCGCCGTCTCGTAGACACCCGGCACCAGTGCGATGACCTGCTCGATCTCGGAGGCCGCGACGTTCTCGCCGCCGACCTTGAGCATGTCCTTGTCCCGGTCGGCGAACGTGACGTAGCCGTCCTTCTCCAAGGTCACGCGATCGCCGGTCATGAACCACCCGTCCGGCGTGAAGCTCGCAGCCGTCGCTTCGGGATCGTTGAGATACTCGAGGAACAGCTGGATGCCGCGCCACCCCCAGCATTCGAGGTGGCCCGTCTCGCCCGGGGCGACCGGCGCGCGGTCCGGCCGCAGCACGCGAATGCCGTAGCCCGGAGCGGGCCGCCCGGTCGTCATCGGGCGGTTGCGCAGAAGGGCGTCGCCGACGATGCCCTGGCTCACGGTCTCCGTCATGCCCCACCAGCCGATCGAGCGCACCCCGAACATCTGGTCGAACGGCGTCTCGTTGGCGGCCATGCCGAACATGCGGAAGTGGTGCTTCGGGATCGGGTTCTGGGCGAGGGCCTTGAGGAAGAAGGGCAGCACGGAAGCCCAGGTGCACCGGTTGCGGAGAGCTATGTCCCAGAAGCGCGAGGCCGAGAACCTCGGCATCAGCACGACGGTGCCGCCGACCCACATTGTCGGCAGGATCGAGTAGGCGCGCGCCTTGGTGTGGAACGACGGCATCATGACGAGATGGATGTCGTTCTCATTGAGGTTCTCGTGCGAGGCGGACGCCCGCGCGCCCCAAAGCGCATTGCCGTGCGTCCACAACACGCCCTTGGGCCGCGACGTGGTGCCCGAGGTGTATTGCACCGAGCCGTGCCGCCATGGATCGGGCTTGAGCGCGGGGAGGTCGGCCGGGTCGCCGTCGAGGCGGGAGAATGCGCTCTCCCTCGCTGGGCGCAGATTGGCATCCGGCTCGCCGCCGTCGACCAGATGCTCCGTGACCGCGAGCCACCTGAGACGCGGCGCGCTGCGCGATACCAGATCGGCCAGCTCGGGCTGGGTGACCGCAGCCGCGGCATTGCAGTTGTCGGCGAAATACCCGAGCTCGGGGCCCGCCGAGCGCGTGTTGGTCGTGACGACGACGGCCCCGATCCTGGCGCACGCAAACCACAGGAATTCGAGCTCCGGCGAGTTGTCCAAATGCACGAGCAGGCGGTCGCCGGGCTTGATGCCTCGCTTGTGCAGGCCGGCCGCGACCCGCAGGACCCGCTCACGGAACTGGCGATAGGTCCAGACCCGCCGCTCCCCCTGGAACGGCTCCCAAACCAGGAACGGATGATTGCCGCGCGTCTCGGCCCGAAAGTCGAGCAGCCAATTCACGTCGCGCCCGGCGAACGGATTGACGATCTGACCGGCTGTGTCCTGCTGCAATGCCGACATGCGATCCTCGGCGGTGCTGGCGAATGATCCCTTTACCTTACTACCTCTCGCGGGCGGCGCGATGGCCCCGGTCAAGCCGTGTCCGCAGCAACTCTTTCGTCCTGGGGTGCCAGCTCCACCTCCGTGGCCGCCTCTCCCGGCACCGTGAAGCCGCCCTCCGCCACCAGCCGCGCGAACAGGCCCTTGCTGGCGGCAAGCTCGCGGAAGGTGCCGCGCTCGACGATGCGACCGCCGTCGAGGACCAGGATGTGGTCGGCGTTGGCAACGGTGGAGAGCCGGTGGGCGATGATCAGCGTGGTGCGGCCCTTGCGCAGGCGGTCGAGCGCCCGCTTGATGCGCGCCTCCGTTTCCACGTCCAGCGCGCTGGTGGCCTCGTCGAGGATCAGGATCGGCGCGTTCTTGAGGATGGCGCGGGCAATGGCGATGCGCTGGCGCTCGCCGCCCGACAGCGAGGCGCCCCGCTCGCCGATGATGAACTGATAAGTTCCGGGCTTCTTGGCGATGAAATCGTGCGCCTCGGCGAGGCGGGCTGCCTCCTCGACCTCGGCGTCCGTCGCGTCCGAGCGGCCGATGCGGATGTTCTCGGCGATCGAGCGGTTGAACAGGCCCGCGTCCTGGAACACGACGGCGATCTGGTGGCGCAGGGAGGCGAGCGTCACGTCGGTGATGTCGTGGCCGTCGATGGTGATGCGCCCGCTGTCGAGCGTGCGCAGGCGCTGCAGCAGGGCGAGCGTGGTGGTCTTGCCGGCGCCGGTCGGGCCGACGAGCGCCACCGTCTTGCCCGCGGGCGCCTCGAAGTCGATGTCGAACACGCCCTGCTCGCTGTTCCTGAAGCGGAACGTCACGTGCTGGTAGCGCACATTGCCGGCGACATCGGCGAGCGGCCGGGCGTCGGGCTTCTCGCGTACGCCGTCGGTGGCATCGAGCAGGTCGAAGAACGAGTTGAGCGTCGGCGCGTACTGGAAGATGCGCACCGCGAAGCCCGACAGCGAATCGAGCTTGCCGATCAGCAGGCCGGCGAAGCCGACGAAGGCGACGATCTCGCCGACCGTGATCTGCTTGCTCTCCACGAGCACGGCGCCCATGGCGTAGATGGCGACGACGGTGATGGTGGCGGCCGTGCGGGTGAGCACGGTCAGCAGGCCCCACCAGGTCAGCACGGGATACTGCGCCGCCAGCAGCTCGGCCATGATGGTGCGCATGGCCTGCATCTCGGAGGCGAAGCGCGCGTAGCTCTGCACCACCGTGACGTTGCCGAGCACGTCGCCGACCCGGCCGTAGACGTTGTTGTGGTACTGCTCGACGTCGGCCTGGCCGGTGCTGGTCTTGCGGGCCACGAACACGTTGGCGAGCACGTAGATGACGGCGAGCGCGGCCAGGATCATCGCCATGCGCGCGTTCATGTAGAACGCCGTCGGCACCAGCACGATCAGGCCGACGAGCGCCACGAACTGCTCGCGCAGGAACGACAGCCAGTTCCAGAACAGCGCGTCGGTGCCGGCGAGGATGGTGCGCACCACCGCGCCCGATCCCTTCTCCGCGTGGTAGGCGATCGGCAGCACGATGGCATGCTCGAAGGCCTGGCCCAGCGCGGCAAGCCGCCGGCGGTGGGCGAGCCGGTCGGCCATCACGGCGACGACCACGCCGGCGAAGATGCCGATGAAGCCCAGCACCGCCCACATGGCGATGATCGGGAACGCGCCCTTGCCCTGCGCCAGCGCATCCACGACTCGCGCCAGCAGCACCTGCTCTGCTATCGGCACGATGCCAAGCGCGATGCCCGCCACGACGACGCCGATAGTCTGGCCGCGCTCGACGACGAGCATCGCCAGCGCGCGCTTGTAGATGGTCCAGACCGACATCGCCGCTAGAGCTCAGCTCGCCCGCTTCCTGAAGATGCGCAGGCTCTTGTACGCGTCCGCCGGTTCGAAGGGCCGCTGCTTGCACAGCTCCTGGCCCACGGACTCGGCCTTGTCGTAGGCGAACGAGCCCGAATAGAAGAGTATCTCGCCACCAGGATTGAGCTTGTCGGCCAGCATCAGCGTCATCTCTAGGTCGGTGAGCGCGCCGTAGGCATCGTTCTCGGGCGTGCGGAACTCGCCGACGTGGAACAGGCTCACGTAGTCGAAGCGCGGCAGCAGGCGGGCATCGAGCTGATAGATGTCGCCGAAGTAGGCCTTGTAGGTGTGGCCGAGGCGCGGGTTGCGGATCAAGAGGTCGACGTAGTCGTCGTACTCCTGCGGCGAGGCGGTGATGCCGAGCACGGCGCAGTTGGAGCCGTTCTCGGCGAGCTTGAGGCCGACGATGTGATGGTTGCCGGTGCCGAAGTGGAAGACAACGGCGTCCTTGGCCTTCTTCCCTTCGAGGTACTCGACGAGGTGCACGTCGCAGGGGCACTGCGCCTCGTCGAGGCTCCAGGTCTCGTTCCAGTAGTTGAGCTTGGTCATGGGCGTAAGGCTCTTGCGAGCCCTCCTTTCCTCCGGGATCGATCTACTTGGCGGTCGCCAGCGCGGGCGATCTCAGCACGAGTTCGGCGGTGCTGTCGGTGCGGCGCTCGAGCGCGAGCTGGCGATCGTGCACGCCTCCGGGCGCGGGGCGCTGGGCGAGGCTGACGATGGTGGCCTCGGGCAGCTCGCTCCTGAGGCGAACGAGCAGGGCTGCCTGCGCGCTCTCCTCGAGCGCCGAGACGGCATCGTCGAGGACGACGACCTGCGGCCGGTGAATGAGGAGCCGGGCGATTCCTATCCGCTGGCGCTCGCCGTTGGAGAGCACCTGGTCCCAGCGCGCGCGCTCGTCGAGGCGGGGCACGAGCGCTTCGAGGCCGACCTTGCCGAGCGCCGTCTCGAGGTCTGCGTCGGAGACCTGCAGGGACGGGTTGGGGTAGAGGAGGGCGCCTCGGAGCGAGTCGAGCGGCAGGTAGCTCTTCTGCGGGGCGATCATCATCTGCGCGCGGTCGGGCAGCGCGAGATTGCCGCTTGTCGCCGGCCACAGCCCCGCCAGCACGCGCACAAGCGTCGACTTGCCGGTGCTGGAATCGCCGTGGATGTGCACGGCCTCGCCGGGGCTCGCGGAGAGATCGGCGCCGGCCAGCAGCGGCCGCCCGGTTCCGTCGGAGATCTCGAAGTCACGGATGCGGACATGGGCGCCGCGCCCGGCAGCCGCGGCGGGCTTTGCCGCGCCGGCCAACTTTCCCTCGCTCTCGGCATCGATGGCATCGCAGGCATCGACGATATCCATCACCCGGCGCGCGCTCGCATACCACTCGGCGACGCGGTTGTAGTTGTCGACCACCCAGGAGATGGCGATCTGCACCTCGATGAAGGCAGCGGCGAGCTGCGTCACCTCGCCCAGCGTCAGCTCGCCCGAGAGATACTTGGGCGCGGCGAACAGCAACGGCACCACCGGCTTCATCGGCCCCACCGAGTTGGTGATCCAGGTCAGGTGCCCGTGCTGCCACACGATCGCCATCCAGCGGGCGATGACCGTGTCGTAGAAGCGGCCCAGCGTCGCCCGCTCGTAGCTGCCGCCGTTCATCAGCGCCACGCTCTCGGCATTGTCGCGCACGCGCATCATGGCGAAGCGGAAGTAGCCCTCGGCCTCGTTCTTGCGGCCGACGTAGCCCACCAGCGGCGCGCCGACCCACAGCATCAGGCTCGAGGCGATGGCGCCGTAGGCGAGCGCCACGAGCACCATGTAGGCGGGGATCGTGTAGCTGCCGGCAGAGCCCAGATCGAGCGACAGCGAGCCGCCGACGCTCCACAGGATGGAGATGAAGGCCGCCGCCCCCACCACGGCCGACAGCAGGCCGATGCCGAGATCGACCAGCGGCTCGGTCGCCCAGCGCGTGTCGTCGGAGATGCGGTACTCGGGGTTGGGCGGCTCCTTGCCGGAGACGTTGAGGTGATAGAAGCGCTGCCGGCCGAGCCAGCGTGCGACGAGATGCTCCACCAGCCACGCCCGCCAGCGCACCTGCAGCGTCTCGCGGGAGAGCACGATGCCGACGCCGATGGCCGCCATCGCCGCGACGATCAGGGCGAGCACCAGCACCGACTGCCACAGCGCGAGGGCGTCGCGGGCTTCCAGCGAGTTGAAGAACCAGCGGTTCCAGTAGTTGAGCGCCACCGTGGCGCCGGTCGACATGATGAGGAACGCGGCGAGACCCAGCGTGAGCGCCCAGGCGCCGAACGCGGTGCGCCCCTGCCAGAAGCCGCCAGCGAACCGGCCGAAAGCTGCGACCACCCTCGGGTCGAGCTTGAACCCCGGCGCATCTGGGGCCTGGAAATGCTGGACTGTCATGGGGTTATCGGTGCGGGCTGGAGCCAACAGGGGCGATCTGACTGCGTCTCATAGTCGAGCATTGTAGCGCCGCTGTGGTGCCGTCGGGGGCGCTAATGTCACGCCCGGCCTGAAGGGGGGATGAACGGCGTATTGGCTGGCCGCCTACAGCCGGCGCATCTGTCGCCAAGCCCCTGCAATCGGGCGGAATTGGAACCGCACCGTGTGGCGCCCCGGCGGCACGGCGACAGCGCGGAAGAGGACGTTGGCGCGCAGCGCCTCGGCCGGTTTGCCGTCCACCTCGGCGAACCACCAGGGGTGCCAGAGGTCGTTGAGGACCACCCAGCCGCCGTCGGGGCTGTCGGTCTCGAGGGTGACTTCGGCATTGCCGTAGCGCGCAATCCGAACGTTGCCGGGACGACGTCCGCCGCTGCCGGCCGTCGGCGGCCGCTCCAGCAGCACGGTTGTGCGCAGATCGGCCTGCGGCCACACCCCGTCGGCGAGCATGCGCGTGAAGTCTGCCCCCTTCGCCTCGGTCGCGAACAGCACGCGGGGGAAGGCGTCGACGTTCTCGTAGATGTAGCCATCGCTGGTGCGCGCGAGGAGCGGGAGCTCGCCCGGCTCGAGCTTGGCGTCGATCTGCTCGATCGGCACGCCGGTGGCGATGAAGCGCAGGCCCAGCAGGTTCGCCAGCGTCGAGCGGTACGAAGGAAACAGCGGCGAGAACTGGCGCTGGTCCGGCAGGCCGACGTGGTCCTCGGCGCCGGTCGCCTGGCTGTAGAGGGCGAGGCGCACGGGGTTGTAGCCAAGCGTATTCTCTAGGCGATGCGTGAGGCTGGCATTGGGCCAGTGGAAGCCGAGGCCGGCGAGCTCGATGCGGTCGCGGCGCGTGGCGTCCGCCATCACGCTCGATTTCAGGATTGCGATGGTGGCGTTGCGGCTGTCGGGCTCCAGCACCTCGTACATCGCGGGCGGCTGGGCCGTCGACGAGCTGGGTCCGTTGTTGGCGGCAAGGTCGGCGGCCGTAGCCGCCGCCAGGATGGCCGCCGCAAGCTGCGGCTTGGGCCTCACGGTGGCCGTCGCCCAGCCGATTGCCAGCACTGCGCCGACAAAGCACAGCGCCGCCATCGTCAGCGGCGTGGCGAGACCCTGCGCGCGGCCGATCCACAGGCCCAAGCCGATCGACAGCAGTGCGCCGGCGCCCAGCATGATCGCCGCCGCCAGCGCCGGCATCCGAATGGCCGCCAGCCCGGTCTGCCAGGAAGTCTGCAGCAGCCGGTGCGCCGCATACCCCGCCAGGATCGCGCCCAGGCCGCCGACCAGGAACGTCGCATCGGCCGGCCGCCGGTACAGGCTGACGCCGGGCAGCAGCGTGTAGAGCACGCGGAACACCGGCGTGTACCACCCGAGCGCATAGAGCAGCATGAAGGCTGCCGCGCAGGTGAAGAACTGGATCTCCCTCGCCCACAGCTGCCCCCGCACCGCAGCCACCGCCAGCAGCACCAGCGGAATGGCGCCGATGTAGAGCTCGCCCATGTTCTGCGCGATGAACAGCCCCGTCTCCGGCCAGGCAAAGCTCGGCGGCCCCCAGTAGTCCTCCATGCGGCCCGAGGCGCCGAACACGTCTGGCAGGACGAGGGTGAGCAGGAGGGCGGGATGCAGCGAGCCGCGCGCCGCCCCCTCGTAGTCGATAGCTGCCCGGTTGGAGTCCTGCGCCAGCATCGCCGTCAGCAGCAGGGGGACGGCGATCAGCACCAGCGCGCACGCCGCACCTGCCCCGATCGGCAGGAGGCTGCGGCGCAATGCGGCGCCCGGGCGATCCGCCCCGAGGATGCGCCAGAGGCCGTAGGCGGCAAGCAGATAGATCGACAGCAGGGCGACCTGGTCGCGCCCCAATAGTATGGCCGCCCCGACGACACCGGCGCCGATGCCGTAGACAACCGACCCGCGCTCCAGTGCGCGGTCGAGGCAGAGCAGCGCGACGGGCAGATAGGCGAGGCTCAGCACCTGGCCGATATGCTGGATGCGCCAGGCCATCGACGCCCCGTAGCAGAAGGCCAGCGCCGCGATCAGCCCGCCCGCCCAATGCCAGCCCCGGGCGCGGAACCAGAGCATCAGGGCGAGCCCGCCGAGCGCGACGAACGCCAGCACCGTCGCATCCACCGCCCACAGGCTCGGCGAGCCGTCGATCAGCGCGAGCGCCAGGAACGGCGGGGAGAACATCATCGCCTGCGGATCGGCGATCTGGGGATAGCCGCTGAAGACGTGGGGCGCCCAGGCCGGCGATTGGCCACCGGCGAGGCTCTGGGCGAGGAACTGGATCTGCGGCTGGAAGTGCGCCTTCGCATCCCAGGGTATGGTCACGCGGCCCGAGAGCCAGGGCCAGCCGATGCCGATGGCGCAGAGCAGGAACAGGGCCGCCGCAAATGCCATCGGGTGCGCCGCCGCGGCCGGCAGGAAGCCGCCTGCTCCCGAGCGATCGTTGGGGGGATGGCTGGTGTTGGCGGGCTTGAGCAAGCAATCCCCATGGCGAGCGCGCGGGGTGCAGCCGGAATACCCGCATCGCAGTCTCATCTCGGGCCGGCGGGGTTAGCCGTGATCCAGCCGCGCACGTCAACGTATATAGTCTGCAAGTTGGGCAAAGGGCAGGCTGCCGACGGGTCGCCGCCCCCAGGCAAACGAGAGGGCATCATGGAGGACAGGAACGTGCGCGGCGCTCCCGCTGGGGAAGCTACCTACAGCACGGTCGCCCGCCGCTTTCACTGGTGGACATTCGCGCTGCTGGCCGTGCAGATCCCGGTCGGGCTGTTCATGGTGCGCTACGGAGCCGCCACCAATTTCGCCGAGCCCACGGGCAAGCTCTACGACGGCCACAAGATCCTGGGCCTGGTAATCCTGCTCCTGGTCGTCGCCCGGCTGATCTACCGGCTGGCGCACGGCGCTCCCCCTGACGAGCCCACGCTCCAGCCGTGGGAGAAGGTCGTCAGCCACATCACGCACTGGGCGATCTACGCGCTCCTCATCACCGTGCCGCTGATCGGCTGGCTGGCGATCTCCTACTACGGGCCGTTCGCGCCGTTCGGCATCAAGCTGCCGTCCCTCGCGGCACAGGACGATGCCAGGGCGACGCAGATGTTCTTCGCGCACATGGTTGCCGCCTACGTGCTGATCGTGCTGCTTGCCATGCACGTCGGCGCCGCGCTGCAGCACTACCTCATCAAGAAGGACGGCGTGCTGCGGCGCATGCTGGTGCGCGCCGGCCGGTTGGGGTGAGGTTGGCCGGTTTCCCGTAGGGCGGATTAGCGAAGCGTAATCCACCATTTCACGTGAAAGTCGGCGGGTTACGCCTTCGGCTAACCCGCCCTACGTGCTTCGCGTCCTGCCCGCATCTTGCCCGAGGGCATGCGGGACCGCCTCGCGGCGCGTGCGCCCGAGCGGTTGGGAGGATCGAGGGGTGCGAGGGCAGTTGCGGCCGCATCCATTTTGATATTTGAAGGCGGCTGCAACCGCCCCCGCGCAGGATTTTTGGCCTGGTGCCGCGTTTCACCATCTCGGGGGACCTGGGACTTGCACCCAGGCGGCGGCGTGGAGCCCCGTCGCCAGCGGTCGCGTGAACCGGAGGCTCGGCTGCTGCGCCCCGCCCTCACTTCGTGGACGCCTCCATGGAGCGACCCCTCGGTGGGCGGAGCAGGAGGAGTGTAACCCAGGTCTGGAGGCCGGGGATAAGTCCGGGCTTGGTGAATTGCGTCGCAATGCGCCGGCGGCCTTGGTCAACGCAACGTGCGGAGCGCGCAGCAATGTGGGACGCATTGCGGCCGTCTGCGCCCCGAAACGCTCGACATTCTGTAACGGCCGATATAGATCCGTGGACACGGAAGAACACCATGCCGAGACCCAGGGAATTCGATGAAGCAGTCGCGCTGGACGCTGCCATCGACTGTTTCTGGATGCGCGGCTATCGCGGGACTTCTGTCCGCGATCTCGCCGCGACGATAGGGATCTCGGCTCCGAGCCTTTACAACGCATTTGGCGACAAGCGAACGCTCTTCGTGCGCGCACTGGAGCGCTATCTCGATCAGACGATGCGCGCGCGCATCGAGCGTCTGGAAAATTCCCTGCCGCCGAAGCAGGCGGTGAGCCGCTTCATCGGCGAGATCATCAATCGTTCGGTGAGCGATCGGGAGAGACGGGGGTGCTTTCTGGTCAACTCGGCGCTCGAGGTCGCGCCCCACGACAAGGAGCTGGGCGCCGCCATCGCGGAGCGCCTCGGGGAGCTCGAGGCGTTCTTCCGCCGGTCGATCATGGCCGCGCAGACCGACGGAACGGTCCCGCGCCAACGCTCAGCGACGGACCTCGCGCGCTTGCTGGTCGGCGTTCTGCTCGGCATCCGCGTTCTTGCGCGCGCGAAGCCGGATCGCGCCCTGCTGGAGGGCGTTGCACGGCCTGCGCTTGCCCTTCTCGACTGACGTCGTGCTCTCCACCCCGGACGCTCGCGACCTCCCCGACCGTGCCGATCTCGAGGGCGCCCTCCGCACCGCCATCGCTCTCACGCGCCGGCATCGCTGAAATTGACATTTTGTAACGATCGCTAGACAATGACCGGCATTGGCGCGGATGCGCGAACAGCAACGAAGGATGGAAGCATGTCACTGAAGGAGAAACTCGAGGCCACGCGCGCTGCCTCGGCGTCGCGCCGGCCGCCCGAGCAGCGCGCCATCATGCAGCGGGCGACCGACGACCTGCGGGCGTCTGGAATCTTGAAGGGCGTCGCGGCTGTGGGCC
>JBGGME010000463.1:0-5818 GCA_041288195.1 Hyphomicrobiaceae bacterium
CGTCGCGCTGCTGGGCGGCCCCTTCTTGTCACGGAGTTTTCGATGACCCAGAAAATGACGGGCGCCGAGATCGTCATTCGCGCCCTGGCCGATCAGGGCGTCGAGCACATCTTTGGCTACCCCGGCGGCGCCGTGCTGCCGATCTACGACGAGCTGTTCCAGCAGGAGAAGGTGAAGCACATCCTGGTGCGCCAGGAGGGAGGCGCGGTGCATGCGGCCGAGGGCTACGCGCGCTCCACCGGCAAGGTCGGGGTGGTGCTCGTCACGTCGGGGCCGGGCGCCACCAACGCCGTCACGGGACTGACCGACGCGCTGATGGATTCAATTCCGGTGGTCTGCATCACCGGTCAGGTTCCGACGCACATGATCGGCAACGACGCCTTCCAGGAATGCGATACGGTCGGCATCACGCGACCCTGCACCA
This sequence comes from Hyphomicrobiaceae bacterium, assembly GCA_041288195.1. Taxonomy (GTDB): domain Bacteria; phylum Pseudomonadota; class Alphaproteobacteria; order Rhizobiales; family Hyphomicrobiaceae; genus AWTP1-13. Next base: position 425 of record JBGGME010000463.1, read on the forward strand.
AGCACAACTGGCTGGTGAAGAACGTCGACGATCTGGCGCGTGTTCTTCACGAGGCCTTCTACGTCGCCCGCAATGGTCGGCCCGGCCCCGTCGTCGTCGACGTCCCCAAGGACGTGCAGTTCGCCACCGGCACCTATACCGGCCCGAAGGACGTCAAGCACAAGACCTATCAGCCGCGCCTCAAGGGCGATGCGAACGCCATCGCCCACGCCGTCGAGCTGATGAGCCATGCCAGGAAACCCCTGCTCTACACCGGCGGCGGGGTCATCAACTCCGGGCCCAAGGCGAGCCAGCTTCTGCGCGAGCTGGTCAGGCTCACGGGCTTTCCCATCACCTCGACGCTGATGGGGCTCGGCGCCTTCCCGGCGTCCGGCAAGGAGTGGCTCGGCATGCTCGGCATGCACGGCACCTACGAGGCCAACCTCGCCATGCACGACTGCGATGTCATGGTGTGCATCGGCGCGCGCTTCGACGACCGCATCACCGGCCGTGTCGATCAGTTCTCGCCCAGGTCGAAAAAGATCCACATCGACATCGATCCCTCCTCCATAAACAAGAACGTCAAGGTGCACGTGCCGATCATCGGCGACGTCGCCTACGTGCTGGAGGAGCTGCTCCGTACCTGGAAGGCCAAGGCTGCTACCGTCGACAAGACCGCGCTCAAGAGCTGGTGGAGCCAGATCGACAAGTGGCGGGCCAAGAAATGCCTGTCCTACAAGAAGCTCGACGACGTGATCATGCCGCAGTACGCGATCCAGCGGCTCTACGACCTCACCAAGGACCGCGACGTCTACATCACCACCGAGGTCGGCCAGCACCAGATGTGGGCCGCACAATTCTTTCGTTTCGAGGAGCCCAATCGCTGGATGACCTCGGGCGGTCTCGGCACCATGGGCTATGGCCTGCCGGCTGCGATCGGCGCGCAGGTCGCCCATCCCAAGTCGCTCGTCATCGACATTGCCGGCGACGCCTCGATACTCATGAACATCCAGGAGATGTCGACGGCCGTGCAGTTCCGGCTGCCGGTCAAGGTCTTCATCCTCAACAACCAGTACATGGGCATGGTGCGGCAGTGGCAGCAGCTGCTGCACGGCAACCGCATCTCGCACAGCTACACCGAGTCGCTGCCCGACTTCGTGAAGCTCGCCGACGCTTACGGCGGCATCGGCATCATGTGCGACAAGCCCGCCGACCTGGACGATGCGATCATGGCCATGCTGGATGCGCCTGCCGACAAGCCGGTGCTGTTCGATTGCCGTGTCGCGGCGCTCGCCAACTGTTTCCCGATGATCCCCTCGGGCAAGGCCCATCACGAGATGCTGCTCGGCGACGAGGTCACCGACGAGGACCTCGACAAGGCCATCGGCAAGGAAGGCAAGGTGCTGGTGTGATCCGGCGGCGATCAGGCCGACACATCCCAGGGGTTTACGATCTCGACCGAAAGGTCGTCAAAGTGACGAACGTTCCGCGTTGCAATTGCGGCGCCGCGACTCACGGCGATCCCGGCAATTTGGGTATCGGCGAAGCCAGCCGGTCGCCCGCGGCGCTTCCTGTCGATATCGATCTGCGCAGCATGGATCGCCGCGGGGAGATCGAAAGGAAGGACGCGATTGTCGAAATCGCCGATCACAAGCGCCTCGAAAGCAGAGAGCAAGGCTCGCTTTCGTCTTCCCGGATCGAGCTCGTCGATTCCGCGCTTGATTTCGAAGACTGTGATGGCATTCAACCACAGTCCCTCGGGCTCGAGGCTATCCAACCACGCGATCACGCGCGGCTCGGGCTGCTCGGCCATCATCTCCGAGGCGATATCCGAATCGACAACGATCATGGTTTAAACTTGACGAAACGCACGCGCTCTTTGCGCGCTTTGTCGATCATCCGATTGAACTTTGCCAGCTCCGATTTCGTGAGACCGATTCCCTTGAATCGTCCCGCGATGCGAGTGCCGAAGCCGGGCGTGGACCTTCTTCGCGTGCGTTCGTGCTCTGCCGCCGCCTTGAGAATCTCGCGCGCTTCCGCCTCCAGGCTGCGTCCATTGCGCTCCGCGCGCTCCTTGAGCCGCTCCTTGGCCTCGTCATCCAGCTGGCGGATGAGTATTTGTGCCATGACGTATCCCTGATATCACCTGTTGGCGAGAATGATATCACCGTCCATCGCTCCACCTCAAGGCACGCACCATATGCCCAATACACAGCCAGGCTCCGCCTACTATCTCGAGGAGCGCAAGGACGCACCCGAGACGCACACGCTCTCGATCCTGGTCGACAACGAGCCGGGCGTGCTGGCCCGCATCGCCGGGCTGTTCTCGGGGCGCGGCTACAATATCGACAGCCTGACAGTGTCGGAAACCGAGCACGCCAAGCACCTCTCGCGCTTCACGATCGTCACGACCGGTACGTCGATGGTGCTGGCGCAGATCAAGAGCCAGCTCGAGCGCCTGGTCAACGTGCACCGCGTCACCGACCTGACGGTGTTGGGCGAGCCGCTGGAGCGCGAGCTCGCCTTGATCAAGGTCGGAGGCAAGGGCGACAAGCGCATCGAGGCCCTGCGCATGGCCGAGATCTTCCGCGCCAACGTGATCGACGCGTCCACCGAGCACTTCGTGTTCGAGGTCACGGGACGCACGTCCAAGATCGAGCAGTTCATCTCGATCATGATGGAGCTTGGCCTTGTGGAGGTGTCCCGTACCGGCATTGCGGCTATCGCTCGCGGCGCCAAGGGAATGTGAGCAAGGCGTGGACGCCGCTCACACCGCCGGCGCGTCGAGCACCTTGCGCACCAGCTCGAGCAGTTGCTGCTTGCGGTAGGGCTTGGACAGCAGGGGCACGTTCTGGTCCGTCGCCTCCCTGCCCTCGAGGAACGACTCCGAATAGCCTGAGGTGAAGATGGCCTTTAGGTCGGACCGTCGCTCAGCGCGGCGCTGTCCGCGTGGCTGCGCTCGCTCATGTGAACCAATCCCGGCTTCTGCTGGAGCGATCGCTCAACTGCGACAGCAAGCTCGACTTCGGCATCGGCCGTGCGAACACGTAGCCCTGGCCGACGTCGCAGCCCATATCGCGCACCACGTAGGCGTCGGCGAGGTTCTCGAGCCCTTCGGCAACCGCCGCGACCCCGAAATGGTGCGCCAGCGCAATCACCGCCCTGCAGATGCCGCCATTTCTTGCGTCACCGGCACATCCATCGACGAAGCTCCGGTCGAGCTTGAGCTCGCTGAACGGCAGCTCGCGCAGCCGTGCGAAGGACGAGAAGCCCTCGCCGAAGTCGTCGATGGCGAGCGTGATGCCGTAGATGCGCAGCTGTGTGGCGATCTCGTGAAACAGCGCAACATCCTTTACGACCTCGCCCTCGGGAACCTCGAGGATCAGGCCGGGCCAGTCCGCGCGCTTCGGCCGATTCTCGCGGATCAGCGCCGCGAGCGTGGCGCTGGCGAGCGCGCCGGCGCTGGCATTCACGGCAATGCGCAGCGAAGTGCCGGCGTCGGCGAGTTCCTGCCAATCGCGCAGCGCAGCCAGCACGACGCGATGGGTGAGCGCCAGCAGGCTCTCCTCGCTCGCCCCGGGCAGAAACGTTCCAGGCGCGAGCACCCCGTGATCCGGGTGGCGGCACCTGATCAGGCCTTCGGCTCCTACGAGCGCGCGGCTGCGCAGATCGATCTTCGGCTGATACCAAAGCTCGAGCCAGCTCCTGTCGAGCGCTTCCTCGAGGCCGACTTTTATCGCGGGCGTCAACGTGAACGTCGACTCCCGCGGCGTCTCGAGCTGAGCCCTGGTCACCGCGCGGCGAACGGCTTCGCCTCGAAACGGCTTCTCGAGCCCGTCGCGCATCTGCAGGCCATGCCTGGCGCCGATCCGGCGTACGTCGTCGAGCAGCCCGGGGCTGCTGCCGCTCATCAGTTGGACGATGCCGCTGTAGCGCTTTTCTCCCAGCAGGCGGAGCATCTCGACGGCGTCGGAGCCTTCGAGGGCCAGGTCGAGGAAGATCATGTCGGGATGGCCGCGCTCGAGGGCGGCGATGGCTTCTTGAACATTGTGGTAGGTCTCGGCCTCGAGGCCGAGGCCTTCGATCGTCATGGCGACGAACCGGCAGATGCCTTCCTCGTCATCGATGACGAACACGTCGGCGGGGGATGGATTTTCGTTCGATGCTGACGAGGGTTGATCGCCGGCTCGAGGTCCGGGCGCTAGCGAGTTTTGTGGTTTTTGCACTGGACGAGCCGTTGTGTTCGGGTCGAGGCGGGGGGGCCTCGTGCCGGCCGGCTCTGCACAGTCCTATTTGGACCCGCGTAAAGGCTCGCTTAAATTTGACGCAACATTTGCTAGTGAGTGCCCGACAGCAAGCGGGGCGGCCTGACAGGTGGCCCCGCAAGAAACTGCATCGGTCAGAGGACTATCGCGGGTGTTGACCGCTCAGTACCGCACGCCCGAGCCTGCCGTTCCCGCGTCGAGCTGGCGCAGCAGTTTGCGGCCGACGCTCAACTGCGCCGGCGTAGTCGGAGCTGCCTGCACACCGAGCGCCTGGTACTTCTGTTGCAGATCGAGCATGCGCTGCGAGGGCACCATGCTGCCGAAGAGGTTGCCGATCTCGCTCGCATTCTGCAGCAGCAGCTCGCGGGCCTCCTTGGTCTTGCCCTGATCCTGCAGCTCGACCGCGCGCCGCGCACGCTCGCGCGTTACCGCTCGACAACGGCCTCCGCAACCTTGGAGTCGTAGCCTGCTTTCACCTCGGCCTCCGAGTCAGAGAAGCGGCCGCGAACGGTAGCCTCGAGCGCCTGGCGGGCGCCGGTATCGGGCGCGGTATAGGCGACCTTGACGAGGCCCAGCTCCTGCTCGGTGGCGCCAGCCTGAGACTTGTCGAGCTCTACCTCGAGCAGAACGTAGTGCTCGGTTGCCGCATAGACCTGGTTCAGCGTGAAGCTCGCCCGCTGGCCCTCGATCGTGCCGTCACGGCTCAAGGCACGCACGGGTTTGATGCCGGCCTTCAGCTCGATGTCGATCGAGACGGTCTGCGCACACGAGCCCAGCACATCGTCGAACTCCTTGTTGAAGATCTGGACGAGGTCGGTCGGCTCGCGGGCGAACGCATGGTTGCCGTCGCTTGCGCGCGCAAGCTGCAGCATCAGGTCCTCGTTGTAGCCGAGCCCCAGGCCGATGGTCGAGACAGAGATGCCCTGCGACAGAAGCAGGCGACCGAGCGCGGCAAACTCCTCCGGCCGCGATGGACCGACATTGGCCTGACCGTCGGACAGCAGGACGACACGGTTGAGCCGCCGCGCGTCGCGGTTCTTGGCGACCTCGGCAGCCCCGGCGAGCACACCGCCGTGGATGGCGGTGGAGCCGCGCGCGCCTACCTGACGGATGAGGTCGGCGAAATGGGCGGGATCGGCGACAAGCTGTG